>NZ_WBKT01000001.1 GCF_008868175.1 Micromonospora sp. AMSO31t
CGTCAGCCCCTCCTCCGACGGCGACGCGTCCTCAGCAGCCGCTGACCGGACCGCGCCGCGCACCCGCGGAGGCGATCCCGACATGCCCACCGACCTGGTACGCGGCCACCGTGCCCTGCGTGGCACGGTCGAGCACCGCGACGGCTGGACGCTGCTGCGGACCGGCGACACCACCTGGGCCCTGCTCGGCGGCAACGCCGCCGACCTGCCCGCCGGGCAGTCCGCCACGGTCACCGGCGTCCAGACCGCGGTCCCCGCCGGTTGTCCCGCCTCGCGAGCCCTCACCCTCCGCTGAACCAGCGCGGTCAGGCCGTCCATCCGGTACGACTGGAGTGACGGCCCTAAAGCAGTTCGACTAGCGCCGCAGTGGCCCGTCGGTGGGCGCGGTCCTCGACATCAGGCAAGTATGCCGGTACGCCCTGCGATGTCTTGACCTGAGCTAACAGCCAGCGTTCCGACAAGGCCCCTGCCCTTCTATACGACTCCCATCACTCTATGTGCTGGTCGTCAGACGTCACGAACGTTCGCAGATGGTCAACCGCCGCAGAGAGCGCGTCCTGCAGGGGGCCGATGTCCCGGGCGACCTGAGAGAGGAGCATGCCGCCTTGGTACGCCGCGAGGAACATGTCGGCGAGCCGCGCGGGGTCGGCGGACGCGTCGATGCGGCCGAGTTGTCGCATGCGATCGAGCCCGACGCGGAAGATCTCGCGCCACTGCGCGAACACCTCCGCGAGCCGGTCGTGTACGTCGAGATCGGTCTTGACGATCTCGCTCGCGAGCGAGCCGAGGCTGCAGCCGTCCTCGAACGGGCGCCCCGAGAGGGCGTAGAAGTCCGCCGCGGATCTCAGGACTCCACCAGATCTCCGGTGGGAAGCGGCAGCAGTACAGATGGGGTCGGCGTCGGCGGCAGGGGAAGTTCCGGTGTCGGCGGCAAGGGTCTGGAGCGGGAGTTGGATGAGGGGGTGGGTGCGGCCGGACGCGGCGCCGAGGTGGTCGTTCCCGGCGCCTGGCCGCGGGTTGCTTGGGGGCTGGCGGTCGAGGTGACTGGCGACGGCGTCGGGATGGACGCGCACTGGGGCAAGGTGGGGCAACTGGCCTGAGCGGTCAGGTGGTCCAGGACGGCGTCGATGTCGGCGCGCAGACGGGCGGCCTCGGCCACGTCGGTGATCCGGGTCAGATCCTGTTGGGCCTGACCGATTAACTGCCGGGCTTCCTCGAACCGTCGCGCCTCAACGGCGGCGCGGGCGCGGGCAATGGTGCGCTCGGCATCGCGTACGTCCGCTCGCTCGGGGTGCAGGACCTTGGTCAGCGGCCAGAGGGGACTGTTCGGCCCGGCGTTGCGACTGCCGACCCCCAGCGCAGTCACCAGCACGAGGGCTGCGGCCACAGCGGCGGCCAGCCGCAGGGCTCGCCGCATGAACGGTCGCGACGGGGCCGAGGCGGGGAAGTGCCCGGAGGCGGTATCGGCCCCAACACGGTCGACCGGATAGTGGACGTCCGTCCGGCTGTGTAGGCCATGGGTGCCCGTCATGTCGGCGTTCTCCTCGTCGGCGGTGAGGTCGGCGCGCCAGGCGGCCAGCATCGCGGTCAGGCCGTCGACGTCGGCCTCCCATCCGCCGCCGCCTCCGAGCACGTCGAGGAGCAGGTCGTCGTGGGCGACGGTGGTGAGGTCCGGGTCCTCGCCACCGTCGGGCCAGCGCTCACTCATGCCGCCACCTCGCCGAGTCCGTCGCGGGCAAGGGCACGGAGTCGGGCGAGGGCTCGGGACTGGGCCACCCGTACGGCCGGTGCCGACATGCCGAGGATGGTGCCGACCTCCTCAGCGGTGAGACCGACCGCCACCCGCAGCGTGATGATCTCCCGTTGCACGTTCGGGAGGCGGTGCAGCAGCACAAATAGTCGACGGGCCAGATCCGTCGCGACAGCCTGTTCCTCCGGCCCCGGCGCGGCGTCCGGTCGCTCCAGTGAGGTGTCGGTGATGGCGGCGGTGGAGCCGCGCACCGCCGCTCGTTGGGCGTCGGCGACCTTGTGCGCGGCGACAGCGAAGACGAACGCCGAGAACGGCTTTCCCTGCTCCCGGTAGCGGGGAAGGGCCTTCAGCACCGCCAGGCACACCTCCTGCGCGACGTCGTCGGCCGTGGTGTGCGCCCCGCCGATGCGGCCCAGCCGGGCCCGGCAGTAGCGGACGAGCCGTGGCCGCAGGTCGGCGAGCAGGGCCGCCGCCGCGGCCCGGTCGCCCGCGGCGGCCCGGCGCACGAGCTCTGGCTCGATCGCTCTGGTCATGGGATGTGAGCCACCTTTGTTACCGGCCGGTTAACCGCACGCTATCGAGACGTCAGCCAGTTTGCCTAGCCCACCTTGCGTCACCGGACGAGACCCAAAAGGGCTGTTGCATGAGGGCGTGCCGCCGCGACGTCAGGTAGCAATCAGGTGAGAGGAGGGGTCGGTGGCGCCGAATTCGCCGTGCAGGGGCCGACTAAGTCCTTCGGTGGCCAAGCGGTTTGGTCGGACGACAGCATTGCCCCGCCGGCTGGTGAGGTCTCGGTGCTGGTGGGTCCGTCCGGCGCCGGCAAGTCGGTGTTCCTGAAGACGCGGTGGCCTTCGCGCTCGTCGGAACGGCCGAGCGCGTCAGGACTGCACACTGGCTCGGCCGGCGCCGCGCCAGACCCTCGACGGTTCCTTCGGTGGCCCTGGCCCCGGCCGACGACGTCTCGTCCCGCTCCAGAGGATGGTTGGGGTTAGATCCAAGGTAGAGGATCGACTGGACGGCCGCCGAGACGTACCTCGAAGTGCAGGTGGGGACCCGTGGAGGCACCGGTCGATCCGACCAGCCCGATGACCTGGCCAGCGCGGATGCGCTGACCGGGCGACACCATCAATTTGGACTGATGGCCGTAGCACGTGGACAGCCGCTGCCCGTCAGCCCTGCCGTGATCGATGCAGGTGTAGTTGCCATAGCCGCCGTACCAGCCGGCGCGCGACACGCGGCCGTCCGCCGCCGCGAGGATCGGGGTACCAATCGGGGCGGCGAGGTCCACTCCCGGGTGCAACTGCCACACGTGGTAGTACGGGTCAAAACGGGTGCCGTACTTGCTGGTGAGCCGGCCCGACAATGGACGCCCGAGCAGGCCCCCACCGACCGTGGCGACGGTGCGGGCCGGTGCCGCCACGGCGGGCACCGCGCGGACGCGACGGCTGATCTCCTGCCGCAGCCGCGCCTCCTCCGTCCGGCGGCGGACGAGTTCGGCCTGGCCGGAGGTGATCGCGCCGGACAGGGCGACAGCGCGACCGGTGGGGGTGTCCACCACATCCGCGGAGTCCGCCACGGCGAAGGGCGACGCGTCCGCATCCCCGCCGGCGGTCAGAGACGTCAGCAGTTGCAGCACCGGGTCCGGCCCGCGCTGCACCCTGGCGAGGTCATCGCGGGTCCGAGCAAGAATGTTCTCCAGGTACTGGATCCGGTGCTGGACGTCGCTCAGCGCGGCGACCTGACGGGCCTGTGGGGTGACGGCGGCGTCCACCGGCGGCTGCGGATACAGGTCGGCGCCCGGGTCGCCAGCGGTGAGCGCAGGGGCCGATCCGGGGCTCACCATCGGCCCGTCGTTGCTGGCCGGGGCCGAGACGCCCACCCGCGGTAGCTTGCCGGCGGTGGGCGGAGTAGTCGCGGGTGGCGCAGGCGGTCGGGTCGACGCAGTGGCCGACGGGACGGGCGGCGGCTTCACCGTCGGCGGCTTGATCGGCGGCAGCGTCACCTTCGGCGGCTTCACCGGTGGCAGCGACACGGTCAGCGACGGGTTCGGCAAGGTCGGCAGAGTCGGCAGGGGCCCCTGCGCCGATGAGGTTTGTGCCCCGGCGGTCGCAGCCCCGGCGTCCAGGCAGAAGGATGCCACCATCAGCGTCGCCCCGGCGACGGTCGCCAGCGTGGCCTGCCTCCACCACCGTTCACCCATGACGTACTCCCGCCGTCGACCCCGATCCCGTCCCTCTGCTACATCGAATCCCGGTGCCTAGTCGTTACAGCCGGCCGGGGGCGGCAGGCCGTGACGCCGCCGCAGCCGTCGACGCGTCAGCAGGGTGCCCGCCGCGACCGCGCCGACCACCACCGCCGCAACGGCCGGCACCCGCAGCGACCGTCCGGGCGGCCGGACCTCACTTGCCACGGCCGGCGACTCCAACGCTGGATCTGTGGCCGTGGCAGTGGCCGTGGCCGCCGAGCCCGGGAGCAGATAGGCGTTGCTGGCGATTCGGGGATCCGTCGCGGTGGACTCCACCGAAGTGACACTGACCCGGTTGCGGACCAGCGTGCCCGGCGGCACACCCGTGCCGATCCGCCCGGTGATCGTGATCCGCGGCACCGCTGCGGCGGCACCCAGCAGCAGGTCGCCGAGGTCGCAAACGACGATACGAGGGGATGCCGCACACCGACCCGGTTCGGCTCGGGCGATGACACCGTCGAGATCAGCCGTGGTGGTGAAGGTGACTCGCGTGGCCGTGAGGGTGCCCCTACCGGCGATCGTGACGGTGTGGGTCACGCCCTGCGCGGGCAGCGCGCCGAACGGTGTCGACGTCAGCACCGGCGTGGCGTCCACGGCAGGGGTCGGTGGCGGCGTCGGCGCAGCCGCGGCCACGGCGCCCATGATGCCCGCCACCGACGCGGCGACAGACTCCCACATTCCCACACTGTAAGCCGACCGGCTCACGATCGCCCCCGGCCAGGTGCACCTTCGGGCTCGACCCACCCGGAAATCGTGCCAACGCATGGTCGGCCGAGTCGTCCCAGGGTCCCGGTCTTGAAGGTCAGCCAAGGCTGAGCGGATGCGTCGCCGACCAGTCCCAGGGCGACACCGCGCTCCAATAGCCGCACGGCCTGCTGGTCGTCTGCGTTCTAGCGGGCCTTCTTCGTCGCCCGCTTGCGGGGCGGCGTCAGCAGCTCGGCGACCGCTGCAATCGCGGACGGCATTAGGCGGTAGTACGCCCAGACACCGCGCTGCTCGCGCTCGAGCAGACCGGCCTCGGTGAGGATCCGAAGGTGATGACTCACGGTCGGTTGGGAGAGCCCCAGCGGCGCGGTGAGGTCACTGACGGACGCCTCACCCTCGGGAGCGGACTGGATGAGACTGAGTAGTCGCAGCCGGGCGGGGTCGGCGAATGCCTTCAGCACTCCCGCGAGCCGCTCAGCATCGGCACGCTTGATGGGCTCGCCAGCAAGCGGCGAGATGGCAGGCGTAGCAGTCTTCGCAGTTCCCACGTCTTCCATCGTTTCACGAACACCATCGATCGGCCGGTGGAACCGGGACCGATGGTCACCGCGAGGCCTGGGTGCGAGGTATGCCACGGGGCGGGTCAGCACCAGTGACTGGAGGTGGCGTGACTCGGGAGGGGGCCACGACGGCCCCCGGGTGTGGTGTCTGAGATCTCCTATTCGGCCGGCGACCCGGTAGCATGCGGCGGACGACGGGCGGCAGCCGAAGCATGGCTCCGGTGCGACTCGGCGGGCGGCACCGCCGGGTCGGGCGGCCGCGGCGCCGTCAGGCCGGGGCCGGAGTGAGAGAGGAACCTGCTCGGCGTGTTCGAGGAACCGGACCGGACCCGGATGACCGGCGGAGATTCAACTGGTGGGATGCACGGCGCCGCCGGCGGGGCGCAAGGCGTCGACCCGCCGGCGGCGTGGGACGCGGAGCTGGCCAAGGCGGTGCGACAGGTCGCGGTGCTGCGTACCGGGTTCTACGTGGTCGTGCTGCTGGTCGCGCTCGGCGGCCAGGTGTCCGGGGCGATGGAGCGGCTCGGCATGCCGTGGTACGTGGCCCTTCCCGCCGTTGGGGCGTTGGAGTTGGGCGGTGTCGTGGTGCTGGCGAACGCCGACGTACGCCGTCGACTCGGTGAAAGTGCGGTCCTGTCCCGCGTGCTGTCGGCCGGCATCGCCGCCGGGGCGGTCGTTTTCAACTGGCTGGCTCACGCCAACCACCTCGAAGGCGGCTTCTACGCGGGCATGTCCCTGCTCGGGTATCTGGTGTGGCTGATGAACACCGAGAACCAGCGGCGGGACCGGCTGCGCGCCAGGCAGCAGCTACCACCCACCACGCCCGCGTACGAACCGGTCGGGCACTGGTTGCGGCATCCGTGGCTGACTCGCCGGGCCCGTTCGTTGGCCAAGGCCGACCCCGGCCTCGGGCTGTACGACTCGCTCGACGCGGCGCACGCGCAGATTCGGGCCGAGCGGCGGCAGGCGGCGCTCAGCAAGGTCTTGCACCGCAAGATCCGTCGAGCACTGGACGCCACCACCGCCGACATCGCTCTGGCGGTGTATGACCTCGACGAGATCGCCCGGCGGCTGGGCAAGCGGGCGGACTACGACGGGCTCACCGCCCTCATCGCGGCCGATCTGGCACCTGAGCGCGTGCTGGCCGGGAACCTGCCGGCGGGCCGCCGCCGGTGGTGGCGTCGGGCCGGTCAGCCCGACCCCGTCGCACTCGCCTCGGCGGCGCGGCTGCTCGCCGACACCCCGGCGGGCCTCGTCCACGCCTCCGCGCAGCAGACCGTGGCCCCTGCGCCGGACGCAGCCCCCGCGCAGGCCACGGTCCCTATCTCTCCGGCAGCGGGCGCGGGCTCGGGCGGCTCAGCGGGGCCAGGGTCGGCCGGGGACGACGTTCAGCACGTGAGTGCCACCGAGCAGACGGCAGACAGTGCCGAGCGGCCGGGATCGGAGCGGTCTGAGGCGGTGACGCCCGATCGTACCGACCTGCAGATGGAGCGGTCCGATCGCGACGGGCTCACGTCGACCGCCGATCAACCCGATCCGTCTCGCGCCTCTGACTGGGCGGCGCTGCACGCGGAACTCGCCCCGCTCCTGCCGGCAACCGCGCCGCGCCGGACGCCGCGCAACGCGGTGGGCCGGTCGGCCACCAGCCGCGGGGACGCATCGTCTACCACGGACGCGCCGGGCTTCGTCGCGGAGCAGGCTAGCCCCGCGGCGTCGGAAACGACCCGCAGCCCGGCGCCGATGGCGCGAACCGCCACGGGCCGGGCGCGCACGACCCGAGTCACCGACCCGGCGGGCGAGCCCGGGCCGGTCGCGCCAGTCACGCGAGAGCTACCTCTGGTGGGCGGGCGGGACCTGCCGGACCTGGTAGACACCGCGGCGAGCCGCACCACCTCGCCCGCCGACACCGTGGAACGGCCCCCCGGGCAACGATCAGCATCCCGACGGCAACAGCACCGGCGGGACGAAACGGACCCACGACCGGGCTCGGACACCGCACGGCGTCGGGCTAACAACGAGTCGGCCCAGACCGGCCGTCGCTGACCGAAAGATCACCCACAGCGGGTCGACGAATACCTGGCCGAGGTGGAACTGCGCCTCGCCCGTCGGCTTCAGGTGCCCGAACCGACCGCAAACTTGCTGACCAGATGTACTGCCACGGGCGCCTGTTGCTCGGCAACTGAGTGGGAGCAGCCGGGGTAACCACGGCTTGCTTTCCAGCAATCGAACGTATCGGGAAACCTGCTCGATGCCCCTGGGCGGACCTGAATCTCGGTGCCGTCCAGGCGGATGGTGAGTCCTTCGGCGGCGGCGTGGGCGAGGACGTCGGCCAGAGTGTGCAGTCGTTGCCCCAGCGGGGTGGCGAAGCCTCGGCCGGCCGGCAGTGGCCGGACCTGGCGTATCGCGTTGGAGACGGTGGAGCGGTCCACGCTATACGGCAGGGCCAGGCGGAGCCAGGCCAGGGTGAGCAGCAGCCGGTCGCGGCGGGTCAGGGTTTCGGGGTGTCCGGCGCCGGGCCAGCGGTGGCGGTCCCGGCCGCCGCGTCGGCGGTGCACCCGTAGAACAACAGCTCACACTGCTGGAACAACGTCCGACGGAAACTGCCCGACTGCGGGCTTCGTTGGTAACCTATCTGCCGGTGTCGGCTCGGCCTGGCATCGTATAGGCATGTGCAGGAACATTCGCGTGCTCCACAACTTTGAACCGCCTGCGACCGACGATGAGATCGAGGCCGCCGCCACCCAATATGTGCGCAAGGTCAGCGGCACGACACGGCCGTCCGCGGCCAACGAGGAGGCGTTCGGCGAGGCCATCCGCGCTGTCACGGTGGCCACCCGGAACCTATTGGACAGCCTCGTGACAAAGGCGCCTCCCCGTGACCGCGAGGTGGAGGCCGCGAAGGCCAAGGCGCGCGCGGCCGAACGGTACGGGCTGCCAGCGCCCGCCTCGGGCTGACGGCTCCCGATCTCACTGGCCGCGCTCTGGCCAAGGCTTCCTGCTCGGTGACTTCTTCGGCTTTCCCGAAGAGGTCACGAAGCAGTTGGCCCTGTGAGTCTCAGAGTCTTGCCGATCGTCATCGGCGGTGGGGCAATGGTTCGTGTCACCCCTCGGACACCAGTGGTTATCCCCTCAGTGATCAGCGTCAGGCTCCGCCTTGGCGCCGATTTTTCTTGCGGAGACTGGGGTGAGGTCGGGCCTCCTGGACCGCGAAAGCGCGTGTCCGTGGCCCGCTCCCGAGCGGGGCCGGGTGGTGCTGGCGTAGCCGGCGGTGGTGATGCCCAGTGCCACTCCCCAGCAGAGGAACACCAGCAGGGTGGCGGTCACCGCCCACCCCTCGCGCAAATCCGACCAGTGCGTGTGGCCGGCGAGCACCTGCCGCACGAGCACCGCGCTGCTCAGGACGCCGTAGGTGACCAGCGTGAGCGCCACGACCCCGGCGGGGATCACCGCCAGGAGCCGGGGGACCGGTCGTCCCCGCAGTCCCGGCACCCAGCGCGGGAACTGCTGCCCCCAGCGCTGTGTCAACCCGAGGACGAGCAGGCCGGCGAGCGGCGGAACGAGGGTGATCGCCGCGCCGGTCCAGGTCGAGAGGTCCCGGTGGGTGTCCTCCAGTTGCCGCTGGGGAATGCCGAACGGAACGCCGAGCACCCACAGCCCGTGCGGCACGGCCCAACCGACCACCGGCAGGGCGACCGCCACGTACGCCCAGCGGCGGGTCCACCGCGGCACCGGCCGGTATCCGGCCTCCCGCGTTCCGCGCCGGGGAGCGCTGGCGTTGGCGAGCCCGATGAACAGGAGGCCGCCGGTCCCCAGCGCGAGCCGTGCGCCGAGGTCGCGCCAGTCCGAGGGGCGTCCCGCCAACGCCGCGGGGATCTCAAAGAGCAGATGCAGCGGGAACGCGAGGACCAGGAGCAGTGCCGCCGCCGCCCAACTGCCGGCGGCCGGGTAGCGGCCGGGGAGCCGGCCCGCGCACACGACCAGCACCGCGAGGGCGGCACCGACTCCCACCGCTCCCCACCCCGCCCAGAACGGCAGTGTCTCGACCCGGTTCGCGCCGCAGCCGCCCGTCGGGTCGACCAGGTTGGTGCGGTCGCAGGCGGTGTACGCCCACCGGCCTCCCGCGAGCCAGTACGCCCGCAGAATCACCTCGGCGACGACGAACACCCCACAGGCCACCGCCCACCGGCGGACGCGAGGAGCGGCAGCTGACGGGGCGGAACGCGCTGAGCGACCGGACCTGCCAACCCCCTGCGGAGCGTCCCGACGACGTGCCGGACCGGTGGTCGAGTGATCCGGGACCCGCATGCGCTTCGGGCCGTTGCCGTGCCCCCTGGAACCGACAGGACGAGGCTCGATGGTCATGGAGCAATGCTCTGTGGCGACGGGCGGGCTGTCCTCCCGGCAGCGGGGGACGCGCTCCCTCCACCGGGGGAGGGCAGACCGTGAACGGCCCCGGTGGTGTGGGGTTGGAGGGGAGCGCTCCGCGCGGCTCATCGATGCCGGGAGGGCCGGCGGCCTATCGTCGGACGCAGCCGAGGCGAATGTCGTCGAAAAGATTTTGGTTCGCTTGTCGATTGGGGCTGTTCCTCTTCGTCGTCCTGGTGAGAGCCCGGTAACCGAGCCGGTCCGTACACCCACTGGAGGGCACGATGACCACCACTGCGAACACGACCCACGCCACCACGTCGACCTTCGGCGCGATTGTCCGGACCGGCGTCGTCGCCACGGTTGCCGCGAGCGCCGCCACCATGGCCGTCGCCGCCGCGGGCCACGCGGCGGGGGTCAGCCTCGATCTGGGCGGCGCCCCGATCCCGGTGGCGGGGTTCGGCGTGCTGACCGCTGTTTTCTCGCTGGTCGGCGTGGTCATCGCCGCGCTGCTGTCCCGTTTCGCCCGGCGTCCGCGGCGGACGTTCGTCCGCACGACGGTGGTGCTGACGGTCCTGTCGCTGGTGCCGGACGTGATCGCCGACGCCGGGGTGGCGACCAAGGCACTGCTGATGCTCACCCACCTGGTCGCGGCCGTGATCGTGATCCCCGCTGTCGCGCGCCGGCTGGCCGCCTGACCTGTCACCGTCCGACCGTCGAGCTACCGGAGGATCGCGTCATGAGGCAGTACCTGCTTTCCGTGCACTTCGTCGAGGGTGCGCCGGCACCGTCTGACGAGGAGATGCAGACCATGTTCAGGGAGACCGGCCGGATCAACGACGAGATGCAGGCCACGGGCGCCTGGGTTTTCGGCGGCGGGCTCCGGTCGCCGGACAGCGCCACCGTCGTCCGGGTCGAGAACGGCGTCGCCACCATGAGCGACGGGCCGTTCGCCGAGACGAAGGAGCACATCGCCGGGTTCTGGGTCATCAGGTGCGCGGACCTGGACCAGGCGCTGGCCTGGGCCGAGAAGTGCGCGGCTGCCTGCGGCCCGGTTGAGGTGCGCCCCTTCGACGACCTGTCCCAAGCCTGAGCAGGAGCCGGTCACCCGACATGGACCTGGCGAGCATCTACCGCGCGGAGTACGGCCGTTGCGTCGCCACGCTGGCCCGCCTCCTCGGTGACATCAACCTGGCCGAGGAGGCGGTCCAGGACGCCTTCACCACGGCGCTGCAGAAGTGGCAGACCCCGCCGGCGAACCCGGGCGCCTGGATCGTGACCACCGCACGCAACCGGGCCCTCGACCGGCTCCGCCGGGAGTCGACCCGCGAGGCCCGGCACGCCCAGGCCCTGCTGCTGCACCAACCGGACGAGCCCCAGGAGGTGGGACCGGTGAAAGACGACCAGCTGCGACTCATCTTCACCTGCTGCCACCCGGCCCTCGCTCCGGACGCGCGTACCGCCCTCACGCTCCGCCTGCTCGGCGGCCTCGAAGTACCGGAGATCGCCCGGGCGTACCTGATCCAGAAGGCGACCGTCGCCCAACGGATCGTGCGCGCCAAGAAGAAGATCCGCGACGCCGGCATCCCTTACCGGGTTCCCGCCGAACACGAGCTGCCGGACCGGCTGCCGCCCGTGCTCACCGTGCTCTACCTGATGTTCAACGAGGGCTACTCCTCCACCGCCGGACCGCTGATCAGAACGGACCTGTGCACCGAGGCGATCCGGCTCGCCCGCGAGCTCGCCGCGTTGATGCCCGACGAGCCCGAGGTCCTCGGCCTGCTCGCCCTGCTGCTGCTGACCGAGGCGCGCCGCCCGGCCCGGCTCGACCCGACCGGCGAACTGGTCCTCCTGACCGATCAGGACCGGTCATTGTGGAACCGGACACTCATCGCCGAGGGCCACGACCTGGTCCGCCGTTGCCTGCGACGTAGCCGGCCGGGTCCGTACCAGATCCAGGCCGCGATCAGCGCGGTGCACACCGACGGCGCCGCCACCGACTGGCGGCAGGTCCTGGCACTCTACGACCAGCTCCTCGCGCTCGCGCCGACCCCGGTCGTCGCGCTCAACCGTGCGGTCGCCGTCGCCGAGGTGCACGGACCGGCGGTGGCCCTCGCCGCGTTGGAGGACGTCGACCTCCCGGGCTACCACCGGCTGCCCGCCACCCGCGCCGAACTGCTGGCCCGGCTCGGGCGTGACGCGGAGGCCCGAGCCGCCTACGACCAGGCCATGGCGCTGGCCACCAACGAGACCGAGCGTTCCCACCTGCAGGCCCGTCGTACGGAACTCACCCGCCCAAGGGGAGCATCATGACCGCTACCTACACCTTCGACGTCTTTTCCAGCCTCGACGGCTTTGGCACGAACAGTGGCAGCTGGGGCGGCTACTGGGACAAGCAGGGCCCCGAGTTGCTCGGGCACCGCCTCGCCGTGTACGGCAAGGAGCAGCGCATGGTCTTCGGGGCCCGCACGTACCGGGTGTTCGCGCGGATGCTGGCCGCGAGCACCGAGGAGTCCGAGGTCCGGGACGCCTGGGTCACGCGGATGCGGAGCCTCCCGGCGACGGTGGTGTCGAGCACCCTGCACGGTCCCCTCGACTGGCCGGACGCGACAGTCGTGGGCGGCGACGCCGTCGACGTCGTCGCCCGGCTCAAGCGGGAGTCCGAGGTGCCCCTGCGTTCGCACGGCAGCCTGTCGTTGAACCGGTCGCTGATGGCCGCCGGTCTGGTCGACCGCGTCCAGGTGACGCTCTTCCCGGTGATCAGCGGTCGGACCGGGACGGAACCCGTTTTCCAGGGGGCGGCCGACTTCGACCTGGAGCTGCTGGAGAGCCGGACACTCGACGGTCGCACCCAGGAGCTCATCTACCGGCCCGCCCTGCACGGGTAGCTCTCACCTCGCACCGCGGGCTCGGCCCGGATTGTGCGGCAACGCCCCACCCGCTGCTCCGGACGTGGTACGAATTTGGCAGGATTGTCCGGAGAAGCGGGGGCGGTGGCGCGGGCACGGTCGGGGTGGATCCTGCGCGATCAGGAGACTCCCCGCCGGATCTCCTACCTGGAGCTTCTCTTCGACCTGGGCCTCATCGTCGCACTCCTGCGGCTGACCGACCGGCTGACCGGCAACCTCGGCTGGAATCACGCGCTGGAAACGGTGGTCCTGCTCGCCGCGATCTGGTGGGTGTGGACGGTCACCGCGTACACCACCGACTGGTACGACCCCAAGCTGCCGATAGTCCAGTTGATCGTCCTCGGCGTGCTGCTCGGCGGACTGCTGATGTCACTCGCCGTCAGCAGCGCGTTCGAGGGGGCCAACGGGATCGCCTTCGCCGGGGCGTACGTGGGCCTGCACCTCTGGCGCGGGCTCATCCTCATCACCGCCCTGCGCGGTCACGCCCTGCAGAGGCGGCCGATGCGGGTGTTGATCTGGTTCTGCCTGACCGGCGTGCTCTGGCTGGTCGGTGCGTTCCTGCCGAGCCCGATCCGGCTGGTGGTCGCCGCCGGTGGTGACCTGGTCGCCAGGGACCCCGTCGGCGAGATTGACGGCACCGAGCTGGCCATCGTGGCCGCCGGTCCGGTGGTGTTCCTCGCCGGGCGGGCGGTGTACGCGCTGGTGGTGTTCCGGGCGTTCCTGTGGCGCTGCCCATCGGCGTGGCCGTCCTGGCGCTGGCGGCGCCGATGATGCAAGGGCTGGCACCGCTCACGGTCGCCGCCGTCATGACCGTCGGAATGACGGCGATCGCGTTCATCCCGCACCTGCGGCGTCCGGTGTACCGCACCCGCTGGCACATCCGTACCCGCTGGTGATCCGACCGCCATCGCGGACGGTCGGAGCCGAACTGAGTTAACGATTTCCCGTCTGTCCGAACTCCCTCCGGCCGTGGCGACACCCGCACTCATCAGGAGATACGGCAGCAGGCCAGCGCGCCTGCTCCGATCGGGTAGGGAAAGACGTCGACGGATCGGTCTTGATTCGGAAATCGATTGCTGAAACAGTGACGCCATGAAGGTTGCGGCTGCCCTGGGCGTCGACATCGGCACATCGAGCAGCAAGGGTGTCCTCGTCGACGCCGACGGCCGGGTCCTCCGCTCGGCGACCCGGTCGCACGAGGTGAGCCGCCCCCGACCGGGCTGGGTGGAGATGGACGCGGACGTCTGGTGGCAGGAGTTCGTCGCGCTCAGCCGTGAGCTCCTCGCACCCGGCGATGCCGAGGTCGTCGCCGTCGGAGTGAGCGGCATGGGGCCGTGTGTGCTGCTCACGGACGCCGCGAACGCCCCGCTGCGCCCGGCCATCCTCTACGGCGTCGACACCCGCTCGACCCGGCAGATCGCGCGCCTCACGGAGCGGTTCGGTGCGGAGGAGATCCTCCGCCGGTGCGGCTCGGCGCTGTCCAGCCAGGCGGCGGGCGCCAAGGTGGCCTGGGTGGCCGACAACGAACCGGAACTCTTCGCCCGGGCCCGCCGGCTCTTCATGCCCCATTCGTGGCTCGCGTGGAAGCTCACCGACCACTACGTGCTCGACCAGCACTCCGCGAGCCAGTGCACACCGCTCTACGACACCGAGGGCCGGGACTGGTACGCGCCGTGGGCGACGGAGCTCGCACCCGACCTGATCCTGCCGCCCCTGCGCTGGCCCGACGAGGTGGCCGGGACGGTGACGTCGCGCGCGGCGGCGGAGGCCGGCCTGCCGGCGGGTGTCCCGGTCGTCACCGGCACCATCGACGCCTGGTCGGAGGCGATCAGCGTGGGCGCCCACGGTGTGGGCGACCTGATGCTGATGTACGGCACCACGATGTTCCTCGTCCACACGGTGACCGGCCGCCTCACGAACCCGTCGCTGTGGGGCACGGTTGGCGCCCTGCCCGGGACGCGGAACCTCGCCGGTGGGCTGGCCACCTCGGGCGCGATCACGGCGTGGCTGCGCGAGCTGTTCGGCGCGCCGGACTTTCCCGAGCTGCTCCGGCTGGCCGAGACCTCCGGTCCGGGCGCGAGGGGGCTGCTCATGCTGCCGTACTTCGCGGGCGAGCGCACGCCCATCCTGGATCCGCGGGCCCGTGGCGTCGTCGCCGGCCTCACCGTCTCGCACACCCGCGGTGACCTGTACCGGGCCGCGCTCGAGGCCACCGCTCTGGGCGTACGCCACAACATCGAGACGATCGAGGCGAGCGGTGGTGACATCCAGCGGGTCGTGGCGGTCGGTGGCGGGACCCAGGGCGGGCTGTGGACGCAGATCGTCTCGGACGTCACCGGGCGTGCCCAGGTCATCCCGTCGCAGACCATCGGCGCGAGCTACGGGGCGGCGTTCCTCGCCGCGCGGACCGGGTGGCCCGTCTCGATCGAGGCGTGGAACCCCGCCAAGGAGATCCGGCAGCCCCGGGCGGAGCTGGCCGCCGACTACGACGAGCTCTACGAGCTGTACCGCGAGCTGTACACGAGTTCCAAGCGGGTCGCGCACGCGCTCGCTGCACGTCAGGACCGTCTTCTGGCCGCCGGCCCGCCGCCGGCCAGCGGCACCCCACGCACCGAAGGAGTCGCCCCATGACCAGTTATCCGCTGCCCGTGCTGGCCGATCCGCCCGCGGCGGCGCCCGGCACCGTCTACACGGTGGCCAGTGGCGATCTCCGGCCCAGCGCGAACGTCACGTGCTGGCCCACCCAGCAGCAGTTGGAGGCCGACCTCGCGGCCGCGGTCAACGCGCTCGGCTGGAAGGTCGAGCGCGGCCACGCGTTCGACGCGGACAAGGGCCACGGTTTCATCGACAGCCAGCGGGCCGGGATCGAGGTCTTCAAGCGCATCCCGGTCGACGCGCCGCTCATCGTGGTCGAGGCGGTCTGGCAGTACAGCCACCACGTCCTGGCCGGGCTGCGCAGCCACCGGGGACCGATCCTGATCGTCGCCAACTGGAGCGGCGAGTTCCCGGGCCTGGTCGGCCTGCTCAACCTCACCGCGAGCCTCACGAAAGCGGATGTGCGGCACTCCGCACTGTGGAGCCGGGACTTCACCGACGACTGGGCGGTCGACGGGCTGCGCACCTGGCTGGACACCGGCGAGCTGCGCCACGACACCAGTCACGTCCGCGATCTGCCCGCCCTGCCGGACGACGCGGAGGTCCAGCTCGGTCGCGCCCTGGCCGCGCAACTGGCCCGCGAGAAGGCCATCATCGGCGTCTTCGACGAGGGCTGCATGGGTATGTACAACGCGATCTTCGACGACGAGCTGATCAACCCGCTGGGCATCTACAAGGAGCGGCTGTCGCAGAGCGCGCTGGTCGCCGAGATGGCGCGGGTCACCGACGAGGAGGCCCACGCCGTCCGCCGCTGGCTGGACGAGGCCGGGCTGACCTTCCACACCGGCACCGACGAGGCGACCGAGCTCACCGACGCGCAGCTGACCAGTCAGTTCAAGATGTACATCGCCGCCCTGCGCATCGCCGACGACTTCGGCCTGGACGCGGTCGGCATCCAGTACCAGCAGGGGCTGAAGGACACCGTGCCGGCCAGCGACCTGGCCGAGGGGCTGCTGAACAACGTCCAGCGGCCACCGGTACGCAGCCGTGACGGCAGCCGGGAACTCTACGCGGGCGCGCCGCTGCCGCACTTCAACGAGGTCGACGAGGGCGTGGCCGTCGACTCGTTGGTCACCAACCGCATCTGGACCGCCATGGGCTTCGACCCGGCCACCACTCTGCACGACATCCGGTGGGGGGAGACGTACGGCGGCGACTTCGTCTGGGTGTTCGAGATCTCCGGCTCGGTGCCGGCGTCCCACCACGGCGGGTACGACAAGTCGTACAGCATGCGGCAGCCGCCCATGTTCTTCCCGCTCGGCGGCGGCACGCTGAGCGGGGTCTCCAAGCCGGGCGAGATCGTCTGGTCCCGGGTGTTCATCATGAACGGCGGGCTGCACGTCGACCTCGGTCGCGCGACCGTCGTCGAGCTGCCGGCGGAGGAGACCCGGCGCCGGCTGGAGGCCACGAACCCGCAGTGGCCGATCATGCATGCCGTGCTGCACGGGGTCGGCCGCGATCAACTGATGGCCCGCCACAAGGCCAACCACGTGAACGTCGCCTACGCGCCGGACGCGGAGGCCGCCGACCGGGCGCTGCGGGTGAAGGCTGCGCTGTTCGCCGAACTCGGCGTCCAGGTGCACCTCTGCGGCGACGTCAACCTCTGAGTACGCGCTCGGCGACCCGGCCGGACAGGAAGCCGGCCGGGTCGCCGGGCCCTCGTGCCGGCGAGCGGTCAGCTCGGGCGGGTGGAGCTCTCGCGCACCTGGAGCCCGGTGCTGAGCGTGACGGTCGACGGCAGCCGCGACGGGTTGGCGATCCGCTCGGTGAGCAGCCCGGCGGCGGCACGCCCGAGGTCGTACGTCGGCTGGGAGACGGTGCTCAGCGACGGCCGGACCAGGTGTGCCCACGGAATGTCGTCGAATCCGACGACCCCGACCTCGTCGGGCACCCGAATGCCGCGGTCGACGAGGCATTCGACGGCACCCACCGTCATCAGGTTGTTCGTGGCGAAGACGCTGTCGGGCGGGTTGTCGCTGTCGAGCAGCGAGGCCATGGCCCGGTAGCCGCCCTCCTCGCGGAAGTCCGCGTACCGCACGAGGGCGTCGGTGGCCTCCCGCCCGCGTTCCCGCAGCGCGCGCTGGTAGCCCCGGAGCCGCTGGGCGGCCGTGGAGATGCGGCGGGGGCCGGTGATGCAGGCAACCCGCTGGTAGCCGTTGTCGAGCAGGTGCGTGGTCGCCAGCCCGGCCCCGTGCACGTTGTCGACGAGCACCGTGTCGATGGTGACGCCGCGCAGTTGACGGTCGATCGCCACGACCGGGATGCGGGCCTCCAGGAGCTGGTTGATCACCGTCGAGCGGCCCGACGTGGAGATGATGACGCCGGCCATCCGTTCGGCGAGGACCGCTGCGATGTACCGGGACTCCTTCTCCGGGTCCTCGTCGGTGTTGCACAGGACCACGGAGTAGCCGGCGCTCTGCGCGACGTCCTCGACCCCCCGCACCATCGAGGTGAAGAAGGGGTTGCCGATGTCGGAGATGATGACCGCCCAGAGGCTGGTCTGGCTCAGGCGCAGGTTGCGGGCGACCGCGTTGGGACGGTAGTCGAGGTCCTGCATCGCCTGGTGCACGCGTGCGGCCATGACTGGATCGACGGTGGTGCGGCCGTTCAGCACCCGCGAGACCGTCGCGGGCGAGACCTGAGCCTGCCGTGCCACGTCGTAGATCGTCGCCATTCGCCTCCATCCGGTGGATTCCTATCGACCGATCACGACCTCGGTGTCCACGGTAACGAGCAGGCGCCCGTCCCGGCACGGCCAGTCTCGCACCGACAGCGTGCCCCTCGGCCGGCCAGTGGTGGTGCCCGTGCCCGCGCCGAGGAATCCGGTGCGGACGGCGGGTCGGGGCACGGCTGCCCCCTCCCCGCGCGCCGCGCGAGCGCGGGTGCGCTCTCGGGACGAGAAATCGTTTGCTCAGTTCTGTTCCAGGACCATAGGAGCGACGGGTGGGGCTGTCAACGTCGTAGGGCCGCCGACCTCGTCGTGAACATTCAAGGATTGACCGCCGTGCGACGGCTGCCTAACCTGATCGCAGCTGCAGCGAGAAATCGATTCCTTGTCGCACCTCACGATCCGCCCCACCCACCGATGTGGAAAGGCGATTCATGACACCCACCACCCGCGTACGACGTACCCTGCCCCGGCGGCTGCTCGGTGCCGCCGCCGCGGCGGCGCTCGTCGCCGGCTCGGCCGTCGTCGGTCTCACCGCACCGGCCTCGGCCGCCACCCGATCGGCCTCGAACGGCCCCGTCGGCTGGGACGTCTACCGCCGGCTCGACCGGCTCCCGGAACTCACCGACGGATCCCGGGCCTACCAGTTCTCCAGCTTCGACCGCAGCGGCGGCAACGACGACGGCTTCTCCGGCCGGTACTCATGCCTGCGCACCAGCGCCGAGGGCTGCGTCATCGCCGAGGCGACCGGCGCCGGCGAGATCGACTCCATCTGGTTCACCCGCGACGAGGGCAACGTCTCCGCCACGGGCACCATCACGGTCGTCCTCGACGGAAAGACCGTGCTCGACGCCAAGCTCCAGGACGTCGTGGACGGCAAGCTCGGTGCTCCGTTCGTCTACCCGGTGGTCGCCAACGCGGCGCAGAGCTCCGGGGGCGTCTACATCAAGGCGCCCATGACGTACCGCAGTTCGATGCGGGTCACCACCGAGAAGAACCCGATCTTCCACCACGTCTCCTACCGGAAGTTCACCACCCCGGACGGCGTCCGCACGTTCGACCCCACCGACCGGGCCGAGGACGTCATCGCGCAGCTCAAGGCCGCCGGCACCCGCGACCCCAAGCCCGCCCAGCCGGGCGCCGCGACGGCCGAGCGCACCTTCGCCGTCCCCGCGGGCGGTCGGGCGACCCTCGCCAGTGGCGTGGGCCCCGGCGCGATCACCGCACTCCAGCTGAAGATGCCGCAGCTCGTCGGCGCGCCCCAGCCGGTCGCCGACGACGGCCGCGCCTTCGGCGCCGGTGGCGGCAGCGAGTTCACCGTCGCCGTCGACCCGGCCAACACCGGCGTACGGCTCACCCGCCGGCTCGACCCGCACATCGGGCACCAGCGGGCGCGGATCCTGGTCGACGGCGCACCGGTCGCCGAGTGGCTGGCCAACGACCCGGTGCCGTTCGGCACCTGGCTGGAGCAGGCCGTCGAGCTGCCGGCGAGCGCCACGGCCGGCAAGACGAAGCTGACCATCCGCAACGAGTTCGTCTCGTCCGACCTCGACGTCAACGAGTTCACGTACTGGGTCGACAGCCTCGTCTCCGGCACCCCGAAGCGCACCGACACGGTCGACCTGGGCCCGGCGCACACCGACGTCGAGGCAGCGCACGGCTACCGGATCACCGCGCAGACCTGGCAGGGCAGCAACACCCTGTCCTACCCGGCCGACGACGAGCGCAAGGCCGCCGTCGCCGCGTCCGACGCGGTGCTGCGTGACACCCGGCTGCGCATCTCGTTCGACGGGAAGACCACGGTGGACGCCCCGCTCGGCGAGTTCTTCGGCACCGGCCTCGGACTGCACTCCGTCCGGTCCCTGATGTTCGGCGTCGACCCGGCGACCGCGACGCTGTCGGCCTGGTGGCCGATGCCCTACCGGTCGCGCTGGTCGATCGAGCTGCGCAACGGGTCCGACGTCGCGATCAAGCCCTCGGTGGCCACGGTGACCACGGCCCGGTCCGCCCAGTGGGCGGCGGCCCTGCGGCCGACCGGCGACACCGGCTACTTCCGGGCGACCGCGACCAGCGCCGACACCACACCCGGAGCGGACCACCTCTTCCTCGACGTCGCCGGGCGGGGGAAGTTCGTGGGAGTTACCCACACCATGGAGGGGCACATCCCCGCCGGCAACCAGCGCAACTACCTGGAGGGTGACGAGCGCGTCTACGTCGACGGTGCGCAGAGCCCGAGCATCCACGGCACCGGCACCGAGGACTTCTACGAGAGCGGCTGGTACTTCAACCACGGCACCTTCTCCGCGCCGATGAACGGCAACCCGGCCCACGAGGTCGCCGACTACGGCTGCCAGTACGACTGCACCGGGGCATACCGGCTCACGCTCGCGGAGTCGGTGGCGTTCTCGACCGGACTGCGGTTCGGCATCGAGCACGGCCCGGGCGACCAGGACCCGGCCCGGTACGGCTCCACCGCCTACTGGTACGGCCAGGACACCCTCGGGCAGCGCTGGACGGACACGGTCGACGTGGGCGACGCCGCCAGCGAGGCGGCCCACCGGTACGCCTCCGGCGGTGACCGGACGGTGCTCACGGCGACCTTCGAGGGCGACGACGGCGCGCCCCGACCGGTGACCGACGACGTCCGCGCCTCCACCGACCCGATCCGGTTCCGGGTGGCCCTCGACAAGGACAACGCGGGCGCCGTCCTGCGCCGGGTCGGCGACCAGTCGGCCGGGTACCAGTCGGTGGCGGTCCAGGTCGACGGGCGCGACGCCGGCACCTGGACGCAGCCACTGGCCAACGCGTCGCACCGGTGGCTGGAGGACGAGTACCGGCTACCGGCCGCGCTCACGCGGGGCAGGGACGCGGTGACCGTCACCCTGACGCCGGCCGCCGGCGCTCCGGCCTGGTCGGCGGCCCGGTACGCGGTGCTCAGCCTGGCCACCCCGTTCACCGACCACAAGCGGCCGGGCGCGGTCAGCGGGCTCACCGCCACCAGCGGCACGACCAACGCCGTGACGGTGGCCTGGCAGCCGGCCCGGGACGACGTCTACGGCCCGCGGTACGAGGTGTTCGCCTCCCGCCAGGCGGGCTTCACGCCGGGACCGGCCAACCGGGTCGGCACCACGACCCGCCCGAGCTTCGAGCACACGGGTCTGGGCCTGCGCGAGACCTGGTACTACCGGGTGCGCGCGGTGGATGCGGCCGGCAACGCGGGGCCGTACTCGCCGACCGCCTCGGCCAGCACCGGCGACACACTGCGGATCGAGGGCGAATCGCTCCTGCCCGCGGTCAGGGCCGACGCGCCGGCGGATCCGCAGGGCGACTGCTGCGGCATCCACTGGTCGCAGGGCGCACAGCTGTGGTTCCACGCCAACGGGCCGGACCAGAGCGTCACCGTCAACGTCACCGTGCCCACCACCGGGACCTACGACCTGCGCCTCGTGCAGACGCTGGCCCGGGACTACGGCACCAACACGGTGGCGATCGACGGCACCCGGATCGGGCCGGCCTTCGACGCGTACCACTCGCCGGAGGTGGTCGTGAGCGACCCGCTCGACTACGGCCGGCGAGAGCTGACGGCGGGCCGGCACACGCTCACCCTCACCGTGACCGGCAAGGCGGCCGCGTCGGTCGGTTACCTGGCCGGGCTCGACTACGTCGAGGCGCGGCTCGTCCCCTGACCGACCGGAGCCGCCGGGTCCGCACCGGGCCCGGCGGCTCCCGCCCCGACCCGCAGCAGACCCGCAGACGACCCACGAGGTGCCGCATGACAGAACGCCCGCTGGTCCGGATGACCGGCATCGGCAAGCGGTTCGGCGGTGTGCACGCCTGCCGCGACATCGACCTCACCGTTCGGGCGGGCGAGGTGCACGCGCTGCTCGGTGAGAACGGGGCCGGCAAGTCCACACTGATCAACATCCTCTCCGGCGTGATCACCGAGTACGACGGCGCCATCGAGGTCGAGGGGCGGCCCGTGAGCTTCGCCGGCCCGGCCGGTGCTCAACGCGCCGGCATCGCCACGATCCACCAGGAGCTTGACCTGGTGGCCGGGCTGTCCATCGCCGAGAACATGTTCCTCGGCCGCGAGCCGCGCACCCGGGTGGGCACCGTCGACATCCGCCGGATGCGCCGGCAGGCCACGGACCACCTGCGTACGCTCGGCGCCGACCTCGACCCACGGCGGCTCGTCGGGTCGTTGCGCGTCGGCGAGCAGCAACTGGTCGAGATCGGCCGGGCGCTGTCGCTGAACGCGCGGGTGCTGATCATGGACGAGCCGACCGCCGCACTGGCGGACGCCGAGGTCGAGCGCCTCTTCGCGACGATCGCGGAGCTGCGCCGGGCCGGCGTGGGCATCGTCTACATCTCGCACCGGATGGCGGAGATCGAGGTCGTCGCGGACCGGGTCACCGTGCTGCGCAACGGCAGCGTCGCGGGCAGCGTCGACCCGAAGGCCGCCTCCCGCGACGACATCATCCAGCTGATGGTCGGCCGGTCGGTCGACGCGCTGTTCGGCGAGGGGCGCAACGAGCCCGGGGACGTGCTGCTCGACGTCCGTGAACTCGCCGTGACGCCACGCCGGCCGACACCCGGGCGCACCGAGCCGGCCGGTGTCGACCTCTCGGTGCGCGCCGGCGAGATCGTCGGACTCGCCGGACTGATGGGCGCGGGCCGCACCGAACTGCTCGAAACCCTCTTCGGTGCCGGGGGCTCCGGCCGCCGCGCCGGCCGGGTGACGATCGACGGCCACCCGTACCGCCCGCACGGCCCACGGACCGCGCTGGCGCGCGGGGTGGCGTTCGTCCCCGAGGACCGGCGCGGCGCCGGACTGATGCTCGAGCACTCGGTGACCGACAACGTCGTGCTCTCCGCGCTGTCGTCGCTGACGACGCTCGGCCTGGTACGCCGGCAGGCGGTGAAGCGGACCGTCGCCGGACAGCTCCGGGCCCTGGCGGTGAAGGCGGCCTCGCCCACGGTCGCCACCGCCACGCTCTCCGGCGGCAACCAGCAGAAGGTCGTGTTCGCCAAGCAACTGCTGACGCGACCGCGGCTGCTGCTGCTCGACGAGCCGACCAGAGGCGTCGACATCGGGGCCAAGGCGGAGATCTACCGGCTGCTGCACCAACTCGCCGACACCGGCATGGCGATCCTGCTCGCCTCGTCCGAACTGCCGGAGCTGCTCAGCCTCTGTGACCGGGTGGTCGTCCTGCACCGCGGTCGGACCGTGGCCGCGCTTCCCCGCGCGTCCGCCACCCCACAAGCGATCCTCGCCGCGGCCAACGGGGACGATGCCAAGGAGGCCCGATGAACCCGCCCAGCCCCACCGCCGTCGCCGAAGCGCCGCCCGAGACACCGCCCCGTCGCCGGCCGATCCGGCTGCCGCGGGACCGGCACGCGATCGTCGACAGCTTCTTCCGGTTCCAGAGCCTGTTCGGCCTGGTCGCCGTCTTCGTCATCGCGATCGCCGTGTCGCCCGTCCGCAACGGCGAGAACGTCTTCCTCAGCTCCGGGAACCTGGCCAACATCGTCCGGGCGGTCTCGGAGATCGGCATCATCGCGGTCGGGATGACGTTCGTGATCCTGATCGGCGGGATCGACCTCTCCGTCGGGGCGGTGCTCGGGCTCGCCGCGGTCGGGTCGGCCACCCTGATGGTCGACAGCGGCATGGGCGTACTCCCGACCGTCCTGATCGTGCTGTTCATCGGCGCCGCGTTCGGCGCCACCCAGGGTGCGATCGTCGCCCGGCTCGGCATCCAGTCGTTCATCGTCACGCTCGCCGGCCTTCAGGCGGCCCGCGGTATCGCCCGGATGTGGTCCGGCGGCCTGGGCATCCCCATCGCCTACGGCGACGGGCCGCAGGAGGCGCCGGAGTCGTTCTCGGTGCTGAGCGGATCGATCAACGGCATCCTCCCCGTGCCGGCGCTGCTGTTTCTCGCCATCGGCGTCGGCGCGCTGCTGGTGCTGCGCAGCACGGCCTTCGCCCGGCACGTGTACGCGATCGGCGGCAACGAGAAGGCCGCCCGGCTGTCCGGCGTGCCGGTGCGCCGCGTCCGCGTCACCGTGTTCGCGATCGCCGGCCTGCTCGCCGCGCTGGCCGGGATCATCCACGCCGGGCAGCTCAACCAGGGCAGCCCGAACGACGGCGCCGGCTACGAACTGGACGCGATCGCGGCCGTGGTCATCGGCGGGACGAGCCTTGCCGGTGGCAGTGGATCGATGGGCGGCACCATCGCCGGCGCACTGCTGCTCGGGATCCTCAACAACATCCTCGCTCTCAACAACATCGACGCGAACGTGCAGCTGGTCGTCAAGGGCCTGGTCATCGTGGCTGCCGCCGCGTTGCAGAAGCTACGTCCTCGCATCGCCTGACCCACCACCCCATGGAGGAAACCATGCGTTACGCCCGAAGAGCCGCCACGATCCTGGCGCTGGCCGCGCTCGTCGCCACCTCGGCGTGCAGCGTCGAGGACGACCCCGGCAGCAGCAGCTCCGACGCCTCGGCGAAGTGCGGCAGCGGCAAGGACTTCCTGATCGGCATGTCCCAGGCCAACAACGCCGAGCCGTACCGGCAGGTCATGAACGACGACGTGAGCACCGCCGCGAAGTCCGTGCCCGGTTTCAAGGTGGTCGTCTCGGACGCGGCCCAGGACAACAGCAAGCAGGTGGCCGACGTGGAGAACTTCCTCTCCCAGGGCATCAACCTGCTGATCATTTCGCCGAACGAGGCGAAGCCGCTGACCGCGGTGGTCAAGAAGGCGTACGACCAGGGGATCCCGGTCATCGTGCTGGACCGCAAGGTCGAGGGTGACGCCTACACGGCCTTCATCGGTGGTGACAACGTCGCGATCGGCAAGGCGGCGGGCGAGTACTACGCGAAGACGCTGCTGCCGCAGGGTGGCAAGGTCGTGGAGATCTCCGGCCTGCCCGGCTCCACCCCGGCCGCCGAGCGCGCCCAGGGCTTCCGGGAGGGCATCGCGAGCAACCCGAAGATCGAGATCGTGGCGAGCCAGACCGCCGAATGGCTGCGGGAGAAGGGGCAGAGCGTCATGGACGCGATGCTCAAGGCGAACCCGGACATCGACGCGGTGTACTCGCACAACGACCCGATGGCGGAGGGTGCGTACCTCGCGGCGAAGGCGGCCGGCAAGGAAACCGCGATCAAGTTCACCGGGATCGACGCGCTGCCCGTCCCCTCGGGCGGCATCAAGGCCGTCGAGCAGGGCCGCCTCCAGGCGACGTTCCAGTACCCGACCGGCGGGCGTGAGGCGATCGACCTGGCCAAGAAGATCCTCGTCGACTGCGCCAAGGACGTCCCGAAGACGACCACCCTCGGCACCCAGCAGATCACCAGGGAGAACGCCGCGGAGGTCTACACCACGCTCGGCGGCAAGCAGTAGGGCCCCGAGCGCCGGTCCGCCGCCGGAAGCAGGCGGCGGACCGGCGCACCACCTCGCCACCGTAGAGCTCTGGAGGTACGCATGCCCCGCCCACCGTCCCGCGTCGGTCGGCTGTCCGCGCTGCTCGCCCTCGCCCTGGGACTGATCGTGGCCCCGGCGCCGGCCCGGGCCGCCGACCCCGCAGGGTTGACCAACCAGCCGTACGAGAACCGGTCCGTCCAGGTCACCGCCGGCGAGTTCGTGAACGTGTACGACCCCAGCGTCGGCGAGGACGAGCGCTGGTACTACAACGACCACACGATGGTGCGTGACCGCGCGACGGGCCTGTGGCACGTCTTCGCGATCACCCACGCCGAGCCGGCCAACCCATTGGACGAGAAGTTCTTCGGCCATGCCACGGCGCCGTCACCCCGGGGCCCCTGGACGAAGCAGCCGTTCGCCCTGGAGGCCGACCCGAGCGCGGGGGAGACGCACATCTGGGCGCCGTACGTGCTGTTCCACGGCGGCACCTACTACATGTTCTATGCGGGCGGCACCGCCGACCACGAGGCGTACCGGATGCACCTCGCCACGTCCAAGGACCTGACGACCTGGACGCGGCATCCGGGCAACCCGCTGTTCACCGACGGCTTCGACGGCCGGGACCCGATGGTGACCCGGGTCGGCAACCAGTGGGTCATGTACTACACCGCCAACAGCACCCCGGCCGGTGGCCACCACATCGTCGCCTACCGCACGAGCCGTGACCTCGTGCACTGGAGCGACCGGCGGACGGCCTTCGAGCACCCGGCCACCGGCACCTTCGGCGGGCCGACCGAGTCGCCGTTCGTGGTGCACCGCGGCGGCTCGTGGTATCTCTTCGTCTGCTGTGAGAGCGGCTACCAGGACACCCGCGTGTACCGCAGCGAGGACCCCTTCCACTTCACCGTCGACCAGCTCGCCGGCCGGATCGAGGCGCACGCCGCCGAGGTGGTCAAGGACGACTCCGGCACCGGCCAGTGGTACGTCACGGGCGCCGGCTGGGGTCAGAGCGGGCTCTGGTTGGCGCCGCTGAACTGGCGTACGCCGGTGGTGACGACGGGCCGGCTCGTCAGCACGCCCTACTACCGGGCCGTCGTGCAGACCGCGCCCGAGTCCCGGCTGGTCTCCTACGAGGCCGACCCGACCGGCCGAGGGGCGTACCGGTCCCTGACGGACTCGTCATTCCGCTCCACGGCGCCCTACCTCGCGGTCGGCACCTTCGGCCCCACCGACACGGCGGGGGCCGCCCGGAACGTGACGGTGTCGCCCGACGGCACGGGCGTGCTCCTGGCCGGCATCCCGCTCGGCGACGAGCCGGTGACCGTCGACTGGCGCTTCCGGTTCGCACGGACCACGGTGGACATCGACCTCGCCTGGCACGTGACCGGCCCGACCAGCGCGCCGGTCTGGGAGGCGGCCTGGAACATCGACTCGGCCCTGCCCCGGCTCGCGGACCCGGCCGGCGCCGATCGCGACGGGGACGCGGCGGGCTTCACCCCGTGGGCGCTCGCCACGGACGACACGACCACGCTGGCGGTCGCGTACCGGGACGGGTCGGCCTGGAGCGAGGACAACCGCTGGTTCAACCGGCCGAGCGGCTCGGTCGCGTGGCAGCCCCTGTGGCAGCCAGGCGGGCGGTCACTGCCGGTGGGCGACCTCGCCGGCGGCACGTGGCGCATCGGCGTGAGCGGTGCGCCTGCCGACACCGGGTTCGCCGAGGCCCTGGCGGCCTCGCTCAACGGCGCGGCGTAGCCTCCGGCCACGTCTCGTGGCCGAGGTGCCCGGTCCTCCCGGTCCGGCTGCCCCGGCTACGAGACGGGGTTGAGCCCGAGGGCGCCGCGCGCCACTTCAACGGCCGGCGACCGCACGACCGCCACCTCATCATCGATCCACACGTGCCGGCCGGGATGGGCCGCATCGAACTCCTCGACATTCCCGGCCGCTGGGGCACCATCGACGCACTGGGCCGCAGCCGGGACGCCGTGGGGCTGGAGAAGACCATGGCCCGCGGCGCGGAGCCGTGAGCCTCGCCTCTGACCGCCCGAGACGTGGCTGCGCGTGGCTATTGTGCGGCGCGCCGATGCGCGGCGCGTTCGTGCAGGAGCCGCATCTCCTCGTCGAGTGGAGCGACCGGGCCGGAAACCGGGAGAGCGGGCGCGACGGCGGTGACGGGAAGCACGGCCACCGGCCCGGCCGGCAGGCCCCACTCCGCTCGCCAGGTGGCGAGCTGCGAGCTCGATGCGGCGTAGACGATGCGGCCGAGTCCCACCCAGGCATGGGCGGCCGCGCACATCGGGCAGTGCTCGCCTGAGGTGTAGACGGTCGCGGTCGCTCGCGTCGCCGGTGGCAGGTGTGCGGCCGCCCACTGCGCCAGGGCGAGCTCAGGATGCGCCGTGGGGTCCGCCGAGGACGTCTCCCGGTTCCGGGCCTCCGCCAGCACGTCTCCGCCCGGGCCGACCAGGACCGACCCGAACGGGTCGTCGCCCGCTGCCAGTGCTTCTGCGGCCAGCGCTACGCAACGCCGGAGATGCGTGATGTCCTGTCGGTCGGTCGTCATGGCCGGCTCTCCTTCCGAAGGGTGCGAGCACCGCCAGCTTCGCAGACCCGGCGAGCGCCTCGAGAGGGTGGCTGGCGGTGGCCGCCGCCCCGACCGTTCGCCGCAGGTCAGGCACCGCTCGCCGCAGTGGATCGACCGTTCCCGGCCACTGTGCCGTCGCTCAGCTCGCGGCCATGACCAGCGAGAACTACAGTCGGCTGGAGCACCACCGGATAGATCGCGACAGATATCACGGTGAGGAGCGAGTCGATGGCCAACCCTGCCGGCGTCGAGGTCACCGGGCCGATGCACCCCCGGTACGGCGACATCCTCACCCCCGAGGCGCTGAGCTTCCTCGCCGACCTGCACCGCGCCTTCGACGCCCGCCGTCGCGACCTGCTCGACCGGCGCAAGCGGCGCGAGGCCGAGCTCGCCGGAGGCGCGCTGTTCGACTTCCTCCCCGAGACCCGGGAGATCCGCGAGTCCGACTGGCGGGTCGCCGAACCCGCGCCGGGCCTGGTCGACCGCCGGGTGGAGATCACCGGCCCGACGGACGCCAAGATGACCATCAACGCGCTCAACTCCGGGGCGAAGGTGTGGCTGGCCGACCACGAGGACGCCAACACCCCGCTCTGGGAGAACGTCATCGCAGGCCAGCTCAACCTGCGTGACGCGATCGACCGTAAGCTCGACTTCACCTCGCCGGACGGCAAGCAGTACGCCCTGCACGACGGTGAGCTGGCCACCATCGTGGTCCGGCCGCGCGGCTGGCACCTCACCGAGAAGCACCTCCTGGTCGACGGCGAGCGCACCTCCGGCAGCCTGGTCGACTTCGGCCTCTACTTCTTCCACTGCGCCCGCCGGCAGCTCGACCGCGGCGCCGGACCCTACTTCTACCTGCCCAAGATGGAGAGCCACCTCGAGGCGCGACTGTGGAACGACGTCTTCCTGCTCGCGCAGGAGCGCCTCGGCATCCCGCGCGGCACCATCCGGGCCACCGTGCTGATCGAGACGTTCCCGGCCGCGTTCGAGATGGACGAGATCCTCTACGAGTTGCGCGAGCACTCCGCCGGGTTGAACGCCGGCCGGTGGGACTACATGTTCAGCGTGATCAAGAAGTTCCGCACCCGGGGCGACGACTTCCTGCTGCCCGACCGGAACTCGGTGACCATGACGGTGCCGTTCATGCGCGCGTACACCGAACTGCTGGTGCGGACCTGCCACCGGCGGGGGGCGCACGCCATCGGCGGGATGGCCGCCTTCATTCCCAGCCGCCGTGACCCGCAGGTCAACGAGACGGCGCTGGCGAAGGTCCGGGACGACAAGACGCGGGAGGCGGGCGACGGGTTCGACGGCTCCTGGGTCGCCCACCCCGACCTGGTGCCGATCTGCCGGGAGGTCTTCGACCAGGTCCTCGGTGACCGGCCGAACCAGCTCGACCGCACCCGCGACGAGGTCCGGGTGACCGCCACCGAGCTGCTCGACGTCCGGTCCACCCCGGGGCAGCACACCGAGGGCAGGCTGCGCAACGCGGTAAGCGTCGGCGTGCAGTACCTGGCCGCCTGGCTGCGTGGCTCCGGCGCGGTGGCCATCTACAACCTGATGGAGGACGCGGCCACCGCGGAGATCTCCCGCAGCCAGGTGTGGCAGTGGCTGCACAACGACGTCACCCTCGACGACACCGGTGAGCGGGTCACGCGGGAGCTGGTCGAACGGCTCGCCGACGAGGAGATCGGGAAACTGCCCGGCGCTGCCGGTGACTACGCCGACGCCCGGGCGCTGTTCCTGGAGGTCGCCGTCGCCGACGAGTTCGCCGACTTCCTGACCGTGCCCGCGTACGAACGGATGCCCTGACCGACGACCGACGCGACGTGGAGGTGGCCATGAGCAGGACCACGACGGACCTCGACGCTCTCGCCGCCGCCCTGCGGGCCGCCATCGGCGCAGACCGGGTGATCACCGACCGGCAGCAGCTGCGCACCTACGAGTGCGACGGGCTCGCCCAGTACAAGGTGATCCCCGCGCTGGTGGCGCTCCCGGCGGACGCGGAACAGTGCGCCGCCGTCGTGCGGGCCTGCGTCGCCGCGGGTACGCCGTTCGTGGCCCGCGGCTCCGGCACCGGGCTCTCCGGCGGCGCCCTGCCCCGCGCCGACGGCGTCCTCGTGGTCGCCTCGCAGATGCGGGACATCCTGGAGATCGCGCCGGACGACGAGCGGGCGGTGGTGCAGCCCGGCGTGATCAACCTGGCGATCACCCGGGCCGCCGCCCCGTACGGCTACTACTACGCGCCGGACCCGTCCAGCCAGCAGATCTGCTCCATCGGCGGGAACGTGGCGGAGAACTCGGGCGGCGCCCACTGCCTGAAGTACGGCTTCACCACCAACCACGTCCTCGGCGTCGAGCTGGTCGCCCCCGACGGCGACCGGGTACGCCTCGGCGGCCGCGCCCCCGACGCCCCCGGCTACGACCTGCTCGGCGCGTTCGTCGGCTCGGAGGGCACCCTCGGCATCGCCACCGAGGTGACCGTCCGGCTGACCCGGCTGCCCGAGTCGGTGCGCACCCTGCTCGCCGCGTTCGAGACGACCGATCAGGCCGGTGCGGCGACCTCGGCGATCATCGCGGCCGGGGTGGTGCCGGCGGCGGTGGAGATGATGGACGCCCTGGCCATCGAGGCGGCCGAGGCGGCGGTGCACTGCGGCTACCCGCCCGGTGCCGGGGCCGTGCTGATCGTCGAGCTGGACGGGCCGGAACCGGAGGTCGCCGCCCAGTTCGCGCAGGTGGAGAGCCTGTGCCGGGAGAACCGGGCGTTCGAGATCCGGATCGCCGCCGACGACGCCGAGCGGGCGCTGTTCTGGAAGGGGCGCAAGTCCGCGTTCGCCGCCGTGGGGCGGATCAGCCCGGACTACATCGTCCAGGACGGGGTGATCCCGCGGACCGCCCTGTCGGAGGTGCTGCGCCGCATCGGCGAGCTCTCCGCCGAGCGCGGCATCCGGGTGGCGAACGTCTTCCACGCCGGCGACGGCAACCTGCACCCGCTGGTCCTCTTCGACGCCGCCGTCGACGGCGAGACCGTCCGCGCCGAGGAGGTCTCCGGCGCGATCCTCGACCTCTGCGTCACCCACGGTGGCTCGATCACCGGTGAGCACGGCGTGGGCATGGACAAGGCGAAGTACATGCCCCGCATGTTCACCGACGACGACCTGGACACGATGCAGCTGCTGCGCTGCGCGTTCGACCCGGACGGGCTGGCCAACCCCGGCAAGGTCTTCCCGACGCCCCGCCTCTGCGGCGAGGTGCCGGGCCGGCGCAAGGGGGTCCACCCGGCGCAGGAGGCCGGCCTGGCGGAGGCGTTCTGATGCCCGCCGACCGGACCCTCGACCAGCTCCGCGCCGCCGCCGAGGTCGTCCGCGCCGCCGGCGAGCACGACACCGTCGCCGGGGTGGCGGCCCGCTACGTCGCCGCGCCCCGGGACACCGGCCAGGCCGCCTCCCTGCTGCGTGCGGCAGCCGCACTCGACCTGGCCGTCACGTTCCGCGGCGGCGGCACCAGGCAGGACTGGGGGAGTCCACCCCGTCGACTCGACCTGATCCTCGACACCACCGCCCTGACCGGAGTGGTCGAGCACGCCGCCGGCGACCTGATCACCGTGGTCCGGGCCGGCACCCGCCTCGACGAGCTGCCAGGCACCCTGGCCGGCGCCGGGCAGCAGCTCGCCCTCGACGCACCGCTGCCCGGCGGCACCGTCGGCGGCGCCGTCGCCACCAACACCAGCGGACCGCGCCGGATGCTCTACGGAACGGTCCGCGACCTGCTCATCGGGGTCACCCTGGTGCGCGCGGACGGGGTGGTGGCGCACGCCGGCGGCAAGGTGGTCAAGAACGTCGCCGGCTACGACCTGGGCAAGCTGGTCACCGGCGCGTACGGCACGCTGGGGCTGATCACCCAGTGCGCGTTCCGGCTGCACCCGCTGCCCGCCGCCGTGGCCTACGTCTCCCGCGCCGTGGACGACCCGGCCGAGGCCGGCCGCCTCGCCGGCACGGTGCGGGCGGCCCAGCTCGTACCCACCGCGCTGGAGGTGGACGCGCCGGCCGGCGAGCGAGCGACGGTCACCGTGCTGCTTGAGGGCACCCCGGCCGGGGTGACCGCCCGGGCCGCCGCGGCCCGCCGGCTGCTCGGCGCCGACGCCACCGCCGCCGACCAGCCGCCCGAAGGCTGGGCACGCTGTCCGTGGCGGGACGGGGACGTCGGCCTGAAGCTGACCGCCGCGCTCTCCGGCGTACCCCGGTTGCTGAGCGACGCCCGCGCGGCGGCCGACCGGCACGACCTGCCGCTGTCGCTGCGCGGCTCGGCCGGCGTCGGTGTCCTCTACGCCGGCCTGCCCGGCGCATCCGACCCGGAGCGGGTCGCCGGCCTGGTGGACGCGCTCCGGACGACGACCGCCGCCGTCGGCGGGCACACGGTGGCGCTCACCGCACCCGCGCCCGTGCGGGACCGGGTCGACCTGTGGGGACCGGTACCCGGCCTGGAGCTGATGCGCCGGGTCAAGCAGCGCTTTGATCCGGACGCCCGGCTGGCGCCCGGCCGATTCGTGGGAGGGATCTGATGAGCATCCCCCAGCAGCCCGGCCCGACCCCGGTCACCTCACCCGGCGGGAGCCGGCCGGCCAGCGGTCCCCGGGACGTGCTCGGCGCGGCCGCCCAGCCGCCCGGCGCCGGCGCCTTCGACGAGCACCACCCGCCGTCCGCCGAGCTGGTCGGCGACTGCGTGCACTGCGGCTTCTGCCTGCCCACCTGCCCGACCTACGTGCTCTGGGGCGAGGAGATGGACTCGCCGCGCGGACGGATCTACCTGATGAAGCAGGGGTTGGAGGGCGAGCCGCTTACCGACTCCATGGTGACCCACTTCGACCGCTGCCTCGGCTGCATGTCCTGCGTCACCGCCTGCCCCTCCGGCGTCCAGTACGACCGGCTCATCGGGGCCACCCGCCAGCAGGTCGAACGCCGGCACAGTCGCGGCCCTCGGGACCGGGCGCTGCGGGCGGCGATCTTCGCGCTCTTCCCGTACCGCAAGCGGCTGCGGCTGCTGCGCGGGCCACTGCGGGCCTACCAGGCCACCGGCCTGCCCCGGCTGATCCGTCGCAGCGGGCTGCTGCGCCGGCTGGCACCCACCCTGGCGGCGGTGGAGTCGCTGGCCCCCCGGCTGGGCCGGGCCGCCCGCCCGCCGCAACGGGTGGCCGCCGTCGGCACCCGGCGGGCCGTGGTCGGCATGCTCACCGGCTGCGTGCAGGGCGCCTTCTTTCCCGAGGTGAACGCCGCCACCGCCCGAGTGCTCGCCGCCGAGGGCTGCGAGGTGGTGATCCTGCCCGACCGGCAGGGCTGCTGCGGGGCGCTGAGCGTGCACAACGGACGGGAGGAGGAGGCGCGCCGCTTCGCCCGCCGCATGCTGGACACGTTCGCCGCCGCCGGCATCGACTATTTCGTCGTCAACGCGGCCGGCTGCGGCTCCACCCTCAAGGAGTACGGGGACCTGCTGCGCGACGACCCCCGGTACGCGGCGCTCGCCGCCGACTTCGCCGGCAAGGTCCGCGACCTCTCCGAGGTGCTCGTCGAGCTCGGCCCGGTCGCCACCCGGCACCCGCTGCCGGTGACGGTCGCCTACCACGACGCCTGCCACCTGGCCCACGCCCAGGGCGTCCGCGCGCAACCCCGGCGGCTGCTGCGCGACATCCCCGCCCTGGAGCTGCGGGAGATCGCCGATCCGGAGATGTGCTGCGGCTCGGCGGGCATCTGGAACATCCTCCAACCCGGGCCGGCCGCCGAACTCGGCGACCGCAAGGCCCGCACCGTACTGGCCACCGGGGCGCGGCTGCTCGTCACCGCCAACCCCGGCTGCCTCATGCAGGTCGCCGCCTCGGTGACCCGCGCCGGCGGCGACATCGCGCTGGCACACACCGCCCAGGTCCTCGACGCCTCGATCCGCGGACGAGGGATTGAGGAGCTGCTGCACCACCGATCCCCGTCCTGACGGCGAGATCCACCGTCACCGCTGACCCCCGTCCCCCCACAGCGTCGAGGTGACCCATGTTCGACCAGTTCACCGTCGTCACCGATCCCGTCGGCGACTCCGTCGCGCTCTCGGCCATCTTCGCGGTCCTACCCCTGCTCACCCTCTTCGTCCTGCTCGGCGTCCTGAAGGTCAGGGCCTGGCTGGCCGGCGTGATCTCCCTCGTGGTCGCCCTGGTCGTGGCCATCGCCGTCTACGCCATGCCGATCGGGCAGGCCGTGCTCTCCGCCACCGAGGGCGCCGCCTTCGGCTTCTTCCCGATCCTCTGGATCGTCATCAACGCGATCTGGGTCTACAACCTCACCGTCGAGAGCGGACACTTCGACGTGCTGCGCCGCTCCTTCGAACGGGTCAGCCCGGACATGCGTATCCAGGCGATCATCATCGCGTTCTGCTTCGGTGCGCTGCTGGAGGCCCTCGCGGGGTTCGGCACGCCGGTGGCGATCACCGTGGTGATGCTGATGGCGCTCGGGTTCCGCCCCATCCACGCCGCCTCGGTGTCGCTGCTGGCCAACACCGCGCCGGTGGCCTTCGGCGCGCTCGCCACCCCGATCGTCACGCTGGCCAGCGTCAGCAGTGGCGCCAACCCCGACCCGCGGCTCACCGTCGACACCCTCGGCGCGATGGTCGGCCGGCAGACCCCGATCCTCGCGGTGGTCGTACCGCTGATGCTGGTGGCCCTGGTCGACGGGCGGCGCGGCGTCCGCCAGACCTGGCCGGCCGCGCTGGTCGCCGGGGTGAGCTTCGGCCTGGCGCAGTTCGTCGCGGCGAACTACATCTCGGTGCCGCTGACCGACATCGTCGCCGCGCTGGTCTCGGCCGCCGCCGTGGTGCTGCTGGTCCGCGTCTGGCGGCCGGTCACCCCCGCCGACCTCGGCCGCGAGCCGGAGGCCGCCGCCGTGCCGGCCGCCCGCGGGGCAGCCGACGCGGAACTGGCCGGCCCCGGCACGGTCCGCGCCGCCGCGGGCGCCCGCTCCGATACGACCAGCACAGCCGCCCCCGGACTGGGCGGTTCCGGTGGGGAGACCCCGCCGGGTGATCCGCGCGTCGACGAGACCGCTCCCGCCGGCCGGCACCGCGGCGACCACGACCTGGAGCCGCGGCCCACCGACCAGGTGCGCGCCGCCACGGCGGGCGGTCGACGGATCGCGGACACCCCGGCCGAGGTCGCCCGGGCGTACGCGCCCTACCTGATCATCATCGCGATCTTCTCCGTCGCCAACGTCGGCGCGGTGAAGACGGCCCTGGCGGAGGAGCCGTGGACGGTGAAGTTCCCCTGGCCGGGGCTGGACCTCCTGGGCGGCAACGGCAAGCCGCTGTCCTCGCTGACGTTCACCTTCAACTGGCTGCCCGCGGCCGGCACCCTGATGATCCTCGCCGGCATCCTGACCGCGCTGGTGCTGCGGGTCTCGGCGGGCCGGGCGCTGCGCGCCTACGGCCGCACCTACGTCGAGCTGCGCTACGCGATCCTCACGGTGATGGCGGTGCTCGCCCTGGCGTACGTGATGAACCAGTCCGGCCAGACCAACACCCTCGGCGCGTTCCTCGCCGCGGCCGGCGGGGCGTTCGTGTTCCTGTCGGCGATCCTCGGCTGGATCGGCGTCGCGGTGACCGGCTCGGACACCTCGGCCAACGCCCTGTTCGGCGCGCTGCAGGTGCAGACGGCGGCCCGGGCCGGGCTGGACCCGCTGCTGCTGGCCGCCGCCAACTCGTCCGGCGGAGTGCTCGGCAAGATGATCAGCCCGCAGAACCTGGCGATCGCCGCCGCCGCTGTCGGCATGGCCGGCCGGGAGGGGGAGATCTTCCGGAAGGTGTTCGGCTGGAGCCTCGTGCTGCTGCTGTTCATGTGCGTGCTGGTCGCGCTCCAGGGCTCCCCGGTCCTGAGCTGGATGGTGCCCTGACCGCAGGCCCGACCGCCCGGGCGCCACGGATCACGTGGCGCCCGGGCTCGTCGCGGCTCCGGCTCGACTGGCTTCTGCTGGGCGTCAGCTCCCCGGCAGGCGGAGGACCTTGGCGTCGGCCCAGTCCGCGTGGTCGCTGTTGTTCGTGTTGCCGGCGTCCGTGACCCGCAGCACGAGCCGCTCGACACCGAGGACATCGAGTTCGACGCGCTGCGGTGGCGAGTACGGCTGCGCGCGCATGAGGCCGCTGTCGTACACGACCTTGCCGTCGGCGAGCACCTGGAAGACGACCGAGGCGTTGGGCGAGGTGCGCTGCACGTCGTCGATGCCGACGATCGCGACGAACCTCGTGTCCGTCGGTTCGAGGTCATAGACGACCTCCGAGTTCGCGTGGGTGCCGATGCCCTTGGCGTACTCGGTGCCGGCGAGGCGGATCGGGTTCCCCGACACGGCCCGGTCCTTCAGCACCGAGCGCCACCCGGCCGTCGCCGAGACCCAGTCACGGTCGCTGAGGTGTTCGGCCGGGCCGTCGGCGGGCGTCGCCTGCTCCTCGACGATGGTGCCCGGCCCCTCGCCGATCTCATTCGTCGAGGTCACCCGGTACCGGTAGGGTCCGCCGGCCGCCTCGCGATCCAGGAAGGAACTGCCGGTCTGCCCGGTCGCGAGGGTCGTGAAGTCGTCGCTCCCGGCCGGGGCGCGGTAGACCGTCGACGTCAGCGCGTCCTCGGCCGCCGTCCAGGTGACGCCGACGGCGTCACCGACGCGGTACGCGGCCACCGGGGTCGGCGCTTCCGGCACGGCGGCGGGCACGGTGCGGAACCGCCACTCCCCGCCGGGGACCACGAGTTCCTGTCCGGTCTTCGGGTTCACGGCCGTGACCTCCCAGTAGAAGGTCCGCCCGGCATCGAGGGAGGCGATCCTCGCGGTGGGCTTCGTGACCGTGGCCTCGGCGACGACGTCGGTCATCGCGGCGTCGCGAGCGACCCGCAGACGGTACTCCCGCGCGTTGGCCGCGGGCTCCCAGGCGAAGGTCACACCCTTGGCGGGCACGCCCGTCGCACCGTCGGCCGGCGAGAGCAGCGCGTAGTCCTGCGGGTGGGTGAGGATGAGGTCGCCGTGCCGGTTCGGGTTCACGTCACCGCTCGTGGTGACGGTGATCGACGCGCCGACGGGAACCGTCAGCGTGACCTGGGTGAGGGCCCGCCCGTTCACGTGCACGTACTCGGGCTTCACGGGTTTGCCGTCGACCTTCAGCTTCGGCCAGCCGCCGGGGAACTGCACGGTGACCTCGAGCGGTTGCGGTCCGGCGTTGTGGTTGACGACCGTCTTCGTGGTGCCGTCGTGGCGGACGCCGAAGTCGTGCTCGCCCACACGGATGTGGTCGAGGTCGAGCCATCCGATCTCCGCGGGCAGGTGCGAGCGGACCGACACCGCGTGCTCGGGCGCGTCGGGCCGGACCCCGGCGAGTCCCTCGACGGTCTGCGACACGAGCGTGAAGCTCGTCTCGGGGTAGTCGCCGTTCGTGCCCTGCGTGGGCACCTCGTGCGGAAGGTGGAGCTTGGCGATGATGTCCTTCATCCAGGTCCACGCCTGCTCGTCGAAGCCGTAGTTGAACATCGCGTCGGGCACGTACGTCGTCGCCTCGATGTTCGGCGGCCGGTCCTCGACGTACATGCGGTCGAGGTACCCGAGGAAGTCCCACGTGCGCTTGTCGTTGGCGTCGATGAACTCCTTGACCGCGTAGAAGACGGAGTTCTCGCGGCCGAAGCCGGCGTACGGCTCGTTCGCCGGCCCGCGACCCCGCACGTACTCCCAGCTGCCCCGGACGACGCCCCACTCGTCCTCGAAGTACCGCTTGAGCGCCGCGGCCTTCTGCTCGAAGGTCGCCGCCGTTCCGAGATCGCCCTTCTCCCGGGCGAGGTACGCGTAGGCGAGGTACGCCCGGTACTGGGAGGCGAGCCCGTCGCCGGCTTCGATCACGGCGTGGTCGCCACGTTCGTTGTAGCTCGCGGCGCCCTGGAAGATGCCCCGGCCGGTGCCCTCGGCGATGCCGTTGGGCAGCTGCGTGTCGTGGAGCGAGACGAAGTCGGTGACCGCCTCGGTGTAGTACCGCCAGAGCACGGGGTCGTCGAGGTAGTCGGCGTCGCCGGTCCAGCGGTACTGCTCCTCGGCCTCCTGCACGAGTTCGAAGACCGCGGGCACCTCGCGCACGAAGTTCGTGTCGCTGCGATAGTCCACGTTGTAGGGGCTGCCGTCGAAGTTCAAAGCCCAGAGCGGATACCACTTGCGCGCCTCGTTCGCGCTCGCCGCGAAGGCGGTGAGCATCGACTTGTTCTCCTCCTCGAGGCCGAGTAGGTGGCCGCCCGCGGCCTGGTGGACGAAGTCCCGGGAGTAGAAGGCGGTGCGGTGGGCGTAGCCCGCCCAGTACGACGGGATGTAGTCGGCCTCGCCGGTGCCGGGGTTGCTGCCGTTTCCGTTCACCGGGCCGCGCTTGCCGGTCTGCACGTGCTGCCGTGCGCGCGACATGGCCCAGTTGACGGCGTCGGTGAGCTGCGGCGACGAACTCGCGACCGTGATGGGTCCCCGGTCGAGCCCGGCCGTGGTGTCCGGAGCCGCGGCGCGGGCCGAGGTGGCGAGCGGCGCGAGCAGCAGTGCCGCGACCGCGGCGACGGCCGTGCCGATGGTGCTCCGCCGCGACGGCGGACTGCCGGGTGATGGTGTGCGCATCGCATCCTCCTCGGAAAGGGGACTGGCTCGAACGGTCGAACGAGGCGCGCGCGATGCCGGGCCGCGCGGGCCCGGCATCGCACGCTGACGTGGACGGCTACGGTCGGTCGCAGGTGGTGATCTTCGGTTGCCACCGGCAGGCCAGGCCGGCGAAACCGCCGTCGGCGACCACGTCGACGGGCAGCGTGTCACCGGCCCGCATGACCCGCTGGCTGCGTACGAGCCCGCTGTCCCCGTCGGTGATCAGTTCCACCAGCCACCGTCCGGCCGGCAGGTTCAGCGGTACGTCCAGGGTCCGGGCGGCGCCGGCGGAACTCCCGCCCAGGAACCAGCGCTCTCCGCTGCGCCGCGCGAAGACGGCGCTGTCGGCGGGACGGCCGGCGAGGAGCCTGGTCTCGTCCCAGACGGTCGGCACCTGTTCGAGGAACCGCACCGCCTCCGGCCGCGCCTCGTACGACTCCGGCGTGCCGGCGAGGTCCTGCAGGCCGGACTCGAAGACGACCGAGAGCCCCAACTCGTGGGCGTCGGAGGTCGGCCGGTTCCGGTGGAACCCCATCGGTGTGTAGTCCATCGACCCGACCACGTTACGGGTGAAGGGGAGGGCGGTGATGTGGCTCGTGGTGAGGCTGCTCTTCTCGGCGCCGTGGACGCCTTCCATGGTCATGACGTGGGGCCAGACCCGGTGGATGCCCTTCGGGACGTTCGAGCCGTGGAAGTTCACCAGCAGCTGGTTCGCGGCTGTCGCGGGCAGGATCTCGTCGTACCACCGCAGCCGCTCCTGCGACTCGGAGTCCATGAAGTCGATCTTGACGCCCTTGACGCCCCATGCATGCAGCGTCGGCAGCCACTCGGACCGCTCCTGCGCGGTGTCGAGGTCCCGGTAGTGGATCCAGACGACGATGCCGACGTTGCGTTCCCGGGCGTAGCGGACGAGTTCCGGCATCCAGCTCGTGGTGCGCCAGTTCGGGTCGGTGACGTCCCACTGCTGCGGATCGAAGTACCAACCGGCGTCGACGGCGACGTACGGCCAGCCCCGCTGGGCGGCATAGTCGACGTAGCCCATCTGCTTGGTGAGGCTCTGCCCGGCGGCCCGCCCGCCGGCGAGCCAGGTCCAGAGAACCTGGCCGGGGCGGATCCACGAGGTGTCGCTGATCCGCGACGGCGGCGCCAGGTCGTCGACGAGCGTCGAGGTGGCGATCGTGCCGAGATCGCCGACGACCATCACCCGCCACGGCGTCGCCAACGGCCCGTCGACCAGGACTTTCTGGTCCCACAGCTTCACCCGGTAGGTGCCGGTGCCGTCATGCACCAGGCTGCCGCCGGAGTACCGGCCGTCGAGGTTGGACTCGGCGATCATCAGGTAGGTGCCGTCGACGTCGAACAGCGCCGGGGCGAGATACTCCCGGTCGTCCGCGGCGGCGGCGGTGGTCTGGACGTACGGGTTCTCGTAGTCCCGGCGGTGGTTCGCCAGCCAGGCCGTGCTGTCGGGGGGAACCGTGAACGCGGACGCCTCGCCGAGCACCGACCCGTAGTCGCCGGGCAGTTCGTACCGGTAGGCGATCCCGTCGCGGGCGGCCCGGACGACAAGGTCGACCCGGGCGCCAGCCGCGCCGGCGAACCGGAACCGTGCCTCCCGGAAGATCGCGAGCCGCCGCACCTGCTTCCCGACGGTCGTCGTGTAGCGCTCGACGTCGGTGCGGTCGCTGCGGCCGAGGAACCGTAGTCCGCCGGTCAGGTCGGCGCCCTCGGTGCGGATGCCCAGCGTGCTGGGCGCCAGTACGGTCCGCCCACCGCGGGACACGGCCAACGAGATGCTGCCCGTCGCCTTGTCGTGAATGACCTCCGCCCTCGGGGCGCCCGGCGCGGAGGCCGCCGCGACGGTCCATCGGGCGGTGCCCGCCTGAGCGGGTGTCGCCGTGAGAGTTCCGGCGAGCAGCGTGGCGATCAGGGCGACCGCGAGGGCCGCGATCCGGGGGGTCGGGCGGGCGGCGGTAGCCCGCCGCGCCGACCAATCTGGTGTGTGCTGCACAGGTGACTCCTCCTCGAATGTGGTGGGGAGACCGGTGGTCGGCGCGGGTGAGCGCCTCAGTCGATGCCCTGCTCGCGCACGACCTGGCGGAGCAGGGCATCGACGGCGGGTGGGTGCCGCGGGGAGGGTCAGCCCAGCGACAGCCGGTCGAGGTCCGGTGCGGAATCCTCGTCGTTGTGAATCTTGAGGGTGTTGGCGCCCGCCTGAAGGGTGACGGGGACCGAGGTCGTGTAGGGCGTGTTGTTACCGACGCCGCTCACCTTGACCTCGACGGGCGTACCGCCGTTGACGGTCACGAAGAACGACCGGTCACCGTTGACCGTGAAGTCGATGAACAGGGTGTACTGGCGAGCCGTGTCAACGGTGACGTTCTCGAACAGCACGTAGGCGTCCGAGCTGCCGCCGATGTTGCGCACCTTCTGTCCGCCGGAGCAGGGTGAGCAGCTCGTGATGCCGGAACTGCCGAGCTGGTTGCCCGAGTCCTCCGCCTCGCGCATGAACACCCGGTCCGCCGGGCGCAGTTGCACCCGCAGGTCGCGGCTGACCTGGTTCGGCCTGCCGAGCGTCTCGAACGACGCCACGACCGGGATCTTCGCCGAGCTGACGTCCTGGCCGGCCGGCGAGGTGACGGTCCAGCTGCCCTCCAGAACCTGTCCGAGGCGCATCTCCCTCGACGTCGCGGCGCCGCCGGTGACCGACCAGCCGGCGGGAACCACCGGGGCCATGCTGACCTGGTCGAGTGCGTCGTCGACGTCAAGCCGCAGCCGCGCCGTGACGGTGACCGACTGCTGCCCCGGGCCGACCCACTGCACACCGGCGGGCTCCACGGTCATCGTGGTCCGCGGCACGGAAGACGCCGGTGGCAGGGGTCCGACGGAGATCCGGTCGATTCCCGGGCCCCGGGCAGTCGAACTGAACAGGGTGATGGTGTTGGCGCCGGCCCGCAGCGGCACGGCGACCGCCGAGGCGACGGGCACCTCCGGATTGTCCGCGACGACCGGCACGTCCACGCCGGTCGCGCCGTTGACGCTCACCGTGAGCGAGGCGTCGGCGCCGCCGGCGGTGTGGTCGACCTGCAGCCGGTAGGTACCCGCCTCCGGTGCGGCGACGCCTTGGTAGGTGACCGAGTTGCGGGCGCCGCCTCCGAGCCCGACGACCTGGTGCGACCCGGAGCAGGCGACGCACTTCGCCGGCTTCGCCTTGCCGTCGAGCGCGTTGCTCCGCGACTCCGCCTCCAGCGGCAGTTGGGTGCCCGCCGCCCCCGGATAGTCGTAGGCCACCTTGACCTCGTCGATCCGCAGCTGGCGGTAGAACGTCGGCGCCTGCGGGCCGCCCCAGGTGTTCAGGACCTCCAGCTTGATGAATCGGGCGCGCTGGTCGCCGATGTCGACGAACTGGACCCCACGGGCGCTGGGCATCGCGCCGCTGCGCACCGGCTGCCCCCAGCGCACGCCGTCCTTGCTGACGTAGACGCGGTAGTCCTTGATCCGCGCCGAGTCCTCCGGCCGGCCGAACGACTCCCGGGCGTACGTCGGCGACCACTCCCGCTGGTTCACCGCGAGGTACCTCGCCTTGCGGGTGTCTCCGAGGTCCAGCGTCAGCGAGACCGGCAGCTGCCCGTTGCTGTCCCAGTAGTTCTCGAAGCTTCCGTCCACCAGGGCGGCGGCGGGGTGGCCAGCGCCGGAGGAGGACGCGGACGCCTTGATCATCGACTGGGGGTAGAAGAACTGCTGGCCAGCCGTGCTCACCTGGAACACCGTGTCGTAGGTGTCCCAGGTGTCGATGCCGAGGATCGTCAGGTACCCGCCGGACTGGTTGAACCGCATCCGCTCGCCGGTCCTCAGGTCATTCACCCCGGTCACCCGGTAGCCGTTGTCGCGCAACCGCACCTGGTCCGTCCGCGGCCGGGTCAGCACGTGCACGTACTGGGTCGTCGCACCGGGTTTCACGGTGATGACACCGTGAGCCCCGTCGTTCCAGAAGCCGGGCTGCATGCCGCCGTACAGGTAGCCACCGCCCTCGGTGCCGACCAGCGAGGACCGGATCGGCGGCACCCACTCGGCCATGAAGTTGTTGAACGACTCCTGCTGTGCGGGGAACTTGCCGTTCACCATCGGTGTCTCCGCCATGAGCGACTTCATGGACGATCCGGCGTTGGTGATGTAGCGACCGGTGCTGAGCCGGACGTCGACGGCGTGGTCGCCGCCGTCGTACCACCAGGAGCCGGTCGTCGGCAGCTTGTAGTCCGCCTCGCTGAGGCGTGGCATGGGGGTGAAGGCGGCCTGCGGATAGTCGTAGGCCGGCGTCATGCCGGTCTTCTGCTCATTGCTGACGGTGTCCATGATCGGCGTGTCCTCGTTGTTGTTGCTCAACAACCAGGACGGGCGCTTCTCCCGGATCTGTTCGTAGAGGTGGTTCCGCTCCCAGTAGGCGTTGTCGTTGTCGATCCAGAACCCGCCCAGGTCGGTGTACTTCTCCATCACCTCGAAGAACAGGTCGTAGCTGAACATGCCGAAACCGTCGCGGGTGGTCAGGTCGACCTGCTGGCCCTTGTACGCCGAGTAGGCCGCCGAGTCCAGCGTCTCGACGCCGAGCTCGTTGTGCCACTGGGGGTCGTCGGTCATGTAGAGGATGACCCGGACCCCCTTGGCCTTGCCGGCCTCGATGAGCTCGCCGAGGATGTCGCGCTCGGTGGCGCAGCTGCCGGGGATCTTCGACGGCCAGGGGCGGGCGTAGCCGAGCCGGCTGTGGAAGGTGGCCAGGACGATGTAGGAGGCACCGAGCTTGCGGGCCTCGTCCACCCAGTAGTCCGGGGTCCAGCCGCCCTCGGTGACGTCGTCCTCCCACTCCGCGCAGTCGCGGTGGGCCGGGGCGGTGAACATTCCCCAGTGCAGGAACAGGCCGGCCGTGGATTCACGCATCCACTGTTGTCGCGGATGCTGGACCTCCGCGTGGGCGGCGGGGGCGCCGATGAGCCCCGCGGTCAGGACGAGGACGAGCGCGGCGCCCAGCAGGCGCCACCTGCTCCACGCCCGCTCGGATCGTGGTCGGGTACCGCCGTGCGGTCGAAGTCTCATGGGGACATCGCCTCTCGATGGTCTGTGTGGTCAGGGGTTACATCGAGGTTTCGAATGAAGACATCCGATGATTGCAACTGCCATCGGCGATGGTCAAGACCTCGGTTGGTCCGCCGGACGGCGCGACGACCATCGTCGCGGGCAAATAGCCCCGGACGATGAGGGGCGTGGCCAGGCTGTTCCGGCATCGGGCTGGTGCGATGACGAGTCATCCGAGCACTGCCGGCCGGACCGTCATTCATCGGATGACCAGCGCTGGTCGCGCTGGTGGAAGCCGGCTGCCTAGTCGACGCGGACGAGGTGGACGACCGCGCTGGCGTAGTCCCCGGACGGCAACTGCGGGCGCAGTCCGTGGCCCAGCAGCACGGCGCCGTGCTGCACCTCGCCGGTCGCCTCGTCACGGTAACGGGCGGCCGGGTCCAGCCCCCGCAGCCGCACGGGCGCCGCCTCGCGGCCGAAGCACGGCGCGGGGAGCCAGAAGAAGACGACGGATTCGGTGCCGTCAACCGCGACGTACTGGGTCGCGGACAGGCCGTCGGACGGCGGCAGCAGCCGATAGACGTCCCCGTGCTGCACCACCGGTCGGATCCGCTTGTACTGCGCCACCAGGAGCCGAGCCTCCGCCAGCTCCTCGTCGGCCCACTCCGGCAGGTTGCCGCCGATGGCCAGCACGCCGGCCATGGCCACGTGGAAGCGGAACCGCAGCGGCACGGTCCGCCCGGTCAAGAAGTTCGGTACGTCAGTCACCCAGGCGGCCATGGTGACCGTGGGATAGATCTGGCCATAGCCGTGCTGGACCGACAACCGGTCCCGGGCGTCGGTGTTGTCCGACGGCCAGACCTCGTCCGTGCGGCGAAGGATGCCCAGGTCGACCCGGCCGCCGCCGCCCGAACACGTCTGGATCCGCAGGTGCGGGTGATCGGCGCGAAGGCGGTCCAGGACCCCGTACAGGTTCTCGACGTAGCGCACCCAGAGCCGGTCCGGATCGTCACCGCCGTCCGGCCAGCCGGCCTCGGTGAACGGTCGGTTCATGTCCCACTTCAGGAAGTCGACGTCGTTGCCGCCGACGAGTTCGTCCAGCCAGCCGTGCGCCCACTCCGCCACATCCGGCCTGGCGAAGTTGAGCACCAGCTGGTGGCGCAGCTCGGTACGGTGCCGGTTGCGCATGTGCAGGACCCAGTCCGGGCGCGCCCGGTGCAGATCGCTGTCCGGGTTCACCATCTCCGGCTCGACCCAGATGCCGAACCTCATGCCCAGCCGGTGCACCTCGGCCGCCAGCGGGGCCAGCCCGTTCGGGAATCGGTCCCGGTTCACCGTCCAGTCGCCCAGACCGGCGCGGTCGTCGACCCGGGCGCCGAACCAGCCGTCGTCCATCACGAACAACTCCGCTCCCAGCTCGGCCGCCTGGGCGGCGAGCCGCCGCTGACCGGGCTCGTCGACCGTGAACCCGGTCGCCTCCCAGGAGTTGTAGGTCACCGGTCGTAACTCCTGTGGGTGCGGCAGAACGTGCCCACGCACGTAGCGATGCCAGACCCGGCTGGTCGCCCCGTAACCGCCGACGCCGTAGAGACCGGCGAACACTGGCGTCTCCCGCCGCTCGCCCGGCGCCAGCCGCCAGGAGACGCCCTCATGGCCGGCCCCACCGGTCACGCAGACGACATCGGTCGGGGTACGGCTCAGGGTGATCCGCCACGTGCCGCTCCACGCCAGGGCGCCGCTGAAGACCTCACCGTGTTCCTCGCTCGCGTCGCCGGCGTCGATGGTGAACCAGGGGTTGGCGTGGTGGCCGGTGGTCCCGCGCCGGCTTGTCAGCACCGTCTCGCCGCGGGCGAGGTCGACCCGTTCCACCTGGCTCTCCCCGCCCCAGTGGCCGGTCACATGGCGTACGACGTAGCCCGCGCGGGCTGGGACCGGCCAGGTCGCCGAGTCGGCCCGCAGCACCTCGACCGGCACGTCGCCGGTATTCGCCAGCGACGTCCACCGCTCGACGACGTCGCTGTCCGGATACACGCGGTAGTGGAGGCTGACCTCGAACGGGTAGTGCCGGTCGACCAGCCGGATCGACAGCGTGTCGGCGTTGCGTTCCTGGCCGGCGAAGGCGAGCTCCAGGCCCCGCGTGCCGTCGGCGAACCGTACCTGGAGCGCGGGCACACCGAACCGGGCCCCACCCTCGACCGGGAACTCCTCGATGTCGTACACCCGGCCCTCGAACTGGGTCAACGTGGCGGGACGCGGCGCCGGCACGGTGCTCGCCTGGGCCAGCGTCAGCCGCGGTCCCCAGTAGAGGTGGCGCAACACACCGTCATCACCCAGGCGCAACGCGTACCCGGTACCGGGGGTGGAGAGCAGCCAGGTCCGGGTCGCGGCGTCGAACTCAACTCCAGGCATCCGCGAAGCGTACGACCCGGCGGTCGATGGCTCGGTGCCGCGGGCATGGGCATTCGGCACCGGTCCAAACGGGCGAAGTCGCTCGAATCCAAGGAATGCCGCGAACCGGGCAGTCATCCGATCGATCCGGGGAGGGATGACGCCTTTTCCGGCTTCGGGCGTTGACACTCCGCCCAAAGATCGGATGTACTGCGCTCCGGCGTTGCCCCCTCGCCACTCCCACCACTGTCCGACCACACGAGAGGTGGCTCAATGCGGAACAAGCCCCGAGCATTCCGGGTGGCGGCCGCACTCGCGGCCGTCGTAGCCCTCAGCGCCTGCACGGTCGGTGACAACTCGTCCACCGTGGACGGCAAGCAGGAGGTCACCTTCCTGACCTTCGAGACGCCGAACCTCACCCCCGGGTACTGGGATGCCGCGATCAAGCGGGTGACCGCCAAGAATCCGGACATCACCGTCAAGAAGCTGGTGGCCCCGACCGCGGACGGTCGGACGGCGTACGCCAAGCAGCTGCTGCAGTCGGGCCAGTTCCCGGACGTCATGATCGCGGTGTCCCCGGCCGGGTTCGCCGAGGCCGGAAATCTCTACGCGTGGCAGCCGGACGAGCTGAAGGACTTCCTCTATCCGACGGCGAACCCGATCAACGGGAAGTACTACCAGCTCCCGGCCAACACCCAGACCATCCCGCCGATCTACTACAACAAGAAGATGTTCGCCGACGCCGGCGTCACCGCGACCCCGAAGACCTGGGCCGAGCTGCTCGACGCGTCGGCGAAGCTGAAGGCGAAGGGGATGACGCCGTTCGTCATCGGCGGTGGCAAGGACGGCTTCGCCTCGTCGATGATCCTGTCCGGCCTCGTGAGTGTCGACCTGTACGCGAAGACGCCGGACTGGCTGACCAAGCGACGGTCGAACCAGGCGAAGTTCGCCGACCCCGACTTCGAGAAGGCCCTGGGCAAGTTCGCCGACCTGGCCGCCAAGGGCTACCTCGACAAGTCGGCGGTCTCCCGGGACTACGCGGCCACAGAACAGGCGTTCCTGGACGGCAAGGGCGCGATGTATCCGATGGGAAACTGGTTCGCGGCGAACGCCGACACCAAGAAGCCCGGCTTCGAGATCGGCGTGTTCAACGTCCCGACCGAGGACGGCACGGTCGTGGCGCCCGCCTACACCGGCGGCGGCATGATCGTCAGCGCGAAGGCCAAAAACCTCGACGCGGCCAAGAAGTTCGCGCTGGCGTTCCAGCTCGACAAGGAGCAGCTCGACGCGTCCGTCAAGGCCGACGGACTCTTCCCCGCGATCAAGGGCTACACACTGCCCTCCGACGTGGGTCCGGTGTTCAAGGCGGGATACGAGCTCTACCAGCAGGCGCAGGCCCAGGAGGCCGTCGTGCACGCATTCCGCTGGGAGACGGCCGACGACGGACTGCTGCCCGGAATGGCCGACAAGGTCGACGCGGCCGCACAGGACCTGATCACCGGACGCAGGACGCCCGCCCAGGCGGCCGCCTTCCTCGACACGGAATGGTCGAAGGCCGGCTGATCCGGCGACGCGTACGACCGGGTGTGGAGAGCGCCTCGCTCTCCACACCCCCGCGGTCGCACCGAGGCCGGCGACGGTCGACCGGTAGGAACGGAAGGAGTAGGCGCCATGGTTGCCCAGGTCGCTAGGCCTGCCACACGGCCCGCACCGGAGGAGACGACAAGAACCCGGCGACGACGGCCCCTGGGGCCGGCCCTCGGGCACTTCGCATCGTTCGCCGCGCCGGGGGTGCTGATCTACGCCTGCTTCGTCCTGGCGCCGATCCTGGTCAGCCTCGGCTACAGCCTGACCAACTACAACCCGTTCAACCCGCCGACGAGGTACGTGGGACTGGACAACTACCAGCTGTTGCTGCGCGACGACCAGTTCCTCACGGCGCTGCGGGTGACGAGCATCCTCACCGTGATCGTGGTGATCGTGCCGAACGTGCTCGGGCTGGCGGTCGCGCTGCTGCTCGACCGGCACGGATGGCTCTACAACGCCCTGCGCAGCGTCTTCTTCACCCCGGTCATCCTGAGCTCCGTGGTCGTGAGCGTCATCTGGTCGCGCCTGCTGGACAGCGAAGGACCGCTCAACGAGGCGCTGAGGGCCCTCGGGGTCGACCAGCCCCCCGGCTGGCTCTCCGATCCGGCCGTCGCCCTGTACTCGGTGGCGTCGATCATCAGCTGGCAGATGCTCGGCTTCTGCGTCGTGGTCTACCTCGCCGGCCTCCAGGGTGTGCCCGTCGAGCTGCAGGAGGCCGCCGCCATCGACGGCGCCGGCCCGGTCCGCCGGTTCCGCGCCGTCACCTGGCCGATGCTGGCGCCCGCCCTGACCGTCAACACCGTCGTCCTGCTGATCTCGGCGTTCAAGGCATACGACTACATCAAGGTGATCACCAACGGTGGGCCGGGATCCGGCACCACCGCCACCATCGCCTTCAACGTGCTCCAGACCGGCTTCGACGCCAACCACGGTGGCTACGCCTCCGCCATGGCGATCCTGATGTTGCTCATCGTCGCGGTCGTGACCGCGATCGCGCTGAGGTTCCTGCAGCGCCGGGAGGTGGACCTGTGAAACATGGCAAACCGTCGTGGCTGCGCCCCGGGGTCGCGATCACGCTCGCCGCGGTCTTCTTCGTGCCGCTGTACTTCGTCCTGGCGAACGTCTTCAAACCCGGTGACCTGATCGCCAAGCAACCCGCCAAGCTTCCGCTGCCGCCCACACTGGCCAACATCGAGGCGGTGCTCACCCGACCGGACCGCCTGTTCTGGGTCAGCCTCACCAACAGCATCGTCGTCACCCTCCTGTCGGTGCTGGTGCTCATCGTGCTCTCCGCGATGCTCGGCCACTACCTCGCCCGCACCCGCAATCGGTGGACGCGGGCACTGACCCTGCTCCTGCTGTGCGGGCTCATGATCCCGCCGCAGGTGATCCTCATACCGATCACCGACGTGCTGCGGTTCACCCACCTGATGGCGACACTGCAGGGTCTGGTGCTGTTCAACGTCGGCTACTACGTACCGTTCGGCATCTTCGTCTTCATGGGCTTCATCCGCGCCGTACCGGTCGAACTCGAAGAGGCGGCACGCATCGACGGTGCGAGTCGGATGCAGGTCTTCTGGCGGGTCGTCTTCCCGTTGCTGCGCCCCGCGACCGCGAGCGTCGTCATCTTCCTCAGCGTGTGGATCTGGAACGACTTCATCAATCCGCTGATCATTCTCGGCCCGAGCCAGGGGACCACGATCACCACCGGCATCTACCGCTCGATCGGGCAGTACCAGGCGGATTTCGGCAGCCTCTTCGCGCTGATGTTCCTGGCCACGCTGCCCGTGCTGATCTTCTACCTGGCTCTCCAACGACAGTTCGTCAAAGGCCTGACCGGAGGCGCCACCAAGGGATAGCCGGGGCGCCGCGGCGCATTGACGTGAGCTGTGTGAGAACTGACGTATTGGATGTGCGACATGGATTCTGGGGGCGACGCATGAGGCTCTTGAGGGTGGGCGCACCAGGACAGGAACGCCCGGCACTGCTGGACGAGGCCGGGCGACTGCGCGACCTCAGCGGGTTGATCGACGACCTCGACGCGTCGTTCCTCGCCACCCACGGCATCCGGCGGCTGACAGAAGTCCCGACGGCCGAGTTGCCGGTGCTCACCACCGAAGGACTGCGCATCGGACCACCGCTGCGGCCGAACAAGATCGTTTGCATCGGCCTGAACTACCGGGACCACGCCGCCGAGACCGGTGCCCCGATCCCGAGCGAGCCGGTCGTCTTCCTGAAGGCCCCGGACACCGTGGTGGGACCCGACGACACGGTTCTCGTACCGCGCGGCAGCACGAAGACCGACTGGGAGGTCGAGCTCGCCGTCGTCATCGGACGCACCGCCCGCTACCTGTCCAGCGTCGACGAGGCGATGCACTGCGTCGCCGGCTATGCCGTCGCCCACGACGTCTCCGAGCGCGAGTTCCAACTCGAACGTGGCGGCCAGTGGGACAAGGGCAAGTCCTGTGAGACCTTCAACCCGCTCGGACCCTGGCTGGTCACCGCCGACGAGGTGCCCGACCCGCAGGCCCTGAGGCTGCGGCTGTGGGTCAACGGTGACCTGCGGCAGGACGGCACCACCGCCAACATGGTCTTTCCGGTGGGGGAGATCATCCGCTACCTGAGCCAGTTCATGGTCCTCCACCCGGGCGACGTGATCAACACCGGCACCCCGGCCGGAGTGGCACTGGGGCAACCCGAGCCGAAGCCGTACCTGGTCGCGGGTGACGTCGTCGAGCTGGAGATCGACGGGCTGGGGCGGCAGCGCCAGGAGATGGGGCAGGCATGAACTTCACCGAGCTGGAGGTCCTCGACGTCCGCTTCCCGACCTCGCGCGAGTTGGACGGCTCCGACGCCATGAACCCCGACCCCGACTACTCGGCCGCCTACCTCGTGGTGCGCACCGACGAGGTGGACGGGCACGAGGGGCACGGCTTCGCGTTCACCATCGGGCGCGGCAACGAGGTGCAGGCGGCCGCGATCGCCTCGCTGCGGCCGTACCTGCTCGGCAGGTCGGTGGAGGCGGTCCTGGCCGACCTCGGCGGCTTCTGGCGCGAGCTCGTCCACGACTCGCAGCTGCGCTGGCTCGGCCCGGAGAAGGGCGTCATGCACATGGCGATCTCCGCCGTGATCAACGCCCTGTGGGACCTGCGGGCCAAGCGGGCGGGGCTGCCGCTGTGGCAGCTGCTGAGCCGGCTGAGCCCGGAGGAGCTCGTCGAGCTGATCGACTTCCGCTATCTCACCGACGCCCTGACCCGCGACGAGGCGCTGCGGATCCTGCGCACCGCACAACCGGGACGCGCCGAACGGGAGGAGTTGCTGCGGCGCGAGGGGTTCCCGGCCTACACCACGTCGCCGGGCTGGCTGGGCTACGACGACGACAAACTGCGCCGCCTGTGCAAAGAAGCGGTGGCGGAGGGCTTCACCCAGATCAAGCTGAAGGTCGGCGCGGTTCTGGCCGACGACATCCGGCGGATGGACATTGCCCGGCAGACCTGCGGGCCGGACGTCCGCATCGCGGTCGACGCCAACCAGCGCTGGGACGTGCCGGAGGCGATCAGCTGGATGCGCGAGCTGGCCCCGTTCGACCCGTACTGGATCGAGGAGCCGACCAGCCCGGACGACGTCGTCGGGCACGCCGCGATCGCCCGCGGGGTGGCACCCATCCGGGTCGCGACGGGCGAACACATCGCCAACCGGGTCGTCTTCAAGCAGTTGCTCCAGCTCGAGGCGATCTCCTACGTGCAGATCGACGCGGCTCGGGTCGCCGGGGTCAACGAGGTTCTCGCGATCCTGCTGCTGGCGGCGAAGTTCCGGGTGCCCGTGTGCCCGCACGCGGGCGGGGTGGGCCTCTGCGAGTTGGTCCAGCACCTGTCGATGTTCGACTTCGTCGCCGTGTCCGGCTCGATGCAGGACCGGGTCATCGAATATGTCGACCACCTGCACGAACATTTCGTCGATCCGGTGGAGGTCTCGCGCGGCCGCTACCACGCGCCGACCGCACCGGGCTTCAGCGCCACCATGCGGCCGGAGACGCTGGCCGAGTACGTCTTCCCGCACGGCCCGGCCTGGTCCGCGGCGGGCGCGCCCGGTCCGACGGTGAGTGGGAGCGGCGGCGGGCGGCGCCGCGACGAGGACGACCGGACCGATGGTGAGGTGGAACGGTGACGGGTGAAGGAGGCGAGTTCGCCCGGTTGAAGGCCCTGGTGACCGGCGGGGCGTCGGGCATCGGGCTGGCGACGGCGACCCTGCTGGCGGAGCGTGGCGCCCGCGTGGCCTGTCTGGACCTGCGCCCCGACGCGGCGCCCGAGCCGCTGCTCGGTTTCGCGGCGGACGTCGCCGACGATCCCTCGGTGCGCGAGGCCGTGGCCGCCGCCGCCCAGGCGCTCGGTGGCATCGACGTACTGGTCAACAACGCCGGCATCGGAGCTCGCGGCACGGTGGAGAGCAACCCGGACGACGAGTGGCACCGGGTGCTCGACGTGAACGTGGTCGGGATCGTCCGGGTGACCCGCGCCGCACTGCCGCACCTGCGCGCGTCGCCCCACGCGGTGATCGTCAACACCTGCTCCATCGCGGCGACCGCCGGCCTGCCGGACCGGGCGCTCTACAGCGCCAGCAAGGGGGCTGTGCAGTCACTGACGTTGGCGATGGCGGCCGACCACCTGCGGGAGGGGATCCGGGTCAACTGCGTCAACCCCGGCACGGCGGACACGCCGTGGGTGCGTCGGCTGCTGGAGGCGGCCGAGGACCCGACGGCGGAGCTGGCCGCGTTGCAGGCCCGCCAGCCCCTCGGCCGGTTGGTCAGCGCGAACGAGGTGGCGGCGGCGATCGCCTACCTCGCGAGCCCCCTCGCCGGGTCGACCACCGGCAGTGTCCTCGCCGTCGACGGCGGCATGCAGGGGCTGCGGCCGCGCCCCGCCGCGGATCGTCCTGACTGAGGGAAGGAGCTGCCCCATGCAACGGATCGCCCTGCACACCCGGCTCAAGCCGGGCAGGGAAGGCGAGTACGACACCGTGCACCGGGTCATCCCCGCCGAGCTGGACAGCGCGCTGCGCGCGGCCGGGGTGCGCTCGTGGCGAATCTGGCGGGACGGGCGCGACCTGTTCCATCTGGTCGAGGTCGAGGACTACCAGCGGATGCGACACGAGTTGCGGGATCATCCCGCGAACGTGCCCTGGCAGGCCCGGATGGCGGAGTTGCTGGAGGTCGAGGACGACTACTCCGGGGCCGACTCGGGGCTGCGCCTCGTCTGGGAGCTGCCGTGACCGCTGTCCGGTTGGGGCGGTCCGAGGTGACCGTGAGTCCGCAGGGTCTCGGCTGCGCCCAACTCGGCAATCTGTACACGGCGCTGCAGGACCCGGAGGCCGCGGACACCGTGGCGGCGGCCTGGGAGTCGGGCATCCGGTACTTCGACACCGCTCCCCACTACGGTCTCGGGCTCTCCGAGCGCCGGCTCGGCGACGCGCTGCGCAGCCTGCCCCGACCCTCGTACTCGGTCAGCACCAAGGTGGGTCGCCTGCTCGTGCCGGACCCCGCCGGAGCGGCGCGACCAGACCCGGCGGGCTTCCACGTGCCGGCCGACCACCGTCGGGTGTGGGACTTCAGCGCCGACGGGGTGCACCGTTCGCTGGAGGCGAGCCTGGTCCGGCTCGGCCTGGACCGGATCGACGTGGTGCTCATCCACGATCCGGAGGACCACCAGACTCAGGCGCTCGAGGAGGCCTATCCCGCCCTGCACGACCTGCGGGCGCAGGGTGTCGTCGGCGCGATCGGGGTCGGGTCCAAGCGGTGGCAGGTGCTGCACCGGTTCGTCACCGAGACCGAACTCGACGCCGTCATGGTCGCCGGCCGGTACACGCTGTTGGAGCAGCCCGCGCTGGACACGCTGCTGCCGGAGTGCGCGCACCGCGGCGTCTCCGTACTCAACGCGGGCGTCTTCAACAGCGGTCTGCTCGCCGTCGACCGGCCACACGCCGGGCTGCCCTACGAGTACCACGACGCGCCGGCCCCGATGGTTGACCGGGTGCGGGCGATCGCCGCCGTCTGCGCCCGGCACGGGACCTCGCTGCCGGCGGCGGCGCTCGCCTTCGCCGGCGCGCACCCCGCGGTGGCGGCGGTGGTGGTCGGGGCGCACGACTCCCGGCAGGTGCGGCGGAACGCGGCGCTGCAGGCAGCCGCACCACCGCCGGCCGAATTCTGGTCCGAGCTGGTCGTCGAAGGACTGCTGCGCCCGGATGCCCCGGTCCCGATCCGTCCGTCGGGCCGGCCATGATCGTCGACGCGCACCACCACCTGTGGCGGATCGACGACGGCTACCGGTGGCTCGACGAGCCGGACCTGGCCCCGATCCGCCGGTCGTTCCTGCCCGCCGATCTCCAGCCGGAGCTGTCCGCCGCCGGCGTCGACCGGACGATCCTGGTGGAGGGCGGGCGCTGCGACACCGCGGAGGCGGCCGTCCTGCTCGAGTACGGGAGCAGCACCGCGGCGATCGGCGGGGTGGTCGCGTGGGCCGACCCGGCCGACCCCGCGCTCGCGGACACCATCGCCCGCTACCGCCACCTGCCCGGGGGCGGGTTGCTGGTGGGCGTCCGGCCGCAACTGCAGGGCGAGGCGGACCCGGAATACCTCGACCGCCCGCAGGTCCGGCGCGGGCTTCGTACCGTCGCCGGGGCCGGCCTGGCATTCGACGTCGTGGTCCGGGTCGACCAGCTCGGGGCGGTGGCCCGGGCCGCCCGCGCCGTGCCGGAGCTCGGCTTCGTCCTCGACCACCTGGGCAAACCCCGCATCCGCGACGGCGCGGCCGGCCTGGCCGAATGGGCGGATCCGGTCGCGGAACTCGCGGCACTGCCGAACGTCACCGCCAAGCTCTCCGGGCTGGTCACCGAGGCGGACTGGAACCGGTGGCGGGTCGCCGACCTGCGCCCGTTCGTCGGCGCGGCCGTGGCGCTGTTCGGCCCCGAACGGCTGATGTTCGGCTCGGACTGGCCGGTCTGCCGGCTGGCCGCCGACTACGGCGCGGTGCTGTCGGCGGTGGCCGAGGCGTTGCCGCCGCTGTCGCCGCAGGAGCGGGCGGCGGTGTTCGGCGACACCGCGGCGCGAACCTACCGACTCGGCCCCTGAGCACGTACCGGTTTTCGTGGTAGATAGGGACGGTGAAGGAACGCATGGCGGTCACCGACGAGGCGATCGGCAAGATCAAGCAGATGATCGTCGCGGGCGAACTGCGCCCCGGTGATCGGCTGCCGCGCGAACCCGACCTCGCCGAGCGGCTCGGCCTGTCCCGCAACTCCCTGCGCGAGGCGGTCAAAGCGCTGTCGCTGATCCGGGTGCTCGACGTGCGCCAGGGCGACGGCACATACGTGACGAGCCTCGACCCGGCGATGCTGCTCGACGCGCTGAGCTTCGTCGTCGACTTTCACCGGGACGACACCGTCCTCCAGTTCCTGGAGGTACGCCGCATTCTCGAGCCGGCCGCCACCGCGCTCGCCGCGCAGCGGATCGGTGATGAGGAACTCGCCAAGCTCTGGAGCGTGCTGGACGCGCTCGGCGAGGATCCGAGCATCGACGAACTCGTCGCCAACGATCTGGAGTTCCATCGGCAGATCGCGGCCTGCGCGGGCAACAAACTGCTCAGCTCGCTGCTCGACAGCCTCTCCGGCCCGACCACCCGCGCCCGCATCTGGCGGGGACTGACGCAGGAGGGCGCCGTCCACAAGACCCGTGAACAGCACGCCGCGATCCTGGAGGCCATCGCCTCCCGGCAACCCGAGCTGGCCCGATCGTGGGCGACGGTCCACATCGCCGGCGTCGAGGAATGGCTGGGCCGCATTGTCTGAGCGTGCCGGCCCGCCGGCAGATGCCGAGGTGCTGAACCCCGGGCGCGCTCATGCCGAAGACGGGACGGGTGGCTGACGATGCGGATCGCCCTGTTCGTGACCTGCCTCGCCGACACCCTCTTCCCGGAGGCGGCCAGAGCGACGGTACGGCTGCTGGAACGCCTCGGCCACGAGGTCGTCTTCCCCGAGGACCAGACCTGCTGCGGGCAGATGCACGTCAACACCGGCTATCCGGACGAGGCGCTGCGGCTGGTGCGCCGGCACGTGCGGGTCTTCGCCCCGTACGACGTGGTGGTGGCGCCGTCCGGCTCGTGCGTCGGGTCGGTGCGGCATCAGCACGCGACGGTGGCGCGCCGGGCGGGGGATGAGCGGCTGGCGAGCCGGGCGGAGGAGGTGGCCGCGCGGACGCATGAACTGTCGGAACTGCTGGTCGACGTGCTGGGGGTGACCGATGTCGGAGCGTACTTTCCGCACCGGGTGACGTACCACCCGACCTGTCACTCCCTGCGCATGCTCCGCGTCGGGGACAAGCCGCTGCGGCTGCTGCGCGAGGTGCGGGGCCTGGAGCTGGTGGAGTTGCCGCAGGCGGAGCAGTGCTGCGGCTTCGGCGGCACCTTCGCGGTGAAGAACGCGGACACCTCGACGGCCATGCTGGCGGACAAGATGCGCAACGTGCTGGCTGCGAGGGCGGACGTGTGCACGGCCGGGGACGCCTCCTGCCTGATGCACATCGGCGGCGGGCTGTCCCGCCTGCGGGCGGGGGTGCGGACGGTGCACCTGGCGGAGATCCTGGCCAGCACGGAACGGTCGGCGACGGCCGGTGAGCGGGACCGGTTGGAGGTGCGACCGTGAGCCGGACCTTCCTGGGCATGCCGACGCCTGCTCCGCGCGGGGTGGGGCATCTGCGTGGCGACGAGCCGTTCCCGGCCGCGGCCCGGCGGGCGTTGGGTGACGCCCAGCTTCGCCGGAACCTGCGGCACGCCACCACGACGATCCGCGGCAAGTCGGGGGCGGTGATCGGCGAGGTGCCGGACTGGCAGGAGTTGCGGGCCGCCGGCCGGGCGATCAAGACCGACACCATGGCCCGCCTGCCCGAGCTGCTCGAACAGCTGGAGGCGGCGGTCACCGCGGCCGGCGGCACGGTGCACTGGGCGGCCGACGCGGTCGAGGCGAACCGGATCGTCACCGACCTGGTCCGGGCCGCCGGCGCCGACCGGGTGATGAAGGTCAAGTCGATGGCGACGCAGGAGATCGGCCTGAACGAGGCTCTGGAGGCGGCCGGGATCGAGCCGGTGGAGACCGACCTGGCCGAGCTGATCGTCCAGCTCGGGCGGGACAAGCCCAGCCACATCCTGGTGCCGGCGATCCACCGCAACCGGGCCGAGATCCGGGAGATCTTCCTGCGTGAGATGCCCGGCGTCGATCCAGGGCTGACCGACGAGCCGGCGGCCCTGGCGGCGGCGGCCCGCCGGCATCTGCGGCGGACCTTCCTCAGCACGAAGGTGGCGATCTCCGGGGCGAACTTCGCCGTCGCCGAGACGGGCACCCTGGCCGTGGTGGAGTCGGAGGGCAACGGGCGGATGTGCCTCACCCTGCCCGACACGCTGATCACGGTGATGGGCATCGAGAAGGTCATCCCGACCTGGCGGGACCTGGAGGTCTTCCTCCAACTGCTGCCCCGGGCGTCGACCGGGGAGCGGATGAACCCCTACACCTCGATGTGGACCGGCGTCACGCCGGGCGACGGCCCGCAGACGTTCCACCTGGTGCTGCTGGACAACGGCCGCAGCGCGGTGCTCGCCGACGAGGTGGGGCGGCAGGCGCTGCACTGTATCCGCTGCTCGGCCTGCCTGAACGTCTGCCCCGTGTACGAACGCACCGGCGGGCACGCGTACGGGTCGGTCTATCCGGGGCCGATCGGGGCGGTGCTCTCCCCGCAACTGACCGGCGTGGCCGACAACGCCTCCCTGCCGTATGCCTCGTCGCTCTGCGGCGCCTGCTACGACGCCTGCCCCGTGATGATCGACATCCCGTCGATCCTGGTCCACCTGCGCGCCGAGGCCCCCCACCCCCGCGCCGAGGCGGCGGCGATGGCCGTGGCCGCGTACACCATGGACCACCCGGCGCTGTACGCGGCCGCGCAGCGCGCCGCGAAGCTGAGCCGGCTCGCCGGCCCGCGCGGACGCGGCCTGCCACCACCGCTGTCCGGCTGGGCCGCCAGCCGTGACCTGCCGCAGCCGCCATCGGAGACCTTCCGCCAGTGGTGGGCCGAGCGGTGAGCGCGCGCGACCTCGTCCTCGGCCGGCTCCGGGCCGCACTCGGCGAGCCACGGACCGCGCCGGCTCCGGTGCCGCGGGGCTACCGGAGCACCGGATCCGTCGCCGCCGACCTCGACCTGCTCGTCCACCGGCTCACCGACTACCGGGCCACGGTGCACCGGTGCGCCGACGCCGACGTCGCCCGGACCGTCGACGAACTGCTCGGCGGCCGGCAGATCGTCGTGCCACCCGAACTGCCCCGGCACTGGCTGCCGGACAGCGTCACCCCGGTGCTGGACGACAACCTCACCGCGGCGCGGATCGCGACCCTGGACGGGGTCGTCACCGCGGCGGCGGTGGCCGTGGCCGAAACGGGCACGATCCTGCTCGACGGGGCCCCCGACCAGGGCCGCCGGATCATCACGCTGCTGCCGGACGTGCACGTGTGCGTCGTGCGAACCGAGCAGGTCGTCGCCACCGTGCCGGACGCCCTCACCCGGGTCGATCCGCACCGACCCCTGACCTGGATCAGCGGGCCGTCGGCCACCAGTGACATCGAACTCAACCGGGTCGAGGGCGTCCACGGACCCCGGAACCTGCACGTCATCATCACGGCGTGATCCGGGCCAGCGGGTGAACCTCAACAACCACGGGCTTCTGCTCGTCGACATTTGAGCAACCTGTTCGCCGAGGGGACCGCGGCAGACCAGCACGCCTGATCAGCGCGCCGACGACGCGCAGCCCGCGGCGTCCCCGGACGTCGAACGGCCGGCACGGGGCGGTGCCGGCGCCCCAGCATCCGATGCGCACGACCAGCGGCGGATCCGGATGCCGGGGCCTGTCACCAGTTCGGACATGAACCTGCTGGGCCCGCGCGCCGACTGAACAGGTGAAGGAGGGCCGATGAGCGATGAGTTGCTGGTGGTCCGCTGTCAGCTGGGTGAGCGGGAGGCCTTCACCGAGCTGGTGCAGGGCTGGCATCCGGCGGTCGAGCGGTACGTCAGGCGGATGCTCGGCGGGTCCGACGACGACGTGGTGCAGGAGATCTGGCTGGCGGTCTTCAGAGGGCTGCCGAGGCTGCGGCGGCCGGACCGGTTCACCCCGTGGCTGTTCACCATCGCCCGTCGGGCAGTGCTGAACCGGCTGCGGGACGCGTACACGTGCCCGGAAACCGAACCGATCGACGACCTGCCGGGAGATGACGAGGCGGACGGTGTCGTCGACCGGGAGACCGTCGCCGGCGTTCGCCGGTCTCGCCGGGAGCGCCCTGCTGAGCCTGCTCTGGGCGACGGAGCCCAACCTGCCGGCGCGCACGAGGGTGGCCTTCGCGGTCCTGGTGGCGATCGGGTTGTGCTGGGCGACGTTCGGCGGCTGGGCTGTGACGCGACGGACGCCGCTGTTTGCCCGGGACCGGGTCGTCGCCGGCTGGCTCGGCGTCGGCGCCTGGCTGGCGTTCACCGTCGGCGCGTTGGTCATCGCCGTTCTGCGGCACCAGCTCGAACCGTCGCTGGTGGGCGTCGTGCTCACGCTGGGCGTGCTGGCTGCCGCGAACCTGCGGGCGGCCCGCCGCGCGAGGGCGGTGCTGGTGCGCCGCAGGACCGAGCTGGCCGGTGGCAACGACGTGCGGTGAGTGTGTCGGCCGATCGGGACGGCACCGGTAACGCAGCGCGAGTGGGGGACCGGCTCGGGTCCCTGACCTGAGCGGTCCCTCGCGCAGGCGGCCGGATCCCTGACGTCAGGCGAGGCCGGGGGCACAGGCGACGGCCACGAAGCGGACCGCGCGGCCGGCCAGGCAGATCGCGGTGAAGACGACCGGGCGCATCGTCGTGGTTCCGACGTAGACGCTGGTGGCCAGCAGTGGCGGCAGGCCGGTGGTGGCGCTCACCGCGAGCAGGGCTGCGGCGGGCCACGGCCGGTCGGGTGGTGGGCGGCGGTGCCGGCCGGTGCGGCGTACGGAAGCCAGCTTGCGCTGGAGCCACGCCGACCGCACCGTGCCCCGCGAGGCCAGGAAGAGCACGACCTTCCCGGCGGTCTGACCGGCCGCGGCGGCCAGGCCCAGCGCCACCGGATGACCGTGCCCGGCGGCCGTGGTGGCTACCAGGTAGGGCTCGATCGGGACGAATGGCAGCACGGCCGAGACGATCCCGACGGCCGCGGCCGCCAGGATCGCGATCATCGCGAGCCGCAGACCGGGGTGGGGATGATTGTCGTGGGAGGTGTCAGCCGGGTCGCGGCGACCAGCGAGGCGACCTTGACGGCGGTGACGGCGAGCGCGAACGCCAGCGGCGGCCACGGTGACGGGCTGAGCACGACCAGGACGATGAGGGCGCCGGTGTTGACGGCCTTCGCCGGCGGCGACCAGTTCCACCACCAGATCCGGCGGTCGACCTGCGCGAAGTAGTTCGGGCTGAGCAGCGGCCAGCGCAGGAACGCCAGGCTCAGCAGCCGGTCGACGACCATGAACTGGACGAGGAACACGCCCACCGGCAGCGCGGTGTCGGGTCGCAGGACGATCAACGCGGCGGCGCAGGTGGCGGTGCAGGCACGGTCGGCGACGATGTCGAAGACGGCACCCACCCGGGTCTCCTGGCCGAGTGCGCGGGCGGCGGCGCCGTCGGCGATGTCGCCGACCCAGTAGGTGGCGTACGCCGCGATCAGCAGGGCCGGGCTGCGCTGCGCCAGAGCCGTCACCGCCAGTCCGACCGCGACCACCGTGCGGACCGCGGTGATCGCGTTGGGCGCATGTCTCATTCGGCGTCCTTGAGGATGCGTTCCACCTCGCCGGTACGCCGGTTGAGCTCGGCAAGCTGATCGCGTACCTGGCTCATGGTGCGCTCGGTGCGCTCGGTCAGCTCGGCGTGACGCCGCTGCTGCTCGGCCCGGGAACGGGTGCCGAGGAACCAGATGACCGCGACGATCAGCCCGCCGGCCACGATGAGGAAAACGGAGGGATGTCCATCATTGCTCCTTCGGATCGGTGGTCAGGGTGGTCGCCGCGGCGGCGATGACCTCGGGTGTGAGCAGCAGCGAGAACGGCGCGGCCCGGTAGAACTTCAGCGCCTTGCCGTCCGGCGACAGCTCGAGGTCGGCGGTCACCAGACCGGCCCGCTCCAGCTTCTTCAGGTGCACCTGGAGCAGGGCGCGGCTGATGCCGAGGTCGCGGGCGAGCTGCGACACGTACGCCCGGCCACCGGCCAGCGCGGCCACCACCCGCAGCCGGTGCGGGTTGGCGAGGGCGCCCAGCATCCCGAGGAGCGCATCACCCGTCAGCTCCTGCTTGCTCATGCCAACTATTATTTGCATGTGACAGCACAAGTGTCAACCGAACGGTGGGAGAGGTGGGCGGAGATCACAGCCGACGCCCGCTTCTGTCGGCGGCCGTAGTCTCAGCGTCATGACGAAGCCACAGACGCATACCCTCGCCCTGCCGGACGTCGACCTGGTCTACGACGTTCGCGGCCCGCTCCCACCAGCCGGTGGGCGTCCCGCCCTGGTCATGATCGGCCAGCCGATGACTGCGGAAGGCTTCGACGCGCTCGCCGCCCACTTCACGGACCGCACGGTCGTCACCTACGACCCGCGCGGCCTGGGCCGCAGCGTCCGCAAGGACGGCCGGTCCGATCACACGCCGCAGCATCAGGCCGCCGACCTGCACCTTCTGGTCGAGGCGCTCGGCGCCGGTCCGGTCGACATGTTCGCCAGCAGCGGTGGTGCGGTGACCGCGCTCGAACTGGTCGCGACCCACCCCGGCGATGTCGTCACGCTGGTGGCGCATGAGCCGCCGATCAACGCCGTGCTGCCCGACGCCGCGGCCGCCGAACGCGCGCGGGCCGCCTTCCACGAGGCGTACCAGGCGAAGGGCACCGGTGCGGGCATGGCCGCGTTCATCGCGATGACGTCCTGGCAGGGCGAGTTCACCGACGCCTACTTTGCGCAGCCCGAGCCCGACCCGGCGATGTTCGGCCTGCCGACCGACGACGACGGCACCCGCGACGATCCGCTGCTGTCGAAGAACTCGTGGGCGATCACCGACTACCGCCCCGACGCGGAAGCGCTCACCGCGGCACCGACCCGGATCGTGATCGCGGTCGGCGAGGAGTCGGCGGGAACGTACACCGCCCGTACGGCCGTCGGCACCGCCGCCCTGCTCGGCCAGGAAGCCACGGTGTTCCCGAGCCATCACGGCGGATTCCTCGGTGGTCAGTTCGGTTATGCCGGCAAGCCCGAAGAGTTCGCCGCGAGGCTCCGAGAGGTTCTCGCCGCCGGTTGACCAACTCGGGTTGCGCAGCCCGGCTGCCGTGCGGCGGGAGATTTCTCCGGGGCCGTGTCGATCCGCGCGCCGCTCGTTCGACGTTAGGGTGCGAGGGCCGAGAGGCGGCCCCGGCGGACGAGGAGAGCGCCATGCCGAAGTACCTGCTGATCATGCGGGGCACCGACGAGTCGAACGCGGCCATGATGGCCGACATCGACGAGATGATGGCCACGACCCGCCAGTTCATCGAGGAGATGGTCAAGGCCGGCGTCCTCCTCGCGGCGGAAGGGCTGGACGATCCGGCCCAGGGCGTGATGGTCGACTTCAGCGGCGAGGCCCCGGTTGTCACGGACGGGCCGTACGGGGAGACCAAGGAACTGTTCGGGGGCTTCTTCCTGCTCGACGTGGCCTCGAAACAGGAGGCGGTCGAGTGGGCCAAGCGGGTGCCGGCGGCCCGCGGTGCCAAGGTCGAGGTCCGGCGGGTGCCCGGGAGCGACGAGGTCCCGCAGGTCGAGGCGTGACCGTCCAGGACTGGGCCGGGCGCGAGAGCAACGGCCGGATCTGATGGGTACGGCCGACGTCGAGGCCGTCTGGCGGATCGAGTCGGCGCGGATCGTCGCCGCGCTGACCCGGTTCACCGGCGATTTCGGGCTGGCCGAGGACGCGGCCCAGGAGGCGGTGGCAGAGGCGCTGGTGTCGTGGCCGCTCGCCGCTCCGGCCAATCCGGCCGGTTGGCTGATGGCCACGGCCCGGCGGCGGGCCGTCGACGTGATCCGCCGCCGCACCGCCCTCCAGGACCGGTACGCCCTGCTGGCGGTCGACCCGGCGGTCGACGAGGAAATCGACCTCGACAAGATCGACGACGACATCCTGGCGCTGATGTTCGTCAGCTGCCATCCGGTGCTGTCGCCCGAATCCCGGGTGGCCCTGACCCTGCGCGTGGTCGGCGGCCTGTCCAGCGAGGAGATCGCCCGCGCGTTCCTCGTGTCCGTGCCGACCGTGCAGGCCCGCATCACCCGGGGCAAGAAGACGATCGCGGCGGCCGGGGTGCCGTTCGAACTGCCGACGGCGGGCGAGCGCCGGGAACGGCTCGGCGGCGTGCTCAGCGTCCTCTACGTCATCTTCACCGAGGGGTCGACGGCCACGTCGGGCGACCGGCTGCTGTGCCCCGACGTCGCGTACGAGGCGATCCGGCTGGCCCGCACGCTGGCCGCGCTGCAGCCGGACGAGCCGGAGGTGCACGGGCTGCTGGCGTTGTGCGAGCTGACGGCCGCGCGCTTCCCGGCCCGGACCGGCCCGGACGGTTCGCCGGTCCTGCTCGAGGACCAGGACCGGCGGCGGTGGGACCTCTCGGCCATCCGCCGTGGGCTGGCCGCGCTGGCCAAGGCATCGAGTCGCGGCCTCGGCCCCTACGGCCTGCAGGCCGCGATCGCCGCCGCCCACGCGTCCGCGCCCTCCGTCGAGGCGACCGACTGGGACCGGATCGTGGTGCTCTACGAGGCGCTCGGCCGGGTCGCGCCCTCGCCGGTGGTCGAGCTCAACCGGGCCGTCGCCGTGGCCATGGCCTCGGGTCCGGCCCAAGCCCTGGCCATCGTGGACGAACTGGTCGCCTCCGACCGGCTCCCCGGTTCGCATCTGGTGCCCACCGTACGCGGCGAGCTGCTGGCCCGGCTCGGACGGCGACCGGAGGCGCGCGCCGAGCTGGAGCTGGCGGCCCGGCTGTGCGCCAACCAGCGCGAACGCTCGGTGCTGCTGCGCAAGGCGGCCGCGCTGGGCTGACCTCTCCGGCCCGGCCAGCGGGGCTTCGAGCGGGGCCACGTGCTGGCGCTCTACGTGTGCAGGGCCGGGGGACCGGGTGGTGGGACGGGCAGCCGGCACCGTGAAGGGGCATCCGCTCCGGCGCTCCCCGCCCCCGGCCTGCGAGCTGTGGGCTGCGTTCGTGCGAGCCGTCGGCGCAGGGCGCGCGCCGGGCTCGCGGCCCGGCGAAGCCGCCCTCCGGAATAGCGGACCCCGCCGCGGCACACCGCCTGACCGACGGCAAGCCAACTGCACACGCCGCGTTCGAGCAGCCACAGCGGCGCCACCCAGGCCGTGGTGGGGGAGAAGACCCTTGTGCCGCCGGCACGACGCCGACCTGTCTCGGCCAGGGCGACGACTGCGGCCGCGGTCGCGGCCAGCAGCCCGGTCCGTCGCGCCGTGACGGCCGCCGCCACCCCCGGCAGAACGAGCAACGCCGCCACCAGGCGAAGCGGCTGTGCGAGCTCGTCGTAGGCCTGCCGGACCCGCTGGGAGCAGAAATGCCGGGTCGTCGGGGGCAGGCGCCGGACGTACAGGCCCGCGGCGGTGGCCACGGTGCCCCCGTACGCCTGCACGGTCCGGATCAGCTCGAGGTTCTCGAAGAGCACGTCCGGGTCGTAGCCGCCCATGGCGAGGAAGACACTGCGCCGCACGGCCAGGGTCCCGGGAAAGTCCGCGCCCACGGCGCGGTTGAGCAGGATGCGCCCCGTGTCCCAGTGGGCGTGCCAGGGCAGCGGGTCGAAATAGTTCTGCGGCCGCACCAGGTCCGCGTGCCGAAGCAGGAGCTGGACGGCGTGCAGCCCGTGCCCGTCGTAGCGGACATCGTCGTCGGCGATCACCACATCCTCGTGGCTGGCCGCGGGCACGCCCGTCAGCACGCCGAGCACCTTGCCGTTGCGCCCCCGCAGGCCCGCCGGCGGATCGGCAGCACGTAGGTGATCGGCAGTGCCTCGGGTGACCCGCCGCCTGCGACGGTCATCGCTGCTCCGGCCGTCGGTAGGCCGTGACGTGGTCACGGCTGGTGTCGCCGAACGGGCGGCGGGACCAGTCCGCCCACCGGTGTTCCCGGCGCATGCCGGCCAGTTCGGCCATCAGGTCCAGCTCCGCCGGCCAGGCGTAGCGGTGATTGGCGGGCAGAAGCTGGACACCGGCGGCGGTCAGCCGCACCTTGGTGGTGGTCATCCGCTGCTCGGCCGGGTGCAGCATCGCGGCCTCCACCAGGACGTCGTCCTCGGTGACCCGCACCGGACGCAGCGCGCGGCCGTGGCGGAACGCCGCCGGGTCGGGCACCCAGGCCTCGATCACGAACCGGCCGCCGGGGCGCAGGTGCGCCGCGGCGTTGCGGAAGCAGGCAACCTGCGCGGCCTGGTCAGGTAGGGCGAACACGGTGTTGAAGGCGAGCAGGACGAGCGCGAACTCGCCCGGGACCCGAGTGTCGGCGAAGTCGCCGACGGCGACCTCCAGGTGCTGCCCGCCGGGCTTGGCGCGCAGGCCCGCCACCATGTCCGGGGAGCCCTCGACGCCGGCCACGGTCAGGCCGCGTTCGGCCAACGGCAACGCCAGGCGGCCGGTGCCGATACCGAACTCGCAGACCGGTCCGCCGTCGGCCAGCTCCGCCAGGGTGTCGACCGCCGCGTCCGGGGTCAGGTAGGCGTAGGTGTCGTCATAGACGTCCGCCACGTGCCGCCCGTAGGCACCCGCGTCGAATGGCACTCTGCCTCCCGTACCAGGTTGGGCCCTGGCAGTGCCCGTTCTGTCACCCCCCAAACGGAGGTTTGTGCCGCTGACGCCGGGGAATGCCGCCGGCCGCGAGAGGAGACCAGGTGTCCGACTCCTATGGTCATGCACCCCTGCCTGAGCCGCGTGGCCCGGTGTCGGCGATCGTTCGGGACGCTCTCCGGCGGGCTCCCCACAACCTGCCCGTGGGGCTGCCGGCGGCCTTTGCCGGCGCCGACCCGCTGACCGACGAGGACCTCCAGCTCACCCTCTTTCTCTGCTACGAGCTGCATTACCGCGGCTGGCGGGGCGTCGACGACGGCTGGGAGTGGCAGCCGTCCCTGCTCGCCGTCCGCGCGGCGGCGGAGCGCCGGTTCGAGGCGGCGCTGCGAACGCTGACGGGACCACCTCCTCCGGTCCCACCCGAACAACTGCCGGCGGCGTTGCACCGGTTCACGACCACGGGCGGAGGTCCGTCGGTCGGCGGGTTCCTCAAGCGTCGGGGCACGTTGGCGCAGTTCCGGGAGTTCGCCGTGCACCGGTCGATCTACCACCTGCGGGAGGCCGATCCGCACAGCTGGGGCCTGCCCCGGCTCGGCGGTCCACCGAAGGCCGCCCTGGTCGAGATACAGATGGACGAGTACGGCAACGGCCGCCTGCACCGCATGCACGCCGAGTTGTTCCGCACCACGATGAGTCGGCTCGGGCTGGACACCCGCTACGGCGCCCACCTGAACGCCGCCCCGGCCATCACGCTGGCGACGAACAACGCGATGTCGCTGTTCGGCCTGCACCGACGGCTGCGCGGAGCGCTGCTGGGGCACCTCGCCGCCTTCGAGATGACCTCCTCGCTACCGAACCGGCGCTACGGTGACGCGCTGCGTCGCCTCGGCGGTGACGAGGCGGCGACCCGCTTCTTCGACGAACACGTCGAGGCGGACGCCGTCCACGAACAGATCGCCGTGCACGACCTCTGCGTCGGTCTGGCCCGCCAGGATCCCGCCCTGACCGCCGACGTGCTCCTCGGCGCGGCGACCGTCCTCGCGCTCGACGACCTGTTCGCCAGTCACCTCGTGGACGCCTGGACCACCGGCCGCAGCTCGCTACGAAGCCCGGAACGCGAGCCGGTGACGCCTCCCGCCGCCCTGCCCGCTGCGCCGCTGGCGCCGGTGGTCGCCGGGCCGGTGTGAGCGGCCAGCCTCCCTCACCACCACCACGTCGCCAGCGCAGCGAGGAGTTCGCCATGACCCCGTCCGGCCAGCCGAACCCCGCAGCCGCCACCATCACCCCGTACCCGGACGGCCCCCTCGTCGTGCGCGGTGACTTCGCCGTGACCACGCCCGACGGCCGCAACATCGACGTGCGCCGGCGCACCATCGCCCTGTGTCGCTGCGGCAAGTCGGCGATCAGCCCGTTCTGCGACGGCACGCACAAGGCGCTCGGTTTCCGGATCGACAGCGACCCCGCGCAGGCCGGCTCCGCCGGTCCGGCCGACTGACTGTCCCCGGGCAAATCTCGACGGGTCCGGCGAACCCGGCGCAACGGCGGATCGAGCACGGGCGCCGCCACCGAACCGGGCAGGTCCGCCCGCCCATCCGTTACGCTCTCCGGAACGACCGGCGTCCCGACCGGCACGCCTGCTGCTCCGCGACAGGCAGGACCGGCGGTCCGGGACAGCCGCGCGGCGGAGCCCCGGGCTGGCACGCCGGTCACCACGCAGGGCAGAGAGGGATGACACCATGACGGCGGTAGCGGGCCAGCAGCCGACTGCGCTGGATTCCGCAGTCGCCGGGCACGGAGCGGAGGAGGATCTCCGGTCGTTGTTCGGGCAGTCCACCGCCGTCTTCGCGTCGCTGGCCGGGCCGACGCACCTGGTGGAGAGCGCGAATCCGGCGTTCTTCGCCACCATCGGCGAGACGCGGGCCCGCACCGGAGCGCCGCTCGTGGATCTGATGCCCGAGCTGGCCGGCCAGGGCTTCATCGCCTTGCTCGACGAGGTCTACCGCACGGGCGAGCCCTACACCGGCCGTGACGTCCGGGTGGTGCTGGGCGCCGGGCCGCACGCGCGGGAGTCGTTCTTCGACTTCACCTACGAGCCGCGGCGGGACGCCGACGGCAACGTGACCGGCATCCGTGTGATCGGCGTGGAGACCACACAGGTCAAGCACGCTCAACGGCTGATGGCCGAACATCGCGCCCTCGTGGAGCAGATCGCCCGCCAGGCACCGCTCACCGAGGTGCTCGACGGGATGGCCCGCTGTATCGAGAACCTCGCACCGCAGGAGGTCCTGGTCTCCGTCCTGCTCGCCGATCCCGACGGCCGGCACCTGCGCCACGGCGCCGCGCCCAGCCTGCCCGACTTCTACAACCAGGCCATCGACGGGATCGCCACCGGCGAGGGCGTCGGCTCCTGCGGCACCGCCGCGCACCGGCGGGAACCGGTCATCGTCACCGACATCACCACCGACCCGTTCTGGGACGACTTCCGCGACCTGGCCGAGCGTGCGGGACTGGGCGCCTGCTGGTCCACGCCGATCCTGGCCCGTGACGGCAGCCTGCTGGGCACCTTCGCCATGTACCACCGCAATCCCCGCGTTCCGCAGGACACTGACCTCGCCCTCGCCCGGGTCTTCACCGGCACGGCGGCCCTGGCCATCGAACGCCACCACATCGAACAGGCGAAGGCGGCCGCCGACGCACGAGCCCGAGCAGCGCACGACGAGCTGGCGAAGGTGGTGCAGGCGGAGCGGGAACTGCGCGCCGAGGCCGAGCAGCGCGCCGCCGCCGCGGCGGAACTCACCGCCCGGATGCGTGCCGCCGCCGCCGCGCAGGCCGCCACACCGCACCCCGAGCAGTGCCAGCTCGGCGGTACCGGCGGGTGCGCCGCACCGGCCGAGATCAAGATCGCCGATTCGTGGGGCGACTCGGCGTGGGGCTGCCCCACGCACGTCGAGGAAGCCATCATCAACGTGCGCTCGGTGTTCATCGCCAGCGAGGAACTCGGCGGCCTGGCCGCGTACCTCAGCCGTTGACCCTCGTCCGGGCCACCGACGGCGGGGCTTGAGCGGTCCGCCCCCGGGTGCCGTGCGGTGCGGCGGCGCCCACGTCGGCGCCGGTGGTTCCGACCTGTCGAGGCTGCCGTCCTCGGCGTGATCGCCGAGGGTCAGTAGCGACCGAGGCTTTCCAGCGGGCACATGACGATGCGCGGCTGGGCCGCGGGATCGAGCCAGCGCAGCACGCTGACCAGGTCGGTGTGCGACAGGCTGACGCAGCCGGCGGTGGGGCCGGACGGGGTCTTGCTGAACTCGTGCAGGAAGATTCCGCTGCCCGCGTTCGGCACCGGCTTCGCCGCGTTCGGCGGCATGTTGTAGGTGATCACGGCGAAGTGCGTGTAGGCGGGCTTCTCCTGCCACAGCGCCTCGCTGAGGCCACCGGGACTGGTGGCCGTGTGCTGGAAGGTGTTGTAGGCGGGCGAGTTCGGGTTCTCGTTCCACCAGTCGTTCACGACGAGCCGGTGGTAGGGGTACCGGACGCCCGGGTTGGCCGCGATGCCGTACATCGTCGGGCCGATGGAGTAGACACCGGTCGGCGTGGTCGGAACACCCTCGACGTGATGGTCGCTGAAGAACTGGGATCCGATCCGCGCGGGCAGCGCCGCGGAGACCGGGGTCCAGATCCCGTCGACCTTCGCGAACGTCTCCAGCGTGGCGTAACTGGTGCGGTAGCTGGCCGCGGTCACGATGACGACCTGTCGGGTGGTCGCCGGCAGGGTCGTGAGGTTGTGGGCCTTGTTGTTCCGCGAGGAGCGGCGCGGCCGGGGCCTGTCGATGGTGGCGTCGGGGGTCGACGCGGCGGCGGGCGTCGCGCCGGAGGCGATGACGGGAGCGGCGGCGCCGGCCGCCGCGCCGAGGATCAGAGATCTCCGCTTCATCTGCCAGATCCTCGCACTTCGGCCGTCTCCGTGTTGTCCTTCACCGCGCTGAATCGCCGTGCCCCGGGCGCCGAGCGACGCTGTCGATGCCCGGGGAACGGCCGGCCGGTCAGAGGCTGCGGGCGGTGATGTCGCCCTGGGAGGTGGTGGCACGGATGTCGAGTTCGGCGGTGCCGTCGTTCTTGAGGGCGTTGCTGATGCGCCCGTAGCCGGTGCCGGCGTCCAGCGTGGCCGAGACGCCGCCGGCGGCAGCGACCGAGATGTCGCCGGACTGGGTGCGGAGCACGACCGCGCCTCGCACGGCCTCGGCGATCCGGATGTCGCCCCGTGCGGTGCTGATCTCCGCGGGGCCGTTCAGCCGGCCGACCTCGACGTCCCCGTCGACCGCGGTGAGCCGGACGCTGGCGGCCTCGTCGAGCTTGATCTGGCGGTACGCGCCGTCGACGACGACGTCACCGAGGCGCCCGACGCCGCGGAGCTCGACGGCGGCGGCCTTGGCCTCGATGCGGGAGCCGGCGGGCAGCTGGACGGTGACCTCCACGGATCCGGACGGGCCGAAGAGCCGGTTGTCCGGAGTCGGGGCCGTGACCCGCAGGACGCCGCCGGCGTAGGTGACGCTGGTCTGCTCGGCGGTCTTGGCGTCGCGGCTCTTGCCGAGGTCGGCGGGCCGGACCTCGACGGCGGTGTCGGCGCGGTCCGCGGCGATGAACTGGATGCGTCCGGAGGGGATGTCCAGGACAGCGGAGATCGGGGCGGGGGTGTCGAACGTCTGCATCATGCTCTCCCATGTTCACGCACTGTTTCTGACACCGGAAACGCTACGTTGCTTTCCAAATCTCGACAACGCCGCTGTTGCGTGGGACGCACATACTCCCAGCTCAGAGGACCGAAAGTGTTGCAACGGCTGTGGCGGGAACGCAACGCGGAGGAACCTGACCGTTGCAATGGGCGATGTGTGAACGCCACGGTCGGGGTGAGCCGGGGTCAACCTGGACCCTCTTGCGCATCCTCGGCGAGCACTGGGGACGGTGTCCCTCGGGCAGCCATCGGACGCCGAGGCTCGCTGGCAAGAACTGCCAGCTCCGGGTCACGCAGGGAAGGATTTCTTTCGCTCGATGGCGTTGGTACTGTGCTGCGGTGCCTCCCCCTCGCACCGTCAACGCCCCACCGGATGACCGCGCCTCGACCGTAGAGTCCACACGCTCCACCGTCCGGCGGGGGAAGCCGGCACGTTTCACCGAGTCCGGTCTCGGGGGGCTGCTGCTGCTGCCGTCGGTCGTGGTCTTCGTGCTGTTCGTGTTCTGGCCGCTGGGGCGGACGTTGTACCTGTCCGTCCACGGCAACGACCTCTTCGGCGCCCCGTCGGTCTACGTCGGCGCGGAGCACTACCGCGAGATGCTGTCAGCCGACTTCGGCAAGGTGCTGGCCACGACGGGCCTGTTCACGCTGTTCTCGGTGGTGCCGGCCGTCCTGGGGGCGCTCTTCGTGGTGCTGCTGCTGGAGGCGCGCATCCGCGGCGTACGGGTGTTGCGCACCGCCTTCGCGCTGCCGTTCGCGTTCTCGGTGGCGACGGCGTCGGTCGTCTTCGCCGTCATCTACAACCCGGCGATCGGCGTGGCGAACGGAGTGCTCGGTTCCCTCGGGATCGACCGGGTCAACTGGCTCACCGACCCGTCGATCGCGCTGCCCGCCGTCTGCGCCGCGACCGTGTGGATGAACTTCGGTTACAACGTCCTCGTGCTCTCCGCCGGCGTCGCGGCGATCTCACCGGAGGTGGTCGAGGCGGCGCGGCTCGACGGGGCGTCCGGCTGGCGGCTGGCGTCCCGGATCACCGTGCCGCTGCTCTCCCCGCAGTTGTTCTTCCTCGTCGTGGTGTCCACGATCCACGCGTTGCAGAGCTTCGGACAGATCCACATCCTGACCAAGGGCGGCCCGGACCAGGCCACGACCACGCTGGTCTACTCGATCTACGAGAAGGCGTTCGCCTTCGGGTCCTCCGACTTCGGGTCGGCCAGCGCACAGGCCGTCGTGCTGCTGGTCGTCATGCTCGGCTGCACGGCCGTCCAGTTCGGCATCCTCGAGCGGCGGGTCCACTATCGATGAAGAAGTTCAGCCTCGGGCGGGTCGCCGTCTACGTCGTGCTCGGCCTGGCCGCGATCCCGGTTCTGTTCCCCATCTACTACGGCTTCGTCGGTGCGGTGATGGGTCCCGGTGACCTGGCCACCTACCCGCCGGCGCTGGTGCCGCACGAGCTCTACTGGCAGAACATCACCGACGTCTTCCGCTCGGTGCCGCTCGGCCGTTTCTACGTGAACTCCGCCATCCAGGCCGGGGCCATCACGCTGGCCCAGATCGTCACCAGCATCCTGGCCGCGTACGCCTTCGCGTTCCTTCGCCTGCCCGCGAAGGCGGTGACGTTCGCGCTGTTCCTCGCCACGCTCATGGTGCCGTGGGAAGCGATCATCATCCCCAACTACCTGGCCATCTCGGGATGGGGTCTGGCGCGGGGTGGGATGACCTACCTCGGTCTCGTGCTGCCCTTCCTCGCGTCGGCGTTCGGCACGTTCCTGCTGCGGCAGGCCTTCCTGCAGTTCCCGACCGAGTTGCGGGACGCCGCGGTGATCGACGGGTGCGGTCACTGGCGCCTGTTGTGGCGGGTCATCGTCCCCTTGTCCAAGCCGTCGATCGCGGCGGTCGGCGTCTACGTCTTCCTGTCGGCCTGGAACCAGTACTTCTGGCCGCTGATCCTGATCCGCGACTCGGATTTCCAGACGCTGCAGATCGGCATCTCCCAGCTCAACGACGCCGAGGTGGCGCAACCGGGCCTGGTCCTCGCGGGCGTCGCGCTGTCCCTGCTCCCGACGTTGGCTGTCGTGCTCTTCGGTCAGCGCTACATCGTCCGTGGCCTCACCGCCGGCGCGCTGCGGTAACCCAAGAAGAGGAGAACCCGTGAGACAACCCAAGCTCCGTCGGGCCATGACGGCGTTCGTCGCCCTGGCCGCCGCCGCCGCGCTGACGGCGTGCGGTGGTTCCGGGTCCGGCACCGATTCGGCCAAGGACGCGCTCGAGGCGCCCGGCGCCGAGGTGCTCGAGAAGGCCACCGACAAGACCACCATCGAGTTCTGGCACGGGATGAAGGGCGCCAACGCCGCGGCGATCGACAAGCTGGTCGCCGACTTCAACGCCCAGAGCGGGGGCAAGGTCGAGGTCAAGCCCATCTACCAGGGCAACTACGACGAGACGATCGCCAAGTACAAGGCCTCGGTGCAGCAGAAGAACACTCCCGCCCTGGTGCAGGTCTACGACATCGGCTCCCGCTTCATGGTCGACTCCAAGCAGACCGTGCCGATGTTCAAGTTCATCGACAAGGACAAGTTCAACGCCGGCGACATCGAGCCGAACATCGCCAACTACTACTCGATCGACGGCAAGCTCCAGTCGATGCCCTTCAACACCTCCACCCCGCTGCTGTACCTCAACAAGGAGGCCTTCGTCCGGGCCGGCCTCGACCCGACGAAGCCGCCGACCAACCTCGACGAGATCGGGGAGATGGCGAAGAAGCTGACCGTCAAGGACGCCGGCGGCAAGACCGTCCAGTACGGCTTCGGGGCCGCCATCTACGGCTGGCTGCTGGAGCAGTTGATCGCCACCGACGGCAAGGAGTACTGCGACAACGGCAACGGGCGCAAGGGCCTGGCGACGAAGGTGCAGTTCGACCAGGAGATCGGCGTCCGCGTCGCGCAGTGGTGGGTGGACCTGGTGAAGGGCGGCTACGCGACGAACACCGGCCGCAAGACCGACGACGCCCAGGCCGCCTTCAAGGCGGGCACCGTGGCCATGCACCTGGAGTCCACGGGCGCCATGCGCGGCTACGTCGACGCGGCCAAGGGCAAGTTCACGGTGCTCACCGCGCCGTACCCGAAGGCGAGCAGCGCGGCCACGGGCGGGCCGATCATCGGTGGCGCCTCGCTGTGGATCAACGGCGTCGGTCACAGCGACAAGGAGAAGCGCGCCGCCTGGGAGTTCGTGAAGTTCGCGGTGAGCCCGGCCCAGCAGGCCAAGTGGCACACGGGCACCGGGTACGTGCCGGTCAACGCCAAGGCACTGGACGAGCAGATCGACAAGGACTGGGTCGCGCAGTACCCGCAGTTCAAAACGGCCGTGGACCAACTGCACGCGCTGCCGCCGTCGGTCGCCTCGGCCGGCTGCCTGCTCGGCGTGATGCCGCAGGCCCGCAAGGCGTCCGAGGACGGGCTGGAGGCGGCGATCGTCGGCAGCAAGCCGGCCGACCAGGCCATGAAGGACGCCGCGGCGAGCGTGCAGCCCGCGATCGACAGCTACAACAAGTCGGTCAGCTGACCCACCGAGGGGACACCTCAGAGGAGGGGCCGGCTCCGTCGGGAGCCGGCCCCTCGACGCTCGGCCGGCCGCGCGGGGGCCTCCCGTCCAGATCAGACGATGTACGCGTACAGGTCGACGATCGTGCCGTCGGCGCGGTGCAGTCCGGCGGAGTCGCCCTTCGTGCCGTTCCAGACGGTGGCGGTGCGGCCGTTGTGGTAGGTCGCTGGGTCGTTCCGGCCCGGGCCGGTCCACACCCGCAGCAGCCCGCCCGCCGGGATCACGTAGCCGTCGCCCACCACGACCCTGGCGGACGACTGGCTCCGCAGGTACCAGCCGCTGACGTCCACCGGCTGTCCGGAGACGTTGCGCAGGACGACGTGCTCGCCGGCCCACTGCGGCTCGTCGCCGGGGGAGTGGTGCACGACATCCTCGACGACCACCCCCGCCGCGCCGGGCACCGGGTCGCGGCCGTGCAGCATGTTCGTGAGGGCACCCGGATAGTTGGTGATCATGCCGGCGACGCCGAGGTCGAGGGCCCGCCGCCACAACTCCGGCGAATCGACCGTCCACGGCACGACGGCCAGGCCCGCCTCGATGACGCGGGCCGCGTCCTCGGGCTCCAGCCGGCGGATGTCCGGGTTGACGGAGAAGACCCACGCCGCGAGGTCGGTCAGCTTCCCGCTTGTCGGCACGTCGTAGGCGATCAGCGCGACCGGGACGTCGGGCAACTGCGCGTGGAAATCCCGGAGAGCCTGCTCGTCGAAGGACCCGACGACAAGCGGCCGCGGGCGAGAGCCCAGCTCGATCTCGCCGCGACGCTCACGCAGCCGAGCGGCGACGGCGCGCGCCAGCCCGGGATTCAACGCGGGCGACTTCAGCTCGAGGTTCAGGCCGACCCGGCCCCCGAGCAGGTCGAGCAACTCGTCGAAGGTCAGGATGTGCTGGCCGGTGAAGTCGTCGTCGTACCACCCCCCGGCGTCGAGTTTCGTGAGCTCGGCGAGGGTGAAGTCGTGCACGTTCCAGGGCGCGCGGTCCGTGTATGCCAGCCGGGCGTCCGTGGTGCGGGCGAGCGTGGCATCGTGGATGATCACCAACTCCCCGTCGGCGCTGAGCTGCACGTCGGTCTCGATGTAGTCGGCGCCGTCGGCGATCGCCAGCTCGAAGGCGGCCGCGGTGTTCTCCGGCGCCATGCCGGACGATCCGCGGTGCGCGTACGTCTGACGCGTGCTCATCCGAGAACTCCCCGTGATCGGGACCGGCAGCTACGGCCCGACCCTAACCCGCCGACCGGCGAGGTCCACCTCCCGGTGGTGGAACGCGGCTCGGCCGCCGGACGGCGGCCCTTGACAGGGGCGACGCGATTCAGGCGTGAGCCGTCCGCCCACACTCCCGCCCTATCCCGGGTCCGCGCCGCCGGGGCGGGGCAGCGCGGGCTGGTGGGTCCTCGGCGCCGTCCTGGTCGTCGTGATCGCGGTCGGAGGCGTCGTCGTGTTCTGCGCCGGTCTCTGGACGTACGCGAACCACGACCGGCCCGAGCTGATCGACAATCCGCCGGTCAGCGAGGTGGCGGAGAACGCGTGCGCCACCATGCGCGCCACCGTGGCGGCGAAGGCCGCGCCGCCCGACGCCCCCGTCGACGCGCGGGTCCGCTCGATCCGGGAGCAGAACGCCGCGGTGACCGTCATGGTGGTGCAGGTGCGCGACCTGGACCGCGACCTGCGGGCGGACGATCGTCCGACCGACGCGTGGCTGGCCGACTGGGAGACCCTCGTCGAGGCCCGCGAGCGGTACGCGGCCGACCTTGCCGCCGGCCGCCGGCCGCACTTCGTGGTGCCCACCGCCGACGGCGGGCCGCTCACCGACCGGATGAACTCGGTGGGGCTGCGGTGCGAGGTCCCGCCGCAGCTCATCGACCTCCGGTAGCCGTGTCCGGCCCGGCACGTGCGTCGTCGCCCCCGACCGCAGCGTCCGGACGGTGTGAGATCCATCGCCCGGGGGAAGTCCCGGGTGAGCCGGAGATGTTGTGCGACACATGCCGGAGACGGATGTGGTGGTTGTCGGCGCCGGGCAGGCGGGGCTGTCCAGCGCGTACCACCTGCGCTCCTCAGGTCTTGACTTCGCGCTTCTGGACGCCGACGCGGCGCCCGGCGGGGCCTGGCAGCACCGGTGGCCGACGCTGCGCATGGCGACCGTGCACGGCATCTTCGACCTGCCCGGAATGCACTTCACGACGCCACCGCCGGACGAGCCGGCCGCCGACGCGGTGCCGGCCTATTTCGCCGCCTTCGAGCGTCAATTCGACATCGACGTCCAGCGTCCGGTCGCGGTCACGGCGGTCCGGAACGCCGGCGACGGACGACTGCTCGTCGAATCCGACAAGGGCGCCTGGATCACCCGGGCACTGATCAACGCGACGGGGACGTGGACCAGGCCGTTCGTGCCGTACTACCCCGGACAGGACACGTTCCTGGGGCGGCAGCTGCACACCGCCCACTACCGGGGACCGGCGGAATTCGCCGGGAAGCGGGTGGTCGTCGTCGGGGGCGGAGCCTCCGCCGTGCAGCTCCTGGTCGAGATCGCCGACGTCGCGGCGACGACGACCTGGGTCACCCGCCGCCCGCCGGTGTTCCGGGACGGGCCGTTCACCTCGGACTACGGGCGCGAGGTGGTCGCCAAGGTCGACGCCCGGGTACGGGCCGGCCTGCCCCCGGGAAGCATCGCCAGCGCGACCGAGCTGGCCTGGACACCGCAGATGCGCGAAGCCCGGGAACGCGGTCTCCTCCGGCGCCTGCCGATGTTCGACAAGATCGAACCCAGCGGCGTCCGGTGGCGCGACGGTGCCACGCAGGACGTGGACGTGATCCTCTGGTGCACCGGGTTCCGGCCGGCGCTCGACCACCTGGCGCCCCTGCGCCTGCGCGGCCCCCGCGGCGGCATCGTCATGGACGGCACCCGGGTGGTCACCGATCCCCGGATCCACCTGGTCGGCTACGGGCCGTCCGCCAGCACGGTCGGCGCGAACCGTGCCGGCCGGGCAGCGGTCCGCGAGCTGCGCGCGCTTCTGGCGGCGCCCGCCCTCGCCTGACCGGCCCAGCGACGGGTATCCGTTCACGGGCCGAACGTCGTCGGCACGCCCGGTCAGCCGACCTGGTCGTTGTCCTTCAGCGCACCCCAGCCGTGCCAGCGGTCGATCTCGATGACAGCGGTCACCCGCCGCCGATCGCGCCGTGGATAGGCCCTCCCGGTGTAGTGCTGGGAGAGCCGGTCGATGTCCGCCAGGTCCTCGTCGTCGCGGAGTTCGACGACGCGCCCGAGGATCGTGACGTGGGTGTACCAGGCCTGCCCGTCCAGCACGGTCAGGGTGACCCGGGGGTCGTTGCGGAGGTGGCTCAGCCGGCGGCGGCCCTCGTCCATGTTCACCATGATCCGACCGTCGTCCCACAGGTACCAGGTGGCCGCGGAGACCGGCTGACCATCGGCCCGGAGCGTGGCGATGACCGCGGGGTTCGCCTTCCGGAGCATGGTGACCGCGGATTCGGGCAGCGGCGGCTTCGACATGGTTCTCCTCCTCGCGACGGCGTGACCTCCGCAATGTACGCACCCACCGGGCCGCCCGCGCCGGCTACGGCTTCGCCCGCGCCGCCCTTCGTCGCCTGGGCGCCGTCAGGAGCAGGACGGCCAGGGCAGCGACGGCGCCGAGGCCGACGACGGTTACCCACGACGTCGACCGTCCGGTCCGCGCCGGCCCCTGCTGCTCGGCCTTGACCTGGGCGACGGGACGGTCGTACTTCTTCTCGTCCGGCGCGACCAGGCGACCGACCGACGCGTCGGGGGAGAGGGCGAAACCCCAGTTCAGTAGCGCCGCCGCCTCGCCCAGGCTGCCCAGCGGCGCGGTTTCCGCGCCGAGCAGCGTCACGGCGAGCCGCCGGCCGTTGCGCTCGGCCACCCCCACGTACGTCTGCCGTGCCAGGTCGGTGAAGCCGGTCTTCCCGCCGAGCGTCCCCGGATAGTGGTCCAGCAGCGTGTTGTCGTGGGTCAGGGAGAAGCCGGGCTGTCCCGGCCCTGCCGGCACCTCCGCCACCCGGGTGGCGATGTACCGCCGGAAGTCCGCGCGGGCGTAGGTGGCGCGCGCAATCAGCGCCAGGTCGTACGCGCTGGTGTACTGGCCCGGGCCGTCCAGCCCGGACGGTGTCACCGCGTGGGTCTGGTGTGCGCCCAGCCGGTGTGCCTCGTCGTTCATCGCCTGCACGCCGCCCTGCCGGCCGGCGCTGCCGCCGCCGACGCGGGCCAGCACGTTGGCGGCGTCGTTACCCGACTTGAGGAGAAGCCCCAGCCACAGGCTCTCGATCGAGTACCGTGCGCCCGGCACCACCCCCATCACCGAACTGGCCGGATCGAGATCCTGCAGGTCCGCCCGGGTCACCTCGACCACCCGCGTCGGGTCGAGGTGGGGCATGAGGGCCGCGGCGAGCAGCATCTTCTGCACGCTGGCCGGCGTGCGGTGCTCGTGCGGTCCGCAGCCACCCAGCACCGCGCCACTGTCGAGGTCGGCCACCAGCCACGAGGTGGCGGTCACCGCCGGGGCCATCGGCGCACCGGCCGGGATGGACAGTCCCGCCGTCGCCAGCGACTCGCCGCCGACGGCCAGGTCGGCGGGACCGACCGGCGGCGGCGACGGTGCGGCCGGTGGGGCAACCGGCGGCTTCACGGCCGGGCAGGGCAGGTACGGTGCGGCCGTCCGCACCGGCGACGCGGAAACGGCGGCGGGCATGGCCAGGAAAGCGCTGAGCGCCACCGCGACAATGCGAATGATGGTCACGTCAATGCACCGTAATCGCTCGCCATGCGAGCACGGCCCGGTTGCAGAAAGTGGTCCGGGGAGGGCGAGAATTCCGGCCTCGGCCCGGCCGGCACTCCTTCGATCGGCTTGTGCCGTTCGCGAGGCTCCGGGAGCGCATTTCCCGGTGCCCACGACCGGCGAAATCGCCGCAGCTGGGCTTTCTCCGGCCCAGCGGGTACGGCGGACGCGGCCAGGTCCGGACGGGATGGGTGAGCAGCCTGTCGTCATTTCGTCGAAATGAACTCCATGTCGCCGCCTTGGTGCCGGAGCGCCGGTCGACGACGATAACGCCAGGGCGTTGTTCGGTCGTAGCCCATTCGGCGTGGGCCGCGCACCTCGATCGGGGCACGCTCAGACCGCGACCTCGGCGCTCAGGACGATGGTGCGTTCCTCGGGCAGGTGGAGGAACTCGGTGTGGCTCGCGGCGTTGTGGGCGAGGGCGATGAACAGGCGCTTGCGCCAGACGGCCAGGCCGGGCTGGCGCGTGCACCGCAGCGTGATCCTCGAGACGAAGTAGGAGACCTGGTCCAGGTCGAGGTTGATCTCCTGGGCGTGGGGATGGGTGGCCGCGCGGCGAAGCACCTCGGGAAAGTCGGTGGGGTCCTGGAAGCCGAAGAGGGCGTCGATGTGGATGATGCCGTCGCTCGGGTCGCCCAGGTCGTCGATGGTGAGGCGCTGGTCCCAGGGGATGTGCGGGACATTGGCGGTGCGACCCGTGATGATCACAGTTCGCTCGTGCCGGACGTGGTAGTGCGCGACGTTCGCGCGTAACGCCAGGGGCGTCGTCTCCTTGTTCGGATGGGGAAAGACCGCGGTGCCCGGCACCCAGGGGATGTTCGTGGCGTGCAGGCTGTCGAGGAACTCGGGGAGGGGTCCCTCCCGTTCGATCCGCCGGGCGGTGACCAGCTCGGCGCCGCGTCGCCAGGTGAGCAGGACCGTGAACAGGACGCCCGCGATGAGCAGCGTCAGCCAGCCGCCGTGGGTGACCTTGGCCAGGTTCGCCGTGAAGAAGGTCAGCTCGATGCTGCCGAAGACCACGCCGAACAGCACCAGCCGCCGCGTGCTCCAGCGCCACCGCGCCCGCGCGACGACCAGGAACAGGGTCGTGGTGATCATGAAGGTGCCGGTGACCGCCACCCCGTACGCGGCGGCGAGGTTCGTGGACGAGCCGAACGCGAACACCACCACCAGGACCGCCGCGAACAGGCCCCAGTTCACCCCCGGGGCGTAGATCTGGCCGTACTGGCGGCGCGAGGTCTGCCGGATGCGCAGGTGCGGCAGGAAGCCCAGCCGCATGGCCTCCCGGGACACCGAGAACGCCCCGGAGATCACCGACTGGGACGCGATCACGGTGGCCACCGTGGCCAGGACGACCATCGGCAGCTGCGCCCAGCCGGGCAGCAGCAGGAAGAACGGATTGTCCCGGCTCTCCGGCGCCCGGAGGATCAGTGCGCCCTGGCCGAGATAGTTCAGGGTCAACGCGGGGAAGACGACCCCGAACCAGGCCCGGCGGATCGGAGCGCGACCGAAGTGCCCCATGTCGGCGTAGAGCGCCTCGGCGCCGGTGATCGACAGCACCACGGCGCCCATCGCGATGAACGCGATCATCGGGTGGTCGATGACGAACAGGGCCGCGTACGTCGGTGACAGCCCGGCCAGCACGCTGGGGTGACGGATCACCTCGGCCGCGCCGGCGACGGCCAGGCAGGCGAACCAGAGCAGCATGACCGGCCCGAACACGGCCCCGACCCGTCCGGTGCCCCAGCGCTGGATGGCGAACAGCAGGGTGAGGACCACCGCCGACGCCGGCAGGACCACCACCTCCAGCGCCGGGGAGATCACCTCGAGTCCTTCCACGGCCGACAGCACCGAGATCGCCGGGGTGATCACACTGTCGCCGTAGAACAGGGCTGCGCCGAGCGCTCCGAGCGCCAGCACGGTCTCGGCGCGCCGCTCACTGACCGTGAGCAGCGCCCGCCGGGCGAGGGCGGCCAGCGCCATCACCCCGCCCTCGCCCTCGTTGTCGGCCCGCAGGATGAAGATGACGTACTTGACCGAGACGATCAGGATGATCGACCAGAAGACCCACGAGATCACGCCGAACACGTCGGGGGCGTCCGGTGTCAGGTTGCGGTCCAGGGTGAAGACCGTCTTCAGCGCGTACAGCGGGCTCGTGCCGATGTCGCCGTAGACCACCCCCAACGCGCCCAGCAGCAACCCCAGTCCCGCTGTCCGGCGGCCCGCCCGGGACGCCGTCCCACCGCCCCCCGCCGGCTCCGGGGCAGCTGCCCCGGGCTGCTCGTCGCCTGCGCGCTCCGCCATCCCATAGGCATACCAACTCCCGGCCGTCCCCACCCCGGACCTCCGAACCTTGGTCCGATGGGCAGTCCTGCCGTGGTTGATCAGTCCAGGATCTCGACGTAGCCGTCGGTGCCGTGTACGCGGATCCGCTGCCCGTCCCCGATCAGCCTGGTCGCCCGCTCCACGCCGACGACGGAGGGCAGGCCGTACTCCCGGGCGATCACCGCGCCGTGGGTCATGAGGCCGCCCACCTCCGTCACCAGCCCCGCGACCGCGACGAACAGGGGTGACCAGCTCGGATCGGTGTACGCGGTGACCAGGATGTCGCCCGGTTCGAGGTCGGCGTCGGCCAGGTCGAGGACGACCCGGGCCCGCCCCTCGACGACCCCGCCGGAAACCGGAAGGCCGACCAGCGCGCCGGCCGGCACGTCGTCACGTCGGTACGTCCCGGTGATTCCCTCACCCTCCGACGTGAGGACCCGGGGCGGCGTGAGCGCGTGATACGACCGGAACGCGTCCCTCCGCCGGTCGATGAGCTGATCGTCGGCCCGGTGCGTGCGCACGACGTCGTGCAGCTCCTGGAACGTGAGATAGAAGATGTCCTCGCTCTCGCGAAGCACGTTGGCCCGCACGAGGCGTTCGGCCTCCGCCAGCAGGGCCTGCTTGTAGACGTAGTAGCGGCTGATGATGGCGTACTTCGGATACTCCCGGTACCCGATGAAGGTGCGGACGCGGTCGATCATCCGCTTGGTCTCGTCCGCCTTCTGCTCGCCGTCCGGCAGGGCCCGAAGGCGTTCGAGGACCTCCTGTTCCTTCCTCTCCGCCTCCCGGCGCCCCTGCTCGAAGCGCCGCTCGCGAGCGCCCGGCTCGAAGTTCCGGACGTTGTCCAGGATGACGGGCACGAGGGTGCTGGGGCGTTCGCTCCAGCGCGGCCTCGTGATGTCGATCTCGCCGACGCACCGCATGCCGTACCTGTCGAGGAAGGCGTGGATGGCGTCCCGCGCCTCCCGGCCGCCCGGGAGCGTGGCCAGCTCGTCCAGGAAGCCCTCGTCCTCGACCTTCTGGAGGAAGGCCACCACCTCCGCGTGCGGGCGGATGACGTCGGCGACGTCCAGGAGCGCCAGCCCCATCTCCGACGTGACGTTGTGAGGCGCGGACAGGGTGAGCGTGTCAGCGGCGTTCTTCTCGCCCAGCCACGCCTGCAACTGCTCGTTGAGCCACCAGGTGGCCTCCATCCCGGCCATGATCGCCTGCATGCTCCGGGGATCGCCCAGGAGCCGCTTGTGCTCCTGGAACGCCGCCAGGAGGAAGTCGAACAGCGCCGGACCGGATGTCGTGGCGATGTCGCGCCGGAGGTCGGCGAGGGACGCCTGGCTGCGTTCGATCAGGTCGGTGACGATGGCCGGATCGGTCTCGATCGGCGCCGGCGCGCCGCCGGCGCGCGGCGCGGCAGGAGTCGGATCGGGGAGCGACGGGATGAAGTCGCCACGGTCGATGACGGTTTCCAGCGCGTCCCGGACCAGGGGATCGGATCTTCCGGCCATCTCCAGCAGGCCGGCGCGGCTCGACGGCGACGCGAGCGCCCGGGTCGCGTCGACGAACAGCCGCCCACCGGCGGCATACATCGGCGCCATGGCCGTCAGCTGCCACATGGAGAGCCCCAGGGGCTTCATGGGGTCGGTCATCATCTGCTGGTGGCCGACCGAGATGAAGACGTGGTTCTCTCCGTCGCCGATCTCGGGGACGGGGAAGAGCGTGGTGATCGGTCGGCTCTGGACGATCTGGAGGTCGTCGTCGACCAGGCACCATTCGATGTCCTGCGGGTGGCCGAAGTGGGCTTCGATCCGCCGGCCCAGCTCCACCAGCCGGAGGACCTGCGCATCCGTGAGCGCCGGCTGCTCCTGCCGCGCCGGGTCGATCGCCTGCTCCGTCGTCCCGCCGGCCGGTAGGGCGTGGACGGCGAGCCGCTTGGTGGCGATCGCCCGGTCGACGATCGCGCCGTCGCGCACCTTGTAGGCGTCCGCGTTCACCAGCCCGGAGACCAGGGCCTCGCCGAGGCCGAAGCTGGCCTCCACGGAGGCGATCTTCCGGTTGGACGTGACGGGATCGGCCGTGAACAGGATGCCGGACACCTGCGGGAAGACCATCTTCTGCACGACAACGGCCATCTGGACGGTGCGATGGTCGATGCCGTTCCGCAGGCGGTAGACCACGGCCCGCTCGGTGAAGAGCGAGGCCCAGCACCGGCTGACGTGCTGGAGGATCGCGGCCGTCCCGATGACGTTCAGGTAGGTGTCCTGCTGGCCGGCGAAGGAGGCCGTCGGCAGGTCCTCCGCCGTCGCGCTGGACCGGACGGCGTAGGCAGCCCCCTCACCGACCTGGGCGAGAGCCCGGGTGATCCCCGCTGCCACCTCGTCGGGGAGGGCCGTCTCCTCGATGGTCCGGCGGATCTCCGCACTCAGCGCGCGGATCGCGTCCCGGTCGTCCGGCTTCAGGCGCGACAGCTGGTCGAGCCGGTCGTCGATCGACGGCGCCTCGGCCATGATCCGCCGGAAGGCGTCCGTCGTGACGCAGAAGCCGGGCGGTACGCGGATGCCGTCGATCCGCGTCAGCGCGCCGAGATGCGCGCCCTTCCCGCCGACGATCGCGATCTGCCGCTCGTCGACCTCATGGAGGCCCCACACGTACTGCTCGGTCATCGCGGTCGTGCCCCATTTCTTCGTCCGTTCCTGGGTCCGGCCGACGATTCTGCGGCACCACCCGGGTCTTGCGGCAAGGCCCCCGGTCCGATATACATTAAAGTGGGACGAAGTTCTCGCGGTTGTTCTGGGCCGCAATTCCTTTCCCAACCATCGGCGAATCAGCCGCCTGCTGCGTTGTGCTTGGCCACCAGGCTCGGGAGTTCGTCCAGCGCGCCGATGCGGAACAGGCACCGCTCCGCGACGGCGGGCAGGTCGAGGATGTGACCCCACGGACCGCGCCGGATCAGGCACGCCTGCATGCCGGCCGCCAGGGCCGGGCGTGCGTCGTTGTCGGGCCGATCGCCGACGTACAGGATCGACGAGGCGTCGCCACCCCCGGCACGGATGACGTGCTCGAAGAAGGCCGGTGACGGCTTCGCCACGCCCCAGCCGTGCGACGTGCCGATCACATCCACGGGCAGGTCGAGAGCGCGGAGGATCGCCTCGGCATGAGCCGGCTGGTTGCCGGCCAGGCCCACGAGCAGGCCCTGGTCCTTCAGGGATGCCAGGCACGACCGCGCGTCGAGGTAGAGATCCTCCTCGCCGAACGTCTCGGGTATGCCGGCGGCTGCGCGGCGTTCGAGTTCGACCGTGAGGTCGAAATCGGGGCGGAAGACCCGGAACGGTTCCTGCCAGTCCAGGCCCCGGGCGATCGCCGCACCGAAGACCGCCGAGAACGTGTGCCGTGGAATGCCGAACCAGTCCGCCCAGGATCCGAACTCGCGGGACTCGTCGAGAATCGTCCCGCCGACATCGAAAAACACCGCGTCGATCACCGCGTTCCTCCGTCACCGTCGCGCCTCCAGTGGATCATAGACGGGGTGCCCGAACCTCATTCATGATCGTCAAGGCGGCCGAACGGACGTCGGTACGCGTGCGCGGTGACGGATGTCCCGGCGAGCCGCCCGAGGGAGAGCGGCCCCTCGGGCGAGTCCTAGACTGCGCCGACGTGACCACATCACCGGAGGAGTGCATCCGGCCGTTCCGCGTGGCGATCCCGGACAGCGACCTGGACGACCTGTGGCGGCGCCTCGACCACACACGCTGGCCGGACGAACTGCCCGATGTCGGCTGGGCCTACGGCGTCCCCCGGGACTACCTGCGCGAGCTCGCGCACCACTGGCGGCACAGGTACGACTGGCGAGCGGCGGAGGCCCGCCTGAACCAGTGGCCGCAGTTCAAGACCTCCATCGACGGCGCGGACATCCACTTCGCGCACATCCGCTCCCCGGAACCGGATGCCACGCCCCTGATCATCACGCACGGCTGGCCCGGATCCATAGTGGAGTTCGAGCGGATCGCGGGCCCGCTCACCGATCCCCGAGCACACGGCGCCGACCCGGCCGACGCCTTCCACCTGGTCCTGCCCAGCATCCCCGGCTTCGGGTTCTCCGGCCCCGCCCGTGCGACGGGCTGGGAGTACCGCCGTGTCGCGGCTGCCTTCGCCGAGCTGATGCGCCGCCTGGGTTACCACCGCTACGGAGTCCAGGGCGGCGACTGGGGAGCTGTCATCTCCCGGGAACTCGGGCGTGTCCGCCCCGACAACGTCATCGGCGTCCACCTGAACCTGATCCCCGGTGCCGGCGCCGCGGCCGAGCCGAGCCAGGAGGAACTCGCCGGCCTCAGCCCCGCGGAACGGGAGCGGACCTGGGCCTCCTGGGAGCGGATGCGGGCGTGGAACCGCGACAAGCAGGGCTATGCCGACATCCAGTCCACCCGGCCACAGACCCTCGCGTACGCGCTGACCGACTCGCCGGTCGGCCAGCTCGCCTGGATCGCCGAGAAGTTCAAGGAGTGGACCGACTCCGCCGACCGGCCGGAGGACGCCGTCGACCGCGACCACCTGCTCACCAACGTCATGCTGTACTGGCTCACCGGGACGGCGGGTTCGTCCGCGCGCATCTACTACGAGCGCGCCCACGCGCCCTACTGGGGCGAGCCGCCCGAGCCCTCACCGGCCCCCACCGCGTTCGCCTCGTTCCCGCGGGAGAACTTCCTCGTGCTGCGCCACATCGCCGAACGCAGCAACAACATCGTCCGCTGGACGGAGTTCGACCGGGGAGGCCACTTCGCCGCCATGGAGGAGCCGGACCTGCTCGTCGGCGACATCCGCGCCTTCTTCCGGGACCTGCGCGCCCTGGGTCCGTCCTGAGGCGACAATCGGCGCCAGGACCAGCTTGCCGCGGACATGCCCCGTCTCGCTGTGGCGATGGGCGGCGGCCGCGTCGGTCAACGGATAGGCGCGGGCCACGAACACCGTGATCGTGCCGGCCGCCACCAGCGCCGCGACCTCGGTCAGGATGCCGGCCCTGTCGTCGGGCTCGCCGTACGCGAACCGCGCACCCAGTGACTCCCCCGACGGGTCGGCCAGGCTGATCACCCGGTCGGGGTTCCCGGTCAGCTCCACCAGGGCTCGCAGGGAACCCCGGCCCGCCGCGTCCAGGGCGGCGTCCACACCGTGCCGCGCACGGGCAGGGCGGCCGCCACCTCCCACGGCATTCCCGCGGGCTTCGCGGCCAGGGCGTCGAGGTCCGCCAGCGCCAGCTCAGCGTAACTTCCGGTGACCGCCTTGCCGAAGACCTCGTCACCGACCGCGAAGCCGGTCACGCCGGGCCCGACCTGTTCGACGACGCCGGCCACGTCGACACCGGGAACGGCCGGGAGGCGCACCGGCATCATCTCGGCCAAGGCGCCACTTCGGATCTTCCAGTCGATCGGGTTGACGCCGGCGGCGCGGACCGCGATGCGGACCTGTCCCGGGCCGGGCCCGGGCACCGCGTGATCGACCATCCGCAGGACGTCGGCGTCGCCGTACGTCGAGAACGCGACAGCCCGACAGCAGCGATCATGCATGGTTCCTACTCCTCCTGTCCGGCGGGCCCGGACGGGAACCGGTCCGCCGGTCCGGTCCAATATGGTCCGGCGGTCCGCTTAGGCAAGGAGGTGAGGCGGTGGGCGAACGAGCCGATGCCGCCCGTAACCGGGCGGCCATCCTGGACGCCGCCGAGTCGCTGTTCCAACGCGCGGACCTGGACCACGTCAGCCTGGAGCGCATCGCCCAGGTCGCCGGCGTGGGCAAGGCCACGGTCCTGCGCCGCTTCGGCGACCTCCTGGGACTGGTCGACGCGCTCATCGCGCCACGTGTCGCCGCCCTGCAGGACCGCGTGCGATCGGGCGAACCCCCGCTCGGGCCCGGAGGGGATCCCGTCGCGCGCCTCCACGCCTACCTCGATGCGCTGCTCGACTTCGTCCTGGACAGTCGCACGCTCATCCGCGCGCTGGAGCACTACGGCCCGTACGCCTACTACGCCAATCCCGCCAGCCAGTTCTGGATCGGGGAACTCACTGACCGGATCCGCGCGGCACGGCCCACCGTCGACGCCGGATACCTCGCCCACGCCGTCTTCACCGCACTCCGCGCCGACGTCGTCGACTATCTCCAGCAGCACCGACACATGGACGCCGAACGGATCCGCGCAGGCGTGCACTCCCTCGCGGACCCGCGCCTGACCGACCCCCCGGCTCGACCCGACGAAAGGAACCCAGCATGACCGTGAACCTCGCCCTCGGGACGATGCGCTTCGGCAGCGACGTGGACGAGCGGACCGCGTTCGACCTGCTCGACCGGTTCGTCGACGCGGGCGGCACGATGATCGACACCGCGAACTGCTACGCGTTCTGGTCCGATCCCGACGGGGCCGGCGGGCACAGCGAACGAGTGATCGGCGAATGGCTCTCCAGGCGACCCGGTGCCCGCAACCGGGTGCGGCTCAGCACCAAGGTGGGCGCTCAGCCGATCGGCGCGGGCCAGTGGCCGGCCAACCGGGAAGGGCTTTCGGCCCCGGCGATCCAGACGGCGGTCGAGGGCAGCCTCCAGCGCCTGCGTACCGATCACGTCGACCTGTACTGGACGCACATGGAGGATCGGTCGGCGCCGCTGGAGGAGACGGGGTACGCGCTGGCGCAGCTCGTCAAGTCCGGCGCCGTGTGCCGCCTCGGCGCGTCCAACCACGCTCTCTGGCGGGTGGAGCGCGCCCGCGGCGTCGCCCGGGACAACGGCTGGCCCGGCTACACCGCGCTGCAGTTGCGGCACTCGTACGTCACGCCGCGCCCGGGCGCGGCCGTTCCCGACCAGGGCCACCGCTTCGGTTGGGTGACGGACGACGTCCTCGACTACGTCAGCTCGGATCGCGAACTCGCCCTCTGGGCGTACACCCCGCTGCTCAACGGCTCCTACACCCGCGAGGATCGTCCCCTTCCCGAGGCCTACGACCACCCGGGAACGGCCCGGCGGCTGGCCGTGCTCAGCGAGGTGGCCGGCGAGCTCGGCGTGACCCGCAACCAGGTCGTGCTCGCCTGGCTGACGGGCGGCGTTCCCGCGGTGACGCCGATCGTCGGTGCCAGCAGCGTCGCCCAGCTGGAGGAGGCACTGAACGGCGCCGCCCTGGTGCTTCCCGAGGAGGTACGAACGCGGCTGGACGCGACCGCCTGAACGCACCGGCGCTCCGGGCCGACGGGTGAACTCGCTGGCACGGTGATGTGATCACGGGCGGCGCAGGACGAGGCCGCGAGGACGGGTGGGCTGCTAACGCGGGGCGTGGCGGTCCGCTGCCGCGTACGAGGCGGCCGCGGTGAGCGCGGAGACGATCAGCACGGAGGGCCAGGCGCCGATGCGCCTGGCCAGCGGGTGCGACAGGCCGAAGGCCCCGGCGTAGGTCGCGAGCAGGGCGGCGGTCACGGCGGGGCTGGTCCGCCGGGCCCACTCGCGTCCCGCCAGCACACCGCCCGCGGCGAGGACCACACCGCCGAGGGAACGGTTGCCGGTCCGGCGGGCGAGCTGCCAGCCGCCGATGAGGGACCCGGCGGTGGTCAGTGCGGTGGGGAGGCCCATTGCCCGACCGTACACCGCTGAGCGCCGCCCCGGTCCGGGCTCGGGCCGCCCGGTCAACCGGCGGGCGTCGAGGCCCGGGACGTCGACGCGGCCAGCTCGGCCAGGTGGTGCAGCGAGTTGGTGAGATGGTCTGGGGCGAACGGCGGGAACTGGATGTACCGCCGGATGGACTGCGGCACCGCCGACCAGTCGTAGGTCAGCGTGACCGCCGTCTGCGACGGACCGAGCGGCGCGAGGTCGTAACGCCACATCCAGCCGCCGAACTCCAGGTGGCCGCCGTCCTTCTCCTGCCCCGTCAGCCAGCCGATGGCGCGGGGCGGGTCGAGGACCTCGACCCTGTTGGCCACCCGGTAGTCACCGTCGGGATGGTTGGCGTGGTACATGTCCATCCGGAAGATCTGCCCCACCTCGGTCAGCGGCGCCCGGTCGACGGGCTCCTGAACCCAGCCGGTGCCGTCGATCGCGGCATGGGTCGTCGGGTCCGCCAGCACCGCGAAGACCCTCGCGGCGGGCACGGCGACAGTCAGGGTGGCGCTCACGTTCTCCTGGTCCACGGTGCCTGCTCCTTCGTCATCTCATCCCGGGCTCCCGCCGGGGTGCGGAAGGGGGACGTTCCCGACATGCAGACGACGCGCCGGGCCGGAACTCATCGGTCGTGTGGGCGGGACAGCACCCGCGCCACCGTACTCCGGCGGGCCGGCCGCGCCACCCGCTCACCGGGGCGCCGCCGCGCGGTCACTGGTCGCCGTGGTTGCCGGCCCAGTGGCCGCCGACCGCCGGGGTGTCGGCCCGGATCGCCGTGCGGTTGCCGTCCAGGTCGTTCTCGACCACCCGGCAGTTGAGGCAGCTGCCCCGCTCGGTGATCCAGATCCCGCTGAGCTGGGTGCCCGAGCTGGTGTCGCGGATGAGGTTGCCGCGGATGGTGACCGAGTCGGAGGCGGCGTTGATGGTGATGCCGCCGCGGCCCGCGGGGGCGGCCGGCAGCTCGTACGGCGTCTTGGGCGGGGGAGTGTCCGCGCTCCACGAGGTGTCGATGCCCGGTCGGTTGGGGGCGAGGGTGAGGCTCGTGGCGTCGTTGGCGGCGACGACGGCGTACCGGCTGCCGACGCGGAGGACCTTGCCGCGGTGGCCGTCGGCCGGCCAGTTCGCGCGCTGGTCGATGAGGTGGTTCTCCGTGTAGCGGACCGACTCGCCGCCGCCGGTGGCGGCGGGTGCGCACTGGCGTCCGTTGTTGCGGATGCGGTTGTTGATGATGACGGCGTCCCGCAGGGGCCGGTCGAAACGGATGCCGTCGAGGCTGTTGCCCCAGATGTCGTTGCTCTCGATGACGATCTCCTCGGCGGCCGGCTGGTCGCTCTCGCCGAGGTCCTGGTGGTGGTAGCCGTACCGGCCGTTGCCGCTGATCCGGTTGCCGCGCACGGTGTACGGGCCGGCGGTGTTGCCGATGCTCACCCCGTCGCGGAGGTTCCCGTCGATCAGGCAGTCGGTGAGCAGGCCCCCCTTGCCGGGGATCCCGGTGGTGCCCTTCGCCGAGACCTGGAAGCCGGCCTCCAGGTTCCCGACCATCGTGCACCCGGTGACGATGAGCCCGTCGACGCCCCAGTCGGAGATGCCGAACCGGTTGCCCTCGGCGTGGCACCCGACGATCCGGATGCCGCGCGGCGGCGGCCGGTCGGAGTTCTGCATCTCCAGGAAGATGCCGTTGGTCGCGTTGCCCACGGCCACGCAGTTGGCGACGGTCAACCGCTCCACCGGGCCCCAACCGCCGACGCCGATGCCGATGCCGGCGCCGCCCATCTCCAGGCCGTTGTCCATCCGGCCGCACTCGAGCACGCGGACTGCCTGGACCAGGGTGTCCTGCAGGAAGTCGCAGCCGAGGCCGGTGGCGGCGGTGTGGTGGATGAACAGGTTCCGGAACAGCCCACCGTTCACATACTGCAACCCCAGCCCCTTGGCCAGCGGGTCGTACTCCGCCGACGCCACCCCCGATCCGTCGATCTCGAAGTCCGCGAACGTGCAGTAGGCCAGGGGTCGGTCCGGACTCGCCCCGTGCTCCCGGGCGGTGTAGAAGGCCAGCGGCACCGGCTGGGCCCGGTTGGCGTCGTTGCTCAGCAGGAACCGGGTGGCGCCCGGTCCCGCCCCCATCAGCGACACCCCGCTACGCCAGACGGTGCCGGCGTCGCGGATCGCGTACACGCCGGGCGGGCAGTAGATCACGCGGGCGCGCCCGTCCGCGGCGTACGCGTCGCCGAGCCGGTCGACCAGCGCGGCGAGCGCCGGCTGGTCGTTGCTGGTGCCGTCACCGGTCAGGCCGTGGTCGCGGGCGTCGCAGAGCAGCGGCGCCCCGGCCACGGCGTACGGGCGCACGCCGGACGCGGCGGGCGTCACCTGATCCGACACGGCATCCCCTCCTCGGGGCGGCGGCCCGACCGGCGGGCGTGCGGCGGCTCGACCCCGGTCCGCCGCGCCTGGGCCGCCACGTGACCGGGCCTGCCGTCACCGTACGTCGGCCACCCTCCCCCGCAGGGCCAGATCGGTGAGGTCGCCCGGGGGCCCGCCGGGGCGCTCCGGCGGGCCCGGGGGAGGGGTTTCGTGCCCGGCGCAGGGGGCACCTCACGCTCATGGCGACCCAGCGCGGACCGTATCTGGACGACAGCCTCGGGCTGATGCTCAACGGCTACGCCTGGCTGCCCGGGCTGTGGCGCCGTGGCGGCGGCCGTGCCGTGCGTACCCGGGTGATGGGCCAGCCGGCGGTCGCGCTGCGCGGGCCGGACGCGGTGCGGTTCTTCTACGACGAGCGGCATGTGCGACGGCACTCGGCCATCCCCGAGCCGGTGGAGGGGACGCTGTTCGGTCACGGGGCCGTCCACACCCTCGACGGCGCGGACCACCGCCACCGCAAGGCGCTGTTCCGGTCCCTGCTCACCGATCCGCGCCGGGTCGGTGAGCTGGTCGACCACGTGGCGGCGGCGTGGGACGAGGCGATCGCGACGGCCGGCGACGGCCGGCGGGTCGTGCTGTTCGACGAGGCCAGCCGGGTGATCACCAAGGGGGTCTGCGCCTGGGCCGGAATCCCGCTGGACCGTGCCGAGGTGGCGCCCGTGGCCCGTGACCTGGTCGCCCTGGTCGACGGTTTCGCCACCCTGGGCCCGCGGCACTGGCGGGCACGGCGCGCCCGGGGCCGGCGGGAGAGGTGGCTCGCGGCGCTCATCGACCAGGTCCGCGCGGGGGCCGTCTCCGCCACGCCGGGGTCGGCACTGGAAGCGGTGGCCCGTCACCGCCAGCGCGGCGGTCAGCCGATGGACGTCGACCTCGCCGCCGTGGAACTGCTCAACATCATCCGCCCCACCGTCGCGGTGTCCTGGTTCGTGGCGTTCACGGCACACGCGCTGCACCGCTGGCCCGGGCAGCGCGACCGGCTGCGCGCCGGGGACACCGGCTACGCGGTGGCGTTCGCCCACGAGGTACGCCGCTTCTACCCGTTCGCGCCGTTCGTCGGCGCCCGGGCGGTCACCGACCTGACCTGGCAGGGCCAGCACATTCCCGCCGGGTCGCTCGTCCTGCTCGACATCTACGGCCAGAACCACGACGCGCGGCTGTGGCCGGAGCCGTACCGCTTCGACCCGGGGCGTTTCGTCGGCCGCGCTCCCGACCCGTACGAGCTGATCCCGCAGGGCGGGGCCGACCCGGCCACGGGGCACCGCTGCCCCGGTGAGGACGTCACGGTGGCCCTGCTGGCGGCCTTCGCCGGCTGGCTGGCGCGCCTGGACTACACGGTGCCGGAGCAGGACCTCACGATCTCGCTGCGCCGCATCCCGGCGCTGCCCCGCAGCCGGTTCGTCCTGTCCGCGGCGGCATCTCCCGCTCAGGTGTGCAGGGTCCGGCTCGGCGGAACGCCGAAGACGGCGCGGTAGTGGGCGGCGAACCGGCTGTGGCTTGGGAAGCCCCAGCGGCTGGCGATGCGGCTCACCGTCTCCCGCCGTGGGTCCGCCTGTCGTAGCTCGTGGTGTGCCCGTTCCAGACGGATCCGGCGCAACTGGGCCATCGGGGTGCTGTCCAGGTGACGCCGGAACGCCAACTGCAGGGCGCGGATCGAGACGGCGGCGGCAGCGGCGACATCGGCGGGGCTGATGTCCTGCTCGGCGTGTTCCTCCATGAACGCGATCGCCCGACGGACGGTGGGCACCACGGCGTCGCGGCGGTCCTGTGCGGTGGGCTCGGTCAGCGCCGTGTTGGGGAACACGGCCAGGGCGGCGGCGGCCAGCGTACGCGCCGCAGCGCCGATGACGAGGGGTTCTCTGCTGGCCTCGGAGTTGCCGAGCACGGCCAGGCGGACATAGTGGGCGGTGGCCCGCCAGTGCTCCGCGAGGGCGGGGGAGGCGGGTTCGAGCGCGGTGAAGTGGATCGCCGCGAGCCGCCGCCGCACGTCGGGGCGGGCCACCTGGGTGAACAGGTGGGTGTCCAACTGGAGCAGGACCACTTCGCCGGGCTGCCAGCGCAGCCGGCACCGGCGGCCCGGTGGCGCGGCGACGAAGATGTCGCCGGGAACGTACTCGCCCTGCTCGCCGTCACAGCTGCGGCTCACCCTGCTGGTCGCGGATTCGCAGACGACCAGGGAGCTGATCTCCTCGACGGCGACCCGCAGGTCCGTGGACTGGGCGAGCCGGTCGGCTTGGAACCGGCCGGCCTGCACCCGTCGGTGGCGCAGGTGGTAGTCGCGGTCGCCGCTGCTGATGCGCAGGCCGCGGGTCCCGTACGCGCCGGCGAGGTAGTCGCGGATGCGCTGCGGGTCGCGGCTGTCGAAGCGGTGGCTGATGGGACCGTCGGCGCTCAACCGTCCTCCATGGGCTGACCGATGGTGGGAAGGAGCCGCCGTGTGCGGTGCCGGAAGGAGCGCTGGGGTGGACGGGCGGCCGGAGTCACGAGGGGCGGTGGACGGTGGTCCGGCCGCCGGGACAAGCTGTTCCGAGGTTCGCTCGGTCGATGCTATTCCCGAACCCGGGGATCGCGCTGCCACGTGTCCCGTCCATGGAACTTGCGCGGAGCGATCAGGAATCCGCGTTCCTCTGCGCTGGACGGCATAGTCCGGTGGTGGATGGTCGGGAAGAGTGGTCCCCGGTGTGGTCGCGCTCAACCTGTGGGGGCGCTTGTCGCGACGCGTCCTCCGCTAGCCCGTCGCCGCGATGCGGCGGGGAGGGAGTGGTGGTGGAGGAAACCGATGCCCGGAAAGTGACGTCGGCGGTCGTGACCGAGACCCTGCGTCGGATCGACGGGGACCCGAGCCTCGCGGGCCGTTTCGACGGCCACCGGGAGGCCCTGGACGGGTGCCTGCGCGAGCTTCTGCGGGAGGTGCTGGCGGGCCGTCCCGGCGCGGAACCCGTGCTGCTCGTGCAGCTTCACCGGCGGCTGCGGGTGACCCCGGACGAGTTCGACGCGTTCGGGCACCATCTGCTCACCGCGGCGCTCGCCCGGCAGGTGGGGCCGGCGGCGCTGGTCCGGGTCGGTGCCGCGCTCACGACGGCCCGCCGCCGGCTGGTGGAGGAGCCACCCGTCGCCGGCGGCGCGTCGCGGCGGGACGCACGCGCCCGCAACGGCGCGTCCCGTCGCTACCGGAGCTCCGGCCCGCCCGCGCACCTGCCCCGGCCACCGGACTGGCGGTGCAGCGGGTGCGGCCACGAATGGCCCTGCCCCACGAAACAGAGCCAACTGCTGGCGGAGTTCGGCGGGACGACGGCCGGACTGGCCGTCTACCTGGGAACCTGTCTGGTCGCCGCCACCCGGGACCTCCCGGCCCTGCCCCTGGCGCAGGCCAGGGCCCGCTTCCTGGGGTGGCTGCCCCGCAGCCGGTACTGAACCGTCCCCCAGACCGGTCGGACCTCGTGCTCAGGACCGCCGGCCGCGCGTGCGCAGCGCGTCCTCCGAGCGGACGTCGATGTCCGCGTCGTCGGGGAACGACCGCCGCGTCGGCGCCGGGTCCGGGGGCGCGCCGGGACCGGCCATCGGCGTACGGGTGGGTTCGACCCGCCCGAACCCGTGCCGGCCCTCGCGGCCGGTCGGCGCGGCCGGCGCGTCGGCGCGTCGCTCGCCGCGCCGTCCCTCGGGTACGGCCGTCTCCTCGCTGCCCTCGTCCATCGGATCGTGCTCGCCCGCGCCCCAGGGCGGTTCCGCGTCGAAGCCGTCCCGGGTGACCCACGGGGTCGCCGCCTCCGGCTGCTGCCTGTCGCCCCGCCCGCTGCTGCCCGTCATCGCGCACCTCGCTGGTCTCGTCCGGCCGGTACCCGGGTCGAATGCCCGCCCCGGTCGACGTCATTCCCCGGACCGCAGGTCATCCGCTGTGCTGGTTCGTCCGGTCATGCGCCCGGTGCGCCGATTCGCGGACGCGACGCCGTCAGGTTCCGGCTGCGGGGAGGGTCCCGCTGAGCAGCGCCGTGCCGAGCGCCGTGCGGCGGTAACGGATCTCGTGCCCGTGGCGTTCGCCCACCACCAGCCCGGCCTCGCGGAGCACGGTCAGATGCTGTGAGACGGTGCCGGCAGCCAGGGCGTGGCGGTGGGCCAGGACGGTCGTGCTGACGGGCTCGGTCAGCCCGGCCAGCAGGGTCGCGCGGCTGCGCCCCAGGAGGCGGCCCGCGGCCGCCAGCTCCGGCGTCCGCGTCGACTGCCACAGGGTGCCCAGGCCGCGCGCCGGATAGATCACGGTGGGTTGCCACGGCTCGTCGAGGATCACCAGGACCTGGTCGAACTTGAACGCGCTCGGGATCAGCAGCAGGCCCTCGCCGGCGAGCCGGCGGTCCTCGTGGTCACCGCGGTCGCGGGTGAGGACGCCGTCGTGCCAGCGCAACTGGGGATGCAGTTCGGCGAAGAGGCGGTCCAGGCCGCCCTCGGCGAGCCGGCGGCTCTGGTGGACCACGTCGGCGTCGAGCAGGGCGCGGACGTTCGGCCACACCGGCCGGATCACCTGGTCCCACACGTCCCGGATCACCCCGGTGAGCAGGCGCAGCGCGTCGGCCGGGTCGGCCAGCAGCCGGCGGCCCACCGCGGTGCGCGCCGCGCCCCGGGTCGCGCGCAGCGAGCGGGCGATCTCCGCGGCCACCCGGTCGAGCGGCGTCGCCTCGATGCGGGCCAGTTCTTCCTCGAAGCGGGGGCGCGCGGTGGTCGGCGGCGGGGACAGGAAGTCCGGGCTGTAACCGCGGCGGGGTTGCAGCAGCGTGACCGGGCGCAGGTCCAGCGCGTCCAGACGGTCCCTCATGGCGTGGAGAAAGCCCTGGTGATAGCCGGGGGCGTCCTCGGGCGTGGTGAGGCGGATGGCCTCGATCGTCTCCAGCACCGGCGAGATGGCGAAGCGGCAGCGCATCAGGTCGGCCGGGCTGAACCGCAGCGTGATCGCCATGTCCGCCCCCTCCATGATTCGGTCCTGGCCGAATCACTGGCGCCACCCTACCGGCTCCGGCCACCATCGCCGCCATGACGACATCACCGGACTGGGAACGACGCAGCGCGGAGCTGTGGGCCGCCATCGACGACCACGAACCCGAGGAGTTCCGCAAACGCGTCGACGCGCTCGCCGCGGAGCTGCCGGACGGCGATCCGGTGGCCGCGTTCGAACGCGCCTGCGCCTTCGACTCCACCGGCCACTCCGACCGGGCCGTGCCGCTGTACCGGGCCGCGCTGGCCGGCGGCATCACCGGCATCCGCCGCCGGCGTTCGGTCATCCAGCTGGCCAGCTCCCTGCGCAACGTGGGCCGGGCCGCGGAGGCGGTCGAACTGCTGACGGCCGAGCGGCGGCAGCCCGCCGACGAGCTCGACGACGCGGTCAGCGCCGCGCTGGCCCTGGCGTTGACCAGCGTGGGCCGTGAGCGTGAGGCGGTCGCCGTCGCGGTTGCCGCGCTGGCCCCGCATCTGCCCCGCTACCAGCGTTCCATGGCCAACTACGCCCGCCTGCTGGTCGAGCCCGAGGAGACGGAGAGCTAGCCGGCGCCGGCCGCCGTCCTGCGGGACGGCGGCCGGGTGTCCGGCGTCATCGTCTCGGCAGCAGTTGGATGATCGCGGCCAGCGCGAGTTCCAGCACGACGAGCGCGACCAGCCCGGCACGGAACCCGCCGGTCAGATCGGCGGCCTCGTAGAAGACGATGCCGATCAGGGCCACCCCGACCGCGTTGCCGGTCTGGTTGACCGTGGCGAGCACGCCGGCGGCGGCGCCGGTGTGCGCCGGGCTGACCCGGGCGAGCACGGTGGTGGTGAGCGGCGCGAGCGCGATGCCCATGCCGACGCCGTCCACGGCGAGCCCCGGCACGAGCCAAGCGGTGCCGTGCCCGGCCGCCTCCCACATCCCGTACAGGCCCACGACCATCACCAGCGCGCCGACCGTGACCACCTGGCGGCCGAGCCGGGCGGCGATCCGGTGCGCGTACGTCGAGGTGGCCAGGTAGCCGGCGCCGATCGCGGTGAAGACGACGCCCGACTCCAGCGCCGACAGGCCCCGCTCCACCTGCAGGTAGAGGGCCAGGATGAGGAAGAACGACGCCTGCCCCATCCAGAACACCTGGGTCGCCACCAGCCCCACCGAGAACGCCCGCTCGCGGAACAGCGCCAGATGCACGAGGGGTTGCCGGCCGCGCCGCTGGGTCGTCACGAAGAGCGCGAACAGCAGCACCGAGGCGGCCAGGCTCAGCCACGTCCACAGCGGCCAGCCCTGCTCGCGCCCTTCCACCAGCGGCAGCACCAGCGCCACCAGCGCCGCGCTGACCAGCACCACGCCGGCCAGGTCGAGCCGGGTCGCCGGGTGGCGGGACTCGGGCACCCGGCGGAGCAGGGCCAGTGCGGCCACGCCGATCGGCAGGTTGATCAGGAAGCACAGCCGCCAGTCCAGGCCGAACAGGTCGGCCTCGATGAGCAGGCCGCCGATCAACTGCCCGAGGACGGCGCCCAGACCCATCGTCAGGCCGTACCGGGCGAACGCCTTCGGCTGCTCGGCGGGCGCGACGCTGGTCCGCACGATGGCCAGCACCTGCGGCATGAGCAGCGCCGCCGCGAGCCCCTGCAGCACCCGGGCGCCGAGCAGGACGCCCGCGGTGGGCGCCAGCCCGCAGAGCACCGAGGCGGCGGTGAACAGCGCGAGGCCGAGCCCGAAGATCCGGCGGCGACCGTACCGGTCACCCAGCCGGCCGCCGGTGATCAGGCCGGCGGCCACCGCGAGGACGTAGCCGGCGACCACCCACTCCAGGGCGGCCGGGCCGGCGTGCAGGTCGCGTTGCATCGCCGGCAGCGCCACGTTGACGATGAACGCGTCGATCGCGGTCATGAACGTCGAGATCAGCAGCACCGGCAGGAACCCGCCGGGCCGAGCGGCCGGTGCGGTGACCCGCACCGGCCGCTCGCTCAGGACGGTCATGCCGGCACCCGGTCCAGGAAGCCGTGCACGGTGGCGATCCGGCCGTCGACGATGACCGCGACGTCGAAGCCGACGACGATCGGCTCGGCGCCGGGCGGGCCGAGGTGCCAGGTGAACCGGGCCAGGTCGTGGTGCGCGTCGACCGGGCCGGCCAGGCGGAACTCCAGGCCGGGGAACTGCTGCTGCACGGCGCCGATCAGCGCGTCGATCTGGTCGCGCCCGGCGACGGCGGCCAGCGGGTCGGTGTACGTCCCGTCGGCGGTCCAGACCTCGTCGACGAGGGCTCGGCGGGCGGCGGGGTCGGCGGTGTTCCAGGCGGCGAGGTACGTCTCGATGAGTTCCATGGCCACGACGCTAGGGACGATCCGGCGCCCGGGAATCGGTAGCGCTTAGGTACTGCGTACCTGTGTAGGGTGCGGGAATGTTGCACGGCCGCGGCGCGGAGCAGGACCGGATCGCGGCCCTGGTGGCGGGGGCCCGGACCGGGCGGAGCGCCGCGCTGGTGCTCCGGGGCGGCCCGGGCATCGGCAAGACGGCGCTGCTGGACTGGGCGGCCGAGCTGACGTCACCGGCCGCCCACCCGGCGTGCGTGCTGCGCGCGAGCGCCGCCGAGTTCGAGGCCGAGCTGCCGTTCGCCGGGCTGAGCCAGCTCGTGCGGCCCGCGCTCGACCGCCTCGACCGTTTGCCCGGGCCGCAGCGGCAGGTGCTCGCCGCCGCGTTCGGGCTCGGCGGCGGCGTCCCGGCCGACCGGCTGCTGGTGGGCCTCGCCGTGCTGTCGCTCCTGGCGGACCTCGCCGAGGACGGCCCGCTGCTCTGCCTCGTCGACGACGCGCACTGGCTGGACAAAGTCTCCGCCGAGGCGCTGCTCTTCGCCGCCCGCCGGCTGCACGCCGAGGGCGTCGTCATGATCTTCGCGGCCCGGGACGGCAGCTTCCCCGCCCCGGGCCTGCCCGAGCTGACCGTCGGCGCGCTCGCGCCGGCCGATGCCGTCCGGCTGCTCGACCCGCGGCTCGCCCCGGAGGTACGGATGCGGGTGCTCGGCGAGGCGCAGGGCAACCCGCTCGCGCTGATCGAGCTGCCCGGCGTCCTCGCCGCCGGCGCGGCCGAGGACCCGCTGCCGCTGACCGACCGGCTGCTCGCGGCGTTCCACGGCCAGGTCGACCGGCTCCCCGCCGGCACCCGGGCGCTGCTGCGCGTCGCCGCCGTCGAGGACACCGGCGACCTGGACGTGCTGCTGCGCGCCGCCGCGCCGCTCGGCGGCGGTCCCGCCGACCTGCGTGCGGCGGAGGAGGCCCGGCTCGTCGAGGTCACCGGACGGCGGCTGCGGTTCCGGCACCCGCTGGTCCGCGCCGCGGTGCACGCCGCCGCGCCGTACCCGGAGCGGCTCGCCGCGCACCGGGCGCTCGCGGACGTGCTCACCGCGCCGGACACCGCCGACCGGCGGGCCTGGCACCTCGCCGCGGCCACCACCGGGCCGGACGAGCAGGTGGCCGCCGCGCTGGAACGCACCGCCGAGCAGGCCCGCGGGCGCAGCGGCTACGGCGCGGCCCTGGCCGCCTTCGAGCGCGCCGCGGAGCTGAGCGACGAGGAGACGGCGAAGGCGCGCCGGCTGCTGCTGGCCGCGGAGAGCGGCCTGCAGTCCGGGCACCTCGGTGACGCGGTCCGGCTCGCCGAGCGGGCGGCCGGCCTGGTGGACGAGCCGACCTTCCACGCCCGCGTCGCCTGGGTGGAAGGGCACGCCTGGTTCTGGCAGGGCGGCCACCAGACCGCGTACGACCTGATGACCGGCGGCGCGAAGCTCGACCCGGAACAGCGGGACGCGCTGCTCGTGGCCGCGTTCCACCCGGCCTGGTACCTCGGCGAGCCGCACCTGGGCGCCTGCCTCGACCAGCTCGCCACGCTCGACCACCCGGTGGCCCGCTACCAGGTCGCCGCCGTCCGGGGCCGGCCGCTGCCGCTGGCGCCGACCGCCGGCCAGGTGGGCGGCGAACCCCGCGACCGGGTGCAGCTCTGCGGGCTCGGCTTCGTCGCGGGCCAGGACGCCGAGACGTACGAGCTGGCCGGCGCCCTGGTCGCCCGCTGCCGGGCCGACGGCGTCCTCGGCCTGCTGCCCACCCTGCTGTTCTTCCTGGCCGAGGCGGAGTTCTTCCACGGCCGGCACCGGGACGCCACGGTCAGCCTCGACGAGGCGGTGCGTGTGGCCCGGGACGGCGGCCAACCGCTCTGGGTCAGCCAGTTGCGCGCCGTGCAGGCGGTGCTCGCCGCGGTGGCCGGCGACGAGGCGCGTTGCCGGGAGCTGGTGGCCTCGGCGCTGGACGGCGCCGCGGCGGGCGCCGAGGCGGGCGGCCGGGCGTGGACGCTGTGGGCGCTGGGCCTGCTCGACCTCGGCCACGGTCGGGCGGAGTCCGCCGTGACGCGGCTCGCCGCCCTGCAGGAGAACCCGTACGCCCACCAGGTGTGCGCGTACCGGAGTGTGCCCGACCTCGTGGAGGCGGCCGTCCGGGCCGGCGTGCCCGAGCGGGCCCACGAGGCGTACGCCCGCTTCCGCGCCTGGGCGGAGCGGGTGGACCAGCCGTGGGCCATGTCGCTGGCGTACCGGTGCCGGGCGCTGCTTACCGGCGACGAGCAGGACCACCTGCTCGCCCTGAAGGCCGGTGGCCGGCCGTTCGAGCAGGCCCGCACCGAGCTGCTGTACGGGGAGTGGCTGCGCCGCGCCCGGCGCAAGGCCGAGGCACGCGGCCTGCTGCAGCGCGCCCTGCACACGTTCGACCGGTTGGCGGCGGCGCCGTGGGCGGCGCGGGCGCGCGGCGAGCTGGAGGCGACCGGGCTGCGCGCGCCGCAGCCCGCCGCGTCGGCCGGCGCCGACCTCACCCCGCAGGAGCTGCAGATCGCCCGGCTCGCCGGCACGGGGCTGTCCAACCGGGACATCGCCGCCCAGCTCTTCCTCAGCCCGAAGACGGTCGCGTACCACCTGTACAAGGCGTACCCGAAGCTCGGCGTCGCCGGCCGCGGGGAGCTGGGCGAGCTGGACCTGTGAGAACGGGCGGGGGTCAGGCGCTGCGGAAGGTGCGGCGGTAGGCCTCCGGCGGCACGCCGACCGTCCGGTTGAAGTGCCGGCGCAGCGTCGCGGCGGTGCCCATGCCGGCCGCCCGCGCGATGGCCTCGATACTGCGGTCGGTGTTCTCCAGCAGCTCCTGGGCCCGGCGGATCCGCTGCGTCGACAGCCACTGCAGCGGGGTGGCGCCGGTCGCCGACACGAAGTGCCGGGCCAGGTTGCGGGAGCTCATGTTCGCCCGGCGGGCCAGATCCTCCACGGTCAGCGGACGGTCCAGCCGCGCCATGGTCCAGGGCAGCAGGTCGGCGAGGGGATGGTCGTCGCGGGCGGGCACCGGGGTGGTGACGAACTGGGCCTGGCCGCCGGCGCGATGCGGCGGCACGACCAGGCGGCGGGCCACGGCGTTGGCGACCGTCGAACCGTGGTCGCGGCGGATCAGGTGCAGGCACAGGTCGACCGCGGCGGCCTTGCCGGCGGACGCGAGCACGGTGCCGTTGTCGACGTAGAGCACGTCCGGGTCGACCCGCACCCGGGGATGGCGGGCGGCCAGCGCCTCGGTGTGGGCCCAGTGCGTGGTGGCGCGCAGCCCGTCCAGCACCCCGGCGGCGGCCAGCACGAACGCCCCCGTGCACAGCGAGACCAGCCGAGCGCCAGCCTGGTGCGCCGCGCGGACGGCGTCGAGCAGGTCGGGTGGCAGGTCCGCGTCGATGTCCGCCACGGCGGGAACGATCACGGTGTCGGCGCGGGCGAGCCGGTCCAGGCCGTCGTCGGGTTCCACCCGGAACCTGCCGATCCCGACCGGGCCCGGGCCGCACACCACGAGGTCGTACCACGGGTCTGCCACGCCGGAGGGGTCGTGGGCGAAGACCTCGCACGCCATGGCGAACTCGAAGTGCAGCATCCCGTCGGTGGCGGCGAGCGCGATCGTGGCCATGTCCGAAACTGTACGGGGCATGGCGTTCCGGACACTGGCCGGGAGCCGGCCGCCGCTGGAGGATCTTCTCAGTCGATCTTCGAGGAGGGATCCAGATGGGTTCGGGTCAGACCGTGGCGGTGTTCGGCGCGTACGGGCACACGGGGCGGTTCGTGGTGACGGAGTTGCGCGCTCGCGGGTTCGTCCCGCTCCTGCTCGGCCGCGACGCGGGGCGTCTTCGGGCGCTGGCGGCGGCGCATCCGGGGCTCGCGCACCGGGTGGCGTCGGCCGGCGACCCGGCCTCGCTCGACCAGGCGTTGCGGGGTGCGGCAGCGGTCGTCAACTGCGCCGGCCCGTTCGCCTCGACCGCGGCCCCCGTGATCGAAGCGGCCCTGCGCGCCGGCGTCCCGTACGTGGACGTGGCGGCCGAGATCGAGGCCAACGTCGACACGTTCGCGCGCTTCGCCGACCGCGCCCGGCGCGCGGGCGTCGCGGTGGTCCCGGCGATGGCCTTCTTCGGCGGGCTCGGCGATCTGCTGGTCACCCAGGCGATGGGCGACTGGACGGCCGCCGACGAGGCGCACGTCGCGTACGGGCTGAGCAGTTGGCACCCCACGGCGGGAACCCTCGCCTCGGGCACCGTCTCGCGGGAGCGGCGTGACGGCCGGCGGGTCCGCTACACCGGTGGCCGGCTGGAGTACCACCTCGACGAGGGCGACCTGCCGGTCCTGGACTGGGATTTCCCCACGCCGCTGGGCCCCCGCACCGTCCTCGGCGGGTTCACGATGGCCGACGTCGTCACCGTCCCCAGCCACCTGTCCATCCCCGAGGTGACCACCTACATGACCACCGACGCCGCCCGGGACCTGGCCGGCCCGGGCACGCCCGCACCGGCCGCGGTCGACGAACTCGGCCGGTCGGGGCAGACGTTCACGGTCGACGTCGTCGTGCGCTCCGGCGACCGGCGGCGCGGCGTCGTCGCCAGCGGCCGGGACATCTACGCCGTCAGCGCGCCGCTGGCGGTAGAGGCGGTCCAGCGCATTCTCGCCGGTCGGACGAGGACGACCGGCGTCGCCTCCGCCGGCGCGATCTTCGACGCGCCCGACTTCCTCCGCGCGCTGTCCGCCCACCTCACGGTGGCCTCGCGTTGGAGCAGTTAGGCGTGGTTCGTCCCCGATGACGGTATTTTTTGGTGGAGCGAATCGCGGCAAAACTTGATTGATTCCAAAACAGTGAGCTATGTTCGTCGCATGACGGCCGACTTCGAGACCCAGCTCCGGGCGGTCTCGTTGCGCGTCACCCGGCCCCGGTTGGCGGTGCTCGCCGCGCTGCGCGACCACCCGCACGTCGACACCGACACCGTGATCGCCCTGGTCCGGGCCGATCAACCCACGGTCTCCCACCAGACGGTCTACGACGTGCTGCGTGCCCTCACCGACGCCGGTCTGGTGCGGCGCATCCAGCCGGCGGGCGCCACGGCCCGGTACGAGTCGCGGGTGGGGGACAACCACCACCACGTCGTGTGCCGCTCCTGCGGTGCGATCGCCGACGTCGACTGCGCCGTGGGCCAGGCTCCCTGTCTCACCGCCTCCGACGACCAGGGGTTCCTGGTCGACGAGGCGGAGGTCGTCTACTGGGGCACCTGCCCCGACTGCGCGACCGAACGCACCTCCCAGCGATCCGCCAGTTCGGAAGGACATTGATGAGCGACACCCAGGACAACGCCCCCTCCAGCGCCCAGGGCGTGGACAAGAAGGCGGCGGCCGGCTGCCCGGTCGCGCACGACTCCGTGACCGCGCACGGCAGCGAGAGCGAGAACCCGGCGATCGACTCGCCGACCCCGAAGACCGGCGGTCGTCCGCGCACCAACCGGGACTGGTGGCCCAACCAGCTGGACCTGTCGGTGCTGCACGCGCACTCGCCCAAGGGCAACCCGCTGGGTGCGGACTTCAGCTACGCCAGGGAGTTCGCCAAGCTCGACGTCGAGGCCCTCAAGCAGGACATCGTCACCGCCCTCACCACTTCGCAGGACTGGTGGCCGGCCGACTTCGGGCACTACGGCGGTCTGATGATCCGGATGAGCTGGCACTCCGCCGGCACCTACCGGATCGAGGACGGTCGCGGCGGCGCGGGCGACGGCGGTCAGCGGTTCGCCCCGCTCAACAGCTGGCCGGACAACGCCAACCTGGACAAGGCCCGCCGCCTGCTCTGGCCGGTCAAGCAGAAGTACGGGCAGAAGATCTCGTGGGCCGACCTGCTCGTGCTCGCCGGCAACGTCGCCCTGGAGTCGATGGGCTTCAAGACCTTCGGCTTCGGCTTCGGCCGCGAGGACGTCTGGGAGCCCGAGGAGATCTTCTGGGGTCCGGAGGACACCTGGCTCGGTGACGAGCGCTACGCCTCCGAGAAGGAGATGGTGACCGGCGTCGGCGCGACCGAGATGGGTCTCATCTACGTCAACCCGGAGGGCCCCCGCGGCAACGCGGACCCGCTCGCGGCGGCGCACTTCATCCGCGAGACCTTCGCCCGGATGGCGATGAACGACGAGGAGACCGTCGCCCTCATCGCCGGTGGCCACACCTTCGGCAAGACCCACGGCGCCGCCGTCGCCGACAACCACGTCGGCCCCGAGCCCGAGGGCGCCCCGCTGGAGGCGCAGGGCCTGGGCTGGCTGAGCACCCACGGCACCGGCAAGGGCCCGGACACCATCACCAGCGGCCTCGAGGTGACCTGGACCGACCGGCCGACGCAGTGGAGCAACCGCTTCTTCGAGATCCTCTTCGGCTACGAGTGGGAGCTCACCACGAGCCCCGGCGGCGCCAAGCAGTGGGTCGCCAAGGACGCCGAGGCGATCATCCCGGACCCGTACGACCCGTCGAAGAAGTACAAGCCGACGATGCTGACGACCGACCTGTCGCTCCGCGTCGACCCGGCGTACGAGAAGATCTCCCGCCGGTTCCTGGAGAACCCCGACGAGTTCGCGTTGGCGTTCGCCAAGGCCTGGTACAAGCTGCTGCACCGCGACATGGGTCCGGTCGACCGCTACCTCGGGCCGTGGGTGCCGGAGCCCCAGCTGTGGCAGGACCCGGTGCCGGCCGTCGACCACGAGCTCGTGGGTGACGCCGACGTCGCCGCGCTCAAGGCGAAGATCCTGGCGTCGGGCCTCACGACCGCCCAGCTGGTCTCCACCGCCTGGGCCTCCGCCGCCAGCTTCCGGTCCACCGACAAGCGCGGTGGCGCCAACGGCGCGCGGATCCGTCTCGAGCCGCAGCGCAGCTGGGAGGTCAACCAGCCCGAGCAGCTCGCCACGGTTCTGGCCACCCTCGAGGGCATCCAGCGGGAGTTCAACTCGGCCGGCGGCGCGAAGAAGATCTCGCTAGCGGACCTGATCGTGCTGGCCGGCTCGGCCGCGGTCGAGAAGGCGGCGCGCGACGCCGGCGTCGACGTGACGGTGCCGTTCCGCCCGGGCCGCACGGACGCGTCCCAGGAGCAGACCGACGTCGAGTCCTTCCGGGTCCTCGAGCCGCGGGCCGACGGGTTCCGCAACTACCTGCGTCCGGGTGAGAAGACCCAGCCGGAGGTGCTGCTCATCGACCGTGCCTACATGCTCAACCTGACCGCCCCGGAGATGACCGTCCTCGTCGGCGGCCTGCGCTCCCTCGGGGCCAACGTCGGCGGTGCGCGCCACGGCGTCCTCACCGACCGGCCCGGCGTGCTCACCAACGACTTCTTCGCCAATCTGCTCTCCCCGGGCACCCGGTGGAAGGCGTCGGAGTCCGAGGAGCACGTGTACGAGATCCGGGACCTGGCCACCGACGAGGTGAAGTGGACCGCCACCGCGGTCGACCTCATCTTCGGCTCCAACTCCCAGCTGCGGGCCCTCGCCGAGGTCTACGCCAGCGAGGACGCGCGCGACAAGTTCGTCACCGACTTCGTCGCCGCCTGGACCAAGGTCATGGAACTGGACCGGTTCGACATCCGCTGATCCGGCTGGCAACGAGCCCCGGTCGATCCACCAGGATCGACCGGGGCTCGTTCGTTCGCCGGCCGGTGCCGGCTCCCGGTCGCCGGCAGGCGCACCGACCCGGTGTCCGTGGTGGTTTCCGTGGTCAGCACGGAGGCGGCCCGCACCCCGGCCGGGAGAGGCTGTGACCACAGTGATCGGGCCGGCGAGCAAACGCCCGGCCCACGAGCGCAGGGGGCACCATGGCCAGCAGCAGGACCAGCGGGTACGACGGATTCACGGCCGAGGAGCGGGCCGCCATGAAGGACCACGCCCAGGAGCTGAGGGCCGCGGCGCGCCGGGGCTCCCGGGCGGACAAGGAGGCGGAGGCGGAGCGGAGCGTGCTCGCGAAGATCGCCGAGATGCCGCACCCGGACCGGGTCATGGCCGAGCGCGTCCACGCCGTCGTCACGGCCAGCGCGCCCGTCCTCGCACCGAAGCTCTGGTACGGGATGCCCGCCTACGCGCTGGACGGCAAGGTCGTCTGCTTCTTCCAGAGCGCGGAGAAGTTCAAGGCGCGCTACGCGACGCTCGGGTTCAGCGACCAGGCGAAGCTGGACGAGGGCGCGATGTGGGCGAGCGCCTTCGCCCTCACCGAGGTGACGGCCGAGGTGGAGGCGCGCATCGCCGCGCTCGTGAAGCGGGCGGTGAGCTGAGCCGCGCGGCCGGCCGGGCGCCCGCGTACCGGAACGGGCGGTAGCTTGCTCGATCGCAAGCTCCGGCCGGCGGACCGGCCCGTTACCGTGGCCGCTGTGCGAGCGGAGGCGGGCGACACGGTCGGTTTCTCGGTGCTCGGCTCGATCCGGGTCGTCCGCGCCGGCGCCGAGCTGCGTCTGGGCGCCCGCCAGCAGCGCCTGGTGCTCGCGTTGCTGCTGGCCCGCGGCGGGCTGCCGGTCTCCCTGGCGGAGCTGGTCGACCTGCTCTGGGAGGAGGAGGCCCCGGCCAGCGCCGCGAACGTGGTGCACCGGCACGTCGGGATGCTCCGGCGGCTGTTCGAGCCCGGCCTGCCGACCCGGGCGCCGGGCCGGCACATCCTCCGCGAGTTGTCGGGCTACCGGCTGCGGGCCGACGAGGAGTCCCTCGACCTGCTGAGGTTCCGGTCGCTGAGCCGGCGGGCGGCCCGGAGCCTGCGGGACGGCGACGCGGAGTCGGCGCTGCGGCATTCCCTCGACGGGCTGCGGCTGTGGCGGGGCCGGTGCGCCGCCGGCCTGGAACCGGCCTCCCGCCGGCACCCCGCGTTCCTCGCCGTGGAGGCCGAACGCGCCGAAGCCGTGCGCCTGGCGGCCGACGCCGCCGAACGTTGCGGCCGGCTGAGCGCGGTGCTGGCGCCGCTGCGGCAGGCCGCCGAGCAGCACCCGTTCGACGAGTCGCTGCAGAGCCGGTTGCTGCTGGCGCTGGCCGCCGACGGCCGCCAGGCGGAGGCCGTCGAGACGTACCGGGCAGTGCGTGGCCGGCTCGCCGAGGACCTGGGCGTCGACCCCGGCGAGGAGCTGCGAGAGGCGTACGACCGGGTGCTGCACCAGCGCACCCGGCCGGCACGTACCGGATCGCCGGCCCCACTCCCGCGCCCCGCGCAGCTGCCGCCGGACCTGCCCTTCTTCAGCGGCCGGGAGGACCTCATCGCGGAGGCCCGCGCGGCGGTCGCGCGCCCGGGCGGGCCGGCGGTGCTCGCGATCGACGGCATGCCCGGGATCGGCAAGACCGCCCTTGCCGTCCACCTCGCGCACGGGTTCGCCGCCGGCTACCCGGACGGGCAGCTGTATGTCGACCTGCGCGGGTACGACGGGCGGGAGCCGGCGATGAGCCCGGCCGAGGCGCTGCGCGGCTTCCTCGGCTCGCTCGGCGTGCCGCAGGAGGGCATTCCCGCCGAGCTGCACGCCCAGGCGGGCCTGTACCGCAGCAGCCTCGCCGGCCGGCGGCTGCTCATCCTGCTCGACAACTGCCGGGACGCCGAGCAGATCCGGCACCTGCTGCCCGGCAGCCCCGGCTGTCTGGTGATCGTCACCAGCCGCAGCCGGCTCAGTGGCCTGCTCACCACGGCCGGCGCCCACCCGTTGCCGGTCGGCCTGCCGAGCGTCGAGGAGGCCCGCGCCGCGCTGTCGCGGCCGCTGGGCGTGAGCCGCGTCGCGGCGGACCCGGCCGCGATCGACGCCATCATCGCCGCCTGCGGGCGGCTACCGCTCGCGCTGGCCGTGGTGGCCGCCCGCGCGGCGGCCCTACCGGGGACGCCGCCGGCCCAGATCGCCGCGGAGCTGGCCGGAGCGCCCGGGAGTCTGGACGGCTTCGACAGCGACGACCCGCAGACCGGCCTGCGTGCCGTCTTCTCCTGGTCCTACCGGGCGCTGTCCGCCCCGGCCGCCCGGCTGTTCCGGCTGCTGCCGATCCATCCCGGCCCCGACATCTCGATCGCCGGCGCGGCGGGCCTGGCTGGCGTCCCGTTGCGGAGCGCGCGAGCACTGCTCGGCGAGCTGAGCCGCGCGCACCTGATCAGCGAGGACCTGCCGGGCCGCTACCGCACCCACGACCTGCTGCGGGCCTATGCCACGGAACTCGGCGAGGAGAACGACGGCCCGGCCGAGCGCGCCGCCGCGGAGCTGCGCTGCCTGCAGTTCTACCGGGCCACCGCCTATCGGGCGCACCGATGGCTGCTGACCTCCGAGTACCACCCGGTGATCGAGCCGGGGCCGGGTGAGACTCCGCTGCGCTTCGCCGGGCACGGCGACGCCATGCGCTGGTTCACCGCCGAGCGGCAGGTCCTCATCGCGCTGGTCGGCCGGGCCGCCGGGCAGGGCCGGCACACCGAGGCCTGGCAGCTCGCCCTGGGGATGCAGCACTTCTTCGACCGCAGCGGCCGGTCAGCCGACTGGACGACGACCGGCGAGGTGGCGCTCGCGGCCGCCCGGGCGGGCGGCGACCTGGTCGGGCAGGCCCGGATGCACCGCAGCCTGGCCGGGGCGGCCTACTTCCGGCACCAGCACGAGAGCGCGCTCGCGCATCTCGACCGGGCGGTCGAGCTGCTCGCCCGCCTCGGCCTGTACGGCGAAATGACCCGGGCCGGGATCAACCGGGCGATGATCCTCAGCGCCCAGGGGCGGCACGAGGAGGTCGTCCGGGTGCTCACCGCGGCGCTGGGGCCGTGGGCGGCCGGCGACGACAAGCTGCAGGCGGACGTGCTGGTCATCATGGGCGCGAGCCACGCCGAACTGGGCCGGGGGGACGAGGCCGTGCGCTGCGCCGAGCGGGCGATGGCCCTGTCGCGCGGAGCGCGGTACCGGTTGGGCATCGCCGAGGCGTGGGAGGTGCTCGGCCAGGGGCATTCCGCCCGCCGGGAGCTCGACAGGGCGGTCGACTGCTGGCGCGAGGCGGCCGTCGCCTACCAGGAGGCCTCGGCGTCGGCGCCGGCCGCGGAGGTGCTCGCGCTGCTCGGCGACGCCCTCGCCGCCGCGGGCGACCGGGACGCCGCGGTAGGGGCGTGGCAGGAGGCGCTGGCCCTGATCCCGTACGCGCACACGCCGACCGGGCGGCGGCTGGCCGGCCTGCTCGCGGCGGTCACGCCGAGTCGGTGACCGGTCGCGGTCGGCGACGGCACTCGATTCGCACTCGCGCGTCAGTCCAATCGCATCCACCGTCCCTAGGCTCCTGCCTCATTCACCGCTGTCATCGGGGATGGGGGAGCGACCGTGCTGTGGGCACCCGACGGATCACCGGCCGGCCTGGCCGAGCGCATGACCGCGCTGCACGCGGACCACGCCCGCGCCGTGCTGCGTCTCCTGCTCCTGCTGACCCGACAGCAGCGGCACACCGCCGAGGACCTGCTCCAGGAGACGATGCTGCGGGCCTGGCGGCACCTCGACGCGGTGCCGGCCGAGCCCGAGGCCGCCCGCCGCTGGCTCCTGACCGTCGCGCGGCGGCTCGTCATCGACGGGGTCCGGAGGCGGCGGGGCCGCCCCACCGAGATCCAGCTCGTCGACATGACCTGGATTCCGGCCGGTGACGACACGACCGGCACGGCGCTGGCGTCGTACGCCGTCCGGCGCGCGCTGCGCCGGCTGAGCCCGGCGCAGCGCAGTCTGCTCTCCGAGGTGTTCCTGGTCGGGCGCTCACCCGAGGAGGTCGCGGGCCGGCTGGGCGTGCCGATCGGCACGGTGAAGTCCCGGACGCACCACGCCCTGCGCGCCCTGCGCACCGGCCTGAAGGCGGCCTGAGCAGGGAACAACCCCGCCGCCGGTCGCACGGCCGGCCCTGCCATGCTGTGCCGATCGTGGCAACCAGCTCTGTGCGGATCGCGTCCGGATGACCACCTCGCTCTCCTTCGCCGTTCTCGGCCCGGTGCGGGCCTGGCGCGGCCGGTCCGAACTCGACCTGGGCACCCGGCAGCAGCGGCTCATCCTGGCGTTCCTGCTCGTCCGGGCGGGCGGCACGGCCAGCGTCGCCGAACTGGTCGACCTGCTCTGGGAGGCCGAGCCCCCGCCCAGCGCGGTCAACGTGGTGCATCGGCACGTCGGGGCGCTGCGGCGGCGCTTCGAGCCGGGCCTGCCGACGCGGGCGGCCGGCTCGGTGCTGATCCGCGACGGCGCCGAGTACCGGCTGCTCATCGAGGAGGATGGGCTGGACCTGCTGCGCTTCCGGCGCCTGGTCGACCGGGCCCGTGACAGCTCCGGCGCACCGGCCGTCGAACTCTACCGGGAGGCGCTGGCGCTGTGGCGCGACCGGTGCGCCTCGAGCGTGCGCGCGAGCGGCCGTACCCATCCGGAGTTCGCCGCCGTCGACGGCGAGTGGTTCGCCGCGGTCCGGGCGGCGACCGACGCCGCCCTGCGGGCCGGCCGCGTCCACGCGGTGCTGCCCGCGATCCGGCTGGCCGCCGAACAGGAGCCGCTGGACGAGGCACTCCAGGCGCGGCTGCTGCTGGCGCTCGCCGCGGACGGCCGGCGCGCCGAGGCCCTCGCGGCGTACGCCGACATCGAGCACCGGCTCGCGGACGAGTTGGGCATCCGGCCGGGCGCCGACCTGCGCGCGGCCCGGAACAGCCTGCGCGACCACGGCACTCCGGCCGGTGGGTCCGGGCCGGACGTGCCGCAGCCGGCGGGCGCCGGTCCGCCGGCGCAGTTGCCGGCCGACCATCCGTTCTTCACCGGCCGCCGGGACCTGGTGGCCGCCGCGGAGGAGCTGCTGGCCGGTGAGCGGCCGCCCACCGCCCTGGTCGTCGACGGCATGCCCGGCGTGGGGAAGACCGCCCTGGCGGTGCACCTGGCCCACCGGCTCGCCGCCCGCTACCCCGACGGGCAGTTGCACGCCGACCTGGGCGGTTTCGGCTCCGGCGACCCGGTGCTGACACCGGCGGAGGCGCTGCGCGGCTTCCTGTGGTCCCTGGGGGTGGCGCCGGCCGCCATCCCGGCCGAGCTGCACGCCCAGGCCGGCCTCTACCGCAGCATCCTGGCCGAGCGCCGGATGCTGATCCTGCTCGACAACTGCCGCGACTGGGACCAGGTCCGGCACCTGCTGCCCGGCACCGGCGGCAGTCTCGTCATCGCCACCGGCCGCCGCCGGGTCACCGGCGGGGCCGGCCCGGTGGGAGCCCACCCGCTGCACCTCGACCTGCTGACCGACGTCGAGGCCCGCGAACTGCTCACCCGCCGGCTCGGCGCTGCGACGGCCGCCGACCCGGCCGCCGTCGACGAGATCGTCGCCCGGTGCGGCCGGCTGCCGCTGGCCCTGGCGCTGGTCGCCGCCCGCGCCGTCGGCCGGCCCGCGCTCAGCCTGGCCGCGGTCGCCGGTGAACTGGCCGGGGCCGACGGCCGGCTGGCCGGCTTCGGGGACGCACACGCCGATCTGGAGGCGACCTTCTCCTGGTCCTACCGAGCCCTCACCCCCGAGGCGGCCCGGCTCTTCCGGCTGCTGCCCCTGCACCCGGCCCGGGAGCTGAGCACGGAGGCGGCGGCCGCCCTGGCCGGCCGGTCCCCGCGCGCCGCCCGCGGCCTGCTCGCGGAACTCGCGGCGCACCTGCTCGTGCAGCCCGGCGACGGCCGGTGGCGGACGCACGACCTGCTGTGGGCCTATGCCGCGGAGCTGGGGGAGGAGCACGACGACGCGGCGGAGCGGGACGCCGCCGCCAAACGGATCCACGACCACCACCAGGTCGGCGCGAGGGGGCACCCGGACGGGCCGGCGGATCCGCGACCCGCCGGGCCGGTGACCCCGGACGCGGCGCCGGTGGGCGCCGCGTCCGGGACCGCCCTCAGTACCGGTAGGCGCGGATGATGGTCTGCTTGACCGTGTTGCCGCTGGTGTCCGTGGCGGCGGCCCGCAGCGAGATGAAGCCGGTGCCGGCCGGGTTGCGCACCCAGGCGACCCCCTTCTCGCCGGACCGCTTGACGGTCAGCTGCCGCCAGGTCCGGCCGTCGTCGAAGGACGCCTCGACGGTCAGGGTCCTGGTCCGACCCGGCGCGGCACCGACCTGACGGTCGAGCGAGAGCGGGATCGCGAACAGGCGGCCGGCCGGCGCCCGGTTGTCCATGTCGAGTTCCGGCGTGTAGCGGATCGCCGTCAGCGGCAGCTTCACCAGTTCGCCGTCGGGCACGTGTGCGGACGTGAAGGTCCACTCCGCGTCGACCACTGTCGACAGGGTGAACTCCGGGTCGCTGTGGAACGTCGCGGCCAACCGGTAGTCACCCTTCTCGGCGGGCACGTTCCACACCCAGGGCGTCTCGGTCGCGTCGCCGATCCTGACCCCGTTGCGGTAGAGGTTCACCGCCACGCTGCCGCCACGGACGTGCCGGAAGCCCATGTGCCCGCTGCCGTCGCCGTGCAGCGGCCCCGGCCCACCGATCTGGTCGCCCCAGTAGCGGGTGGCGTACTGCTGGCCGAAGTTCGGCTCCGGGAAGACCGGGCCGGCCACCCCGTTGGCCCACGCCACGGGGTACGTGCGCCCGGGCTTGAAGCTGGTCCAGGGCGACTCGTAGTACGTGTACCGCAGCTGGGACGAGGTCGACTGCCACACCGCCTTCTTGTCCTGGTTGTAGTACTCGGTGATGGTGCTCGGCACGTCGTAGGTGAAGCTCGGCGGGATGTTGCGCTCGTCGCGGTAGACCGGCGAGTTGCCGGGCGCGTGCGCCACCGCGGTCCGGGCCACCGGCACGCCGGCCACGTCCGCGCTGATCCGGGAGCGGACCGTGGCGAAGTCGCCCGCCCGCAGCCTGCGGGTCAGGCCGGTCATCATCCGCTGCGGCTCGTAGAGGTAGACCCGGTAGACGTACGGGCTGTTGTGCAGGCTGCCGTCCTCGGCCACGCGGCCCCAGATCCCGTTGACGTAGGAGACGAAGCCGGGCGTCCGGCCGGAGCCGACCTGCGCGGTCCGCACGTGGTCGAGGGGGATGCCCATCACCACGCCGAACGGGTCGTTGCTGCCCCAGATCTGCGGCTGCTCGGTCCGGATCGTCCAGCCGAACTCCTGGTGGACCGCGGTGGCCTTCGGGTTCGGCACGGACACCGCGACCGGCTTCGCCCGGCGGGCGTCCACGGTGAGCGCCTGATCGGTGGTGAGGTCGAGGCTCGGGCGCACCAGCGACGTGATGTTCGGGACGTCCGAGTCGCCGGTCAGCAGGTAGGTCTGGACCAGGTAGCGGCCCGCGCGGACCCGGTAGGTGGTGACCGCGGGGTTGTCGAGCACCAGGACGGTCTGCCGGTCCAGGTCGGTCAGGAGGGTCACCCAGCCCTGCTCGGGCGTGGGCGCTCCGCCGTCCGGCCCCACGAGCTTGAGGTTGAGCTGGTGGCGGGCGATGTCGAGGGCGACCGGGGTCTGCACCTGCACGCCGCCGCCGGTGGCGGTCACCTCACCGCCGAAGTAGTGGTCGGGCAGGTCGGCGCCGGCCGCCGCGCTGACGGTCACGGTGGCCGTGCCGCCGGCCGGGACCGTCACGGAGGAGGCGCCGAGGCGGAACAGGCCGGCCGGAGCGGGCGCGCCGTCGGCGTCCTTCGCGTCGAGGGAGACGGCCAGCGTGAGCGGGGAGGAGCCGCTGTTCGCGTACGTGATCGTGCGCTGCTGGGCGGTGGTGCTCCGCTCGAAGGCGACGCTGACCGGGCTCGCCGTGACGTTCTGCCGGATCGCCCGGGCGACGTCGAGGAAGCCGGCGCCCTGCTCGTAGACGCCGATGGCGGCGTTCGGCTTCGCGGCCGCCATGAGCGTGGACTTGATCCGCTCGGGCGACCAGTCCGGGTGCTGCTGGGTCAGGAGCGCCGCCGCGCCGGCCACGTGCGGAGTCGCCATCGACGTGCCGTTGAGGGCGGTGTACTGCGGGTTCCCGTCGTCCGGCGGCAGGTCGGAGGTCGCGCTGCGGGCGGCGAGGATGCCGACGCCGGGCGCCGTGACGTCCGGCTTGATGCCGGCGTCACCCGCACGCGGTCCCCGGCTGGAGAAGCCGGCCAGCTCGCCCGTCTTGGTGACGGCGCCCACGGTCAGCGCCTCGGTCACGCTGCCGGGCGAGTTCACGGTGGCCTCGCCGGCCTCGCCGCTGTTGCCCGCGGCGATGACGAACAGCACGCCGTAGCGGTGGGTGAGGTCGGCGACGGCCGCCTCGATCGGGTCGGTCTCCGGGCTGTCCGGGCCGCCGAGGCTCATGTTGGCGACCTTGACGCCCTGCTGCGCCGCCCAGGTCATGCCGGCCAGGATCGCCGACTCCGGGCAGCCCTCCTCGACGCAGACCTTGGCACTGTAGAGGGTCGCGCCCGGCGCCATGCCCTTGTAGCGGCCCTGCGAGGCGGCCGCGGTGCCGGCGATGGTGGAGGCGACGTGGGTGCCGTGGCCGACCCGGTCGAGGGTGTCCGGGTCCGCGGTGAAGTTCTCCGCGGCGGCGACGCGACCGGCCAGGTCGGGGTGGGTCTGGTCGACACCGGTGTCGATGACGCCGACCTTCACCCCCGTACCCGTCCAGCCGGCCTGCCAGGCCGCCGGCGCGCCGGTGAGCGGGACGCTGACGTCGAGGGTGGGGTGGCGCAGCCCGTCGAGCCAGACCTTGTCGGACCCGGCCCGCAGTCGGCGCTCGGCGCCGCCGGAGGCGGACGTGAGGGTGTTCCAGAAGGACACCGCGTCCGCCCGGCTCTCCGCGACGGCGCTCGCGCCGGAGAGCTCCCGGGTGGTCCGGGCGCCGGTCAGGCCGGCGGGGGCGGCGTCGCCGTGCTGGACGATCAGCGGCAGGGTGGCCCGGGTGTCGTCGTAGCCGAAGCCGACAAGCGTCGTGATGTCGAAGAGCCGCTGGTCGAGCTTGCCCCGGTTGAGCAGGCCGACGGCGTCGGCGGGGATGACCCGCACGTCCTTGCCGGCGCTGTGGGTGATGAACGGGATGCGCTCCCGCCCCTTGCCCGGCACGACGCTCACGGCGGTCTGGCCGTTCACGGTGCTGACGTGGACGGTGTCGCCGGTGAGCAGGGTTACCGCCCGGGGCGTGGACGCGACCGGGGGTGTGGTCGGCGGGGTGGCGGCCCGGGGCTGCGCCGACACCGGCGTGCCGCCCGGAGCCACCACCGAGACGCCCAGCGCCAGCAGCGCCAGCGCCGATAACTTGCGAGATGAACGCATCATTCTCCCTGGATGAACGCGAGGGGTATCCAGGTGCTCCGGACGTGGCCGGAGGGTGACAGTTCAATCGAAGTGACCTGGGTCACAATTGTCGTGCGGCGCGGGACCCTCGGTCAGCCGCGGGGGATCAGCACGCTCAGGCAGGTGACGCAGCCCTCGAGCTTCTCGTACTCGTCGATGTCGACGACGACCGGCGCGAAGCCGAGGTCCGCGACGAGCGCCGCCGTGCGCGGCGCCGACGCCGCCATCAGGACGAGGTCACCCCCCAGCGGTACGACGTGACAGCCGGCCTCCTCGTCGACCGCGCGCACCGGCTGGCGCAGCGCCGTCGCGTCGAGCAGTTCCGGCAGCGCGAGGAGGGTGCCGTCGGGCAGCGCCGTCACGGCCGACTTGAGATGCAGCACCGCGCGCAGCGGGACCGGGACCACCGTGCGACCGCGGGTCGCCAGGTGGCTGCGCAACTGGGCGACGCCCTCGGCGTTCGTGCGGCCGCCCCGGCCCACGTACACGGTGGTGCCGATCTGCAGCACGTCACCGCCGTCCAGCGTGCCGGGGGCCTCGATGCGCACGACCTCCAGGCCGGCCTCCCGGACCGCCTTCTCCGTGCCGGGGACCTCCGGACGGCGCTCCGGCGCGCCCGGCCGCGTCAGCACCGCCAGGTCGTCGCAGACCACGACGGTGTCCTCCACGAACACCGAGTCGGGGCACTGGTCGGCCGGGTCGACCTCGCGCACCTGCCAGCCGGCCCCGGCGAGCGCCGCCCGGTACGCCTCGTGCTGGCGCCGGGCCCGCGCGACGTCCACGTCGCTGCGCTCGATGTGGGTGACCAGGCCCTCGGTCAGCCGGTCGCCGGGTCGCCGGACCAGGGCGATGCCTCGCGTCATGCCAGCAGTCTGCCTGCTCCCGCCGTCACCGTCCACGGGGCGACGGCCGCGCGCGTCGTCGGTTTCAATGGGGTCATGCGCGTCCTGGTCGTCTCCGCGCCGCTGCCGGGGCATCTGCTGCCGCTGCTCCCGCTGGCCCTCGCCTGGCGGGACGCCGGCCACGACGTGTTGCTCGCGAGTGGGGGCGACGCGCTCACCGCCGACCTCGGCGGCCTGGCGGCGCACGACGTCGCGCCGGGGTTCGCCTTCGGCCGGATCGCCGGCCGGGTGCTGCTGCGACATCCGCTGCTGGCCCGCCGGGAACTGGCGGGACGGGCCGGCACCGCCGTCGTCGGTGAGCTGTTCGGCGCCGCCAACGCCACGTTCGTGGACGCGGTGGTCGGGCTGGCCCGGCGGGAACGGCCCGACCTGATCGTCTACGAGCCGCTGGGCGTGGCCGGTGGCGTCGCCGCCGAGCACGTCGGGGTCCCCGCCGTCCTGCAGGAGAACAACCTGTTCCCCGCCGCCGATCTCGTCGCGGCCGTGGCGGCGAGCGGGCCGATGCGGCGGCACCGGATCGCCGCGCCGGCGGCCACGGTGACCGTGTCACCGCCGAGCCTCACCGGCCCGAGACCGGGGCTGCCCATGCGTGCGGTGCCCTACTCGGGCGGCGGAGCGGTGCCGGCCTGGCTCCTCAGCGCCGGGGAGCGGCCGCGGATCATCGTCAGCCGGAGCACCGTCGCCGGACCGGGCGGCGGCGACCCGACCGGGGCGATCATCGCGGCCGCGCCCGCGGTGGACGCCGACATCGTGCTCGTCCGGCCGCCCGGCCGGCTACCGCGGCTGCCGGAGAACGTCCGGGCCGTCGGCCGCGTGCCGCTGGACCGGGTGCTCCCGTTCGCGACGGCGTGCGTGCACCACGGCGGGGCGGGCAGCGTGCTGGGTGCGCTGGCGGCGGGCGTGCCGCAGCTCGTCGTGCCCGGCCCGGGCGACCGGCGGCACAACGCCGAGGTGGTCGCGCGGCGCCGGTCTCGGGGTGGCAGCCCGGGCGATCACGCCGGAGGTCCTGACCCGGCTCGTCACCGACGCGGCGCTCAGGACGGCGGCGGGCGAGGTGCGCGCCGAGATGGCCGCGATGCCGCCGCCCTCCGACGTGGTGACCGAGCTGACCGCGATCCTTCGGTGACGGGTCGCGGCGCGAGCCGCGATGCCGGCCCGGCGGGTCACCGGGAGACGCCGTCGAGCGCCTGCATGATGACGTCGGTGACCGCCTGGGGCTGGGTGACCATGACGACGTGGGAGGCGTCGATCCGGGTGATCGTCGCGCCGGCGCGCTCGGCCATGCGGAGCACCGCGTCGCTGCCGGCGGCCCGGTCGCCGGTGGCGACCGCCGCCTAGGAGGGAAGCTTCTTCCAGGCGGGGTTTGTCGTCGGCGTGGCGAAGGCCAGCGAGGAGACCGGGCGCTGGGTGACCGCCATGACCGCCGCGTCCTTCTCGGCGACGTCGGCGGCGAACGCGTCGTGGAACTTCGCCGGGTCGATGAGGAATTCCGTCTCGGTGCCCGAGGCGGTCGGGTACTGCAGTGGCAGCAGCGCCGAGGTCAGCACGCTGTCCTTGGAGCCGCCCTCGATGTCCATCAGGGTCTCGCCGTCGTCGGGAGCGAAGGCGGCGACGTAGACCAGGCCGACGACGTTGTCGGCCTTCGAGGCGGCGTTGGTGACGACCGCTCCGCCGTAGGAGTGGCCCACCGCGAGCACCGGGCCCGGCGTCTGCTGCGGGGCGCTCGCCACGTACGCGGCGTCCTCGGCGATGCCCCGCAGCGGGTTCGGTACCGCCTTCACGGCCACGCCCGCGGCGGTCAACCGCTCCACCACGCCGTTCCAGCTGGAGCTGTCCGCGAAGGCGCCGTGTACCAGGACGACCGTGGGCATCCCGGGACGCGCGGAGGTGCTGGTCATGGATCAGTCCTTTCGATCGACGGTCCGTCAGTCGCACCGCGTCACCAACGGCTGCGTCTCGTCGACCAGGTACGTCGAGAGCATCATGGTGGTGACGTCGGCCGTGATGTTCCGGGCGTTGTGGACGACTCCGGGCGGGATGAGGAACGGTTGCCCGGCATGGATGGTCAGGGTGGGCCGGTCGTCGAACTCCATGGCGATCACACCGTGGATGAGGAAGCCCACCTCCTCACCGGGATGCCGGTGCCGCCCCGACGCCAGCCCCACCGGGATCCCGAAGAGGGTCTGGACGATCAGGCGACCCGGTACGGAGGCCGGGTGCCGCTGGAGTTCGGTGCGCCGGACGGTGGGCGGCTCCGCGACGCCCGGATGGTGCGACATGCCCGTCTCCTGTCCAGTCGATCCCACGGCCCGGAAGGCGCGCGGCGCCGGGGACGTGGCGATACCCGCCGCCGGACGAGCCATGCCCGGTCCCGACAAGATCAGCTCCGCGGGTTGAACCGAGGGCAGCCGGGTACGCGGGCCGGATGAGGCCGGACAGCGACGCCGTCGACGTCGACGAGCCGCTCGCCGTGGACCTGTCCCCGGCATCGCACGACGCCAGCGGTGAAGGGGTGCCGACGCGGGACCTGACCGGGTTGGCGCCGGCGGCCCGGCCGGCCCGGCGCTGGACCCCGCGCCGGGTGGTGGCGACTCCGGCGGCGCTCGACCACCCGCACGGGCGGCGGATGGTCGCCCGCGTCGAGGCTCTGGGCATCGTCGGGGTGCCGCACGCGGGGCGTACCCGGGTGCGGTTCAGCGTCAACGCCGCGCCGGTCAGCGAGCGCATGGAGGGCGGGGGTGGCCGGGCTGGACCTGACCGCCGAGCTGATCACCCACCGGTTCACGCCGGGCAGCAAGGAGGTGCTCCTCGGCTGGTATCCGCGTACCCGGCTGGAGATGGACGAGGAATCCCGCCGCCGCAAGCACGGACGGTTCGGTGCGGTGAAGTACGTCTACCCGCGCGAGACGATGACGGAGTTGCGCACCTGGTTCGAGCGGGAGTTGGCCGCCCGGGTGCCGGCGTGCCGGGTGCGCTACTGGACCTGACCACCGACCGGTCCGGTGACGGCGCGGGGACGCTCCCGGGCGGACGCGTCCCCGCACGCGCGGTCAGCGGTCGGTGAACAGGGCGGCGTACCGGGTCAGGTAGAGCGGCCATCCCTCGTCGTGGCCCACGCCGTCGCGGACGGACTGCCAGCCCGGGCCGTGCCGGTCGAGGTGGCGGTGTTCCAGTTCGACCCGGGTGCGGTGCGGGGTCTCGGCCACGAAGCGCACCTCGACCTCGCTGGTGTTGTCCGGGTCGCTCTCGACCTGCCACTGCGGGCTGATGTCCCAGCTGAACACCACCCGGTCCGGCGGCTCGTAGGCGAGCACGCGCGCCCAGCGGCACTCGCTCCCGTCGACGCCCCGGTCGTAGATGTGGCCGCCCACCTTGGGCTCGAACACGGTTTCCGCGATCGCCGCGCCGAGCAGGTTGTGCTCCGGCGGCTTGAAGTCACCGAACCGCTCGGTGAACACGGTGAACGCCCGTTCCAGCGGCGCCTCGACGACGATCTGCCGGCGGACCACCGGGGCTGTTGTCTCGGTCATGGGGTCTCCTCGGTCGGTTGGTCGACGGCGTCCCGGTAGCTGTCCAATGCGCGGTGCCAGAACGTGTCGAGCTGGTCCCGTAGCGCGGCCACGCCCGCCGGGTTGAGCCGGTAGACCCGGCGGGTGCCGGCCGCCTGGTCGGTGACCAGCCCGGCGTCCTTGAGGACCTTGAGGTGCTGGGACACCGCCGGCCGGCTGATCGGCAGCTCGTCGGCGAGTTCGCCGACCGCACGGGGCCGCTCGGCCAGGCAGGCGACGATGGCGCGCCGGGTGGGGTCACCCAGCGCGTCCCACCCGTCGCCCCTTTGGTAAGTAGCCACGAACGTAAGCTACGACTTACCGACGGTGGGAGTCAAGACAGCCAGTCGCGGATGCCGGCGAGCGCGGTGGGGCCGTAGTCCTCGTCGACGTCGCGGGCGAGGTCCGCGACGGAGACGGCGCGGAGGGCGGCCCGCCAGGCGGCGTCGGCGCCGGCCATCGCGCGGGCGATGGGGCACGGCGCGGTGCAGGCCTCCGCCGGTGTGGCCAGGGGGCCGCGCTGGCGGATCTCGGTGCACACGAACGCGGGCTGGTCGCCGTCGACGGCGGCGACGACGTCGAGGACCGAGATCAGTTCGGGTGCCCTGGTCAGGACGTACCCGCCCGCCTTGCCCTGGACGGAGGTCACGAGGCCGGCGCGGGAGAGGGCCTGCAACTGCTTGGCCAGGTAGCTGCCGGAGACGTCGTGCAGCTCCGCCAGCCGGGCCGCCGGCACGGGCTCCGTCGCCGTGGTCAGCACCACGCAGCAGTGCAGTGCCCACTCGACGCCGCCGGACAGCTTCATGTGACCCCCTCTTGACTCGGACAAAGGCTATCCGACTAGAGTCCCGGACAGAAGTTATCCGAGTTTGACGAAGCCGGCGTGCCGTGCGGCACGCCGTGGAAGGGTGAGAGCCATGAAGCTCACAGTCATCGGCGGCACCGGACTGATCGGCTCCCAGGTGGTCCGGAAGCTGACCGCGGCCGGGCACGAGGCTGTCCCCGCGGCGCTGTCGACCGGCGTCGACCTGCTCACCGGCGAGGGCCTGGACAAGGCGCTGGAGGGCGCCGAGGTGGTCGTCAACGTCGCCAACTCGCCGACCTTCGACGAGGCCTCGCTCGACTTCTTCCGCACCTCCATGACCAACCTGCTGGCCGCCGGGGAGCGCGCCGGCGCCCGGCACCAGGTGGTCCTCTCGATCGTCGGGGTGGACCAGGTGCCCCAGCTCGACTACTACCGTGCCAAGACCCTCCAGGAGGACCTGCTCCGGCAGGGGCCGACGCCGTACTCGATCGTGCGGGCCACCCAGTTCTTCGAATTCGTGAACGCGGTCCTGTCCTGGACCTCCGACGACACCACGGTCCGCCTGCCCGCCACCCCCATCCAGCCGATGGCCGCCGCGGACGTCGTCGACGCGGTCGTCGACGTCGCCACCGGCGCGCCCTCAACGGCATCCGCAACGTCGCCGGCCCGGACGTCTTCACCCTCGACGACCTCGGGAGGGTCACCCTGGCCGCACAGGGGGACGACCGGAACGTCGTCGTCGACGACACAGCCGGCATGTTCGCGGTGGTCGACGGCGACGTGCTGACCGGGGGCCCGGACGCACACCTGGCGCCCACGCACTACCGGGACTGGATGCGGGCCAGCCACTGACCCGGCCGGGGCCGTCAGTCGACGACGTCCGGGGCGGCCCGCTCGCGGAGGCGCGCGACCAGCTCGCGCGCCGCCTCGGTGAACGGCTGCTCGGACTCGGCGGGCCGGTGCCCCTGGATCGGCGGCGGGACGCTGTCGCCCGGCGGCGCCACCACGGCGGCCGGATCCCGCAGCCGGCGGTCCACCGCCGCTGCCGGGTCCGGCGCGGCCGGCGGGCCGCCGGAGAAGATCCAGCCGCCGACGGGGTCGGTCGCGCGCCACAGGTTCAGCCACCGCCAGCCGACCCGCGCGCCGATGTCGTGCAGCGCCTCGTCGTCGACATAGGCGGGGAAGAGCCGGGCGTAGAGGCGGCGCAGCGGTGACCCGTAGGTGAGCAGCGCGACCCGGCGGCTGATCCCGGGGGGCAGCTGGAGCACCGTGGCGGCGGCCAGGACCGAGCCGTGGCTGTGGCCGGTGAGCAGGACGGCGTTGCCGGATTCGACCAGGAAGGTGATGCGCCGGGCCAGCTCCGGCACGGCGCGCTCGGCGTAGCAGGGCGGCGCGAACGGATGGGCGGCCCGGGGCCAGAACGTGCCCAGGTCCCACAGGATGCCGACGTGGCGCCTGAACTCGACGGTCCGGTAGGCGAAGACCGCACCGAGCACCAGGCCGAGGATGATCGCCGCGATCACCCAGCTGCCGAACGCGATGGCGAAGGCGACCAGGTCGGCCGGCACCCCCGCGTACCGTTCGATGACGTCACCCGGCCACAGCCCCAGCATGCCGATGGTGGTGGTGGCCGTGCCGATCCCGGCGAGGCAGGCGTAGACCACGGCCAGCGGTATCAGAATCTCGGTGAACCGTGCCCGGGCCACCGCCTTCCGCACCTGCCGCAGCCGCGGCCCGGCCTCCGGCGGCGGGTCGGGATGGTCGCGCGCGACGGCCGCCGCCGCGGCGCGGAGCCGGCCCGGCCGGGAGAACAGGGTCACCAGGCCCGCCACCACCAGGGTGATCAGCACGGCGCGGAAGAAGCCGAAGATCGCCCAGGTGTACGCCCGCGGCGGCCCGGCGGCGATGCCGGCCCCCGTCGGCGCGTCCCGGTCCAGGAAGTCCGCCACCCGGTAGACCAGCTCGGCGGAGTACGCCACCGCCAGGCTGATCGCCGCGGCCGCCATCGCGAGCGCTCCCAGCCCGAGCAGCGGCGTGGCATCCGGCCCGCGGCGCCACAGCAGCACGGCGCCCAGGGCGGCCAGCAGGGCGGTCTGGGTGACGAACAGCCAGGTGAGGATCGCGTCGTAGCCGGGCAGGCCGCCGCCCCCCTCGCGCCACGGCGCCGGGCTGGTCAGGACGTGCGCGGTGACGACGACGGTCAGGACCACGGCGACCGTCCGCAGCGTGCTGGTGATCCGGTCGAGTCGCCGGTCCGTGGCGGCCCGGTCGATGAGCGGGGGCGTGCAGAGCAGGACGGCGCAGGTGGCCAGGACCACCCCGGTGACGACGGCCAGCGACACGGTGCCGGCCGAGGCGCCGCGTGCGGCCCGGGCGGCGAGGAGCGTGACGTCGAGCGTCGCGAACGCCGCCGCGACGTGGATGGAGCGCAGCCGGCCCACGTGCGGTTCCGCGTCCCACCGGCCGACGGCGCCGAGCCGATGGGCGGAGACCCCGGCGTCGGGAGCGCGGAACGCCTCGAACACCCGCCCCGGGCGGGTGCTGGCGCGCCAGAGCAGGCCGACGGCGGCGGCCGGCACCAGCGCCAGCACCGCCAGTCGCAGCCCGACCGGCCGCCCACCCAGCCAGGACAGCCAGCTTCGCCCGGCCAGGCAGTGCGGCGACGCCATGCACGTCCACGCGATCAGGTCCAGTGCGACACCGGCGGTGGCGAGCACGTACAGCGCGGTGAGCGTGAGCGCCAGCAACCGGCACAGCGACCCGACGGTGGAGTCGGAGCCGCGGCCCGCCGGTCGCATCCAGATCGCCACGTTGACCAGCATGAACGGCAGCAGGAACACCAGCGAGAGGGTCCGGGCCATGGTCCCGGCGGGCAGGTCACCCCAGCGGTACGCCTCCAGCGTCACCCGCCCCGCGCCGCCCGCGCCCGGCACCCGGCGGCCGGGCCGGTAGAAGCCCCCGCTGCGGTCGCCCGCGACCTGCTCGATCTGCGCCAGGTCGAGGACCTGGCCGGCGCTCGCCCGGGAG
>NZ_WBKT01000002.1 GCF_008868175.1 Micromonospora sp. AMSO31t
GACGCCGGTGGGCGGGCAACGAACGCTCCTGACCTGCTGGGATATGGCTGGCGAGACGACGCCGACCCATGACCCTGCCGTCCGCCCTGCGCGACCGCCAACGCTCCGACCGCGGAGGTGACCGGGATCACCACCAGGCAGGCACGCGGCGGCCGAAGCAGCCATCAAACCGACATGTCGGACGAGTGCACCGATGCGGTGGAGGCCATCGCGCTGCCGCGGCTCGCCGAGCCAGCAGTACGTCATCCGGTAACACCACGCCGTCGAGTGCGGCATCAACCAGCTCAAACGCGGTCAGAGCCTCCCCGGCGATCCTTTCCGAGGAGGCTCTGACCACTGCTGGCGGACCGGTGCGGCTATCTCAGAGGCGCGGGTCCTCCTGGATCTTCAGGGCGTTGAGGATCGGGTCGCTCTCGCCCTTCTCGCGGCGAAGCTCGATCGTCAGATCGCCACCGGCATGCTCGACGGTGACCGTGTTCATGTCCGCGGTCAGCGCACCCACCTTCGCCTGCACGTCGTGGTCGTAGAGCACGATCTTGCCGTCGGCCAGAACGTCGAAGGCACGCTTGCCGGCCTTGACCTTCTCGATCTCCGCGAAGTCGAGGCCGATCCGGTACGTCCCGGCGGGGGCGTTCTTGAACACGTAGCTGAACGTCTCGCCGGTCCGCTGGGTGCGGAACAGCGCGTCGTCCTCGGTGCCGGCGATGTCGGCCTTGGTGGTACGGGCCTTGCCGCCGACGTAGCCCCACGGCGACGAGCCGAGTTGCTGGTCGGGCGACCAGACGAAGCCGTCGGTGCCGGCGTACCCGGATCCGCCCACGTCGACGCCCTTCCAGTAGGCCGAGGTCGCCAGGCGGACCGGCTTGAGCTGGGCCTCGCCCTTGCCGGCGTTCGACGCCACGAGCACGTCCCCGACGAGCACACCGGGCTCGACGCCGGCGTTGTCGGCCGTCGCCGTGACCGTGGTGGACTCGCCGGCCGCGAGCGTGACCGTGCCGGTTGCGGCCGCGCCCGTGAGGGTCAGCCATGGAAGGTCGGCGGCCTCGTGCCCGCCGTCGCTGGTGCGTTTCTGCTCGCTGAGCCGCACCTCGAGTGGGGCGGAGCCGGTGTTGGTAACGGTCACGCCGGCCGTCGCCTTCTGGCCCTTGTCGAGGAGCCAGTCGAGGTCACCTCCGGTGACGGTGGCGATGCCCGTGGTCAACGCCGTGTCGACCATCTCGGCCTGATCCTTCTTGGCGATGGTCACCGGGTGGCTGGCGGTGACGTAGTTCGGCGCCTCGACCTGCACGGTGTTCTCGCCGACCAGCGCCTGAGCCTTCCACCGGCCCTTCGCGTCGGCCGTGATGACCCGCTCACCGTTCGGCCCCTTGAGCGTGACGATCGCGCCCTCGATCGGCTTGCCGTCGTTCTTGTCGGTGACGGTGCCCTCGATCGTGCCCGCGGCCGGGAGGGTGTACTCCAGCCCCAGGCCGGCCTTCAGGATGGGCTGGTTGAAGGAGTACTGGCCCGCGGGGTTGTGCGTCAGGCTCTCCACACCGACCGTGGCCGACGACCCCCGGGTGAGGGGGTTGTCGCCGCCGACGCCGTCGCCGTACCCGATCTGGATCCGGCCGTCGGCGATCAGGGTGACCGAGAAGCTCACGCGAGCCGACTGGTCGCTGTAGAAGGTGGCGTTGCGCCACTCGATCACCTCAGCGGCCAGGCCGTCCACCTGGATGGTGCCGAAGTAGATGCCCGCCTCGTCGTCGACGACCAGGTCGTCCCACAGCGGATAGATCGCGTCGAACGCGTATGGCGACGGCAGCTCCGTGTTGTTTCCCACGGCGCTGGCCTGGTCGAAGATCAGCTGGCCGTTCGTCGTCACGCACACGCCGTCCCAGGCCGTGTCGTAGAACGGGAACAGGAAGCTGGAGTCGAACCACAGCACGCCACAGACGTCATCGCCGTGCCACCCGGACTCCTGCGCGCCCTGGCGGTACAGCCCGTCGGTCACCTTCATCGAGTAGGAGCGACCGGCGGGGGCCACCGGCACGGGGCCCGGCTCCGGCTGCTCGGGCTGGGGCTCCGGCTCCGCCGTGTCTGCGCGCGGGTCGAGCGTCACCCGCAGCGCGGCAATGGTCGGGGCCTTCAGGCCCTTCGAGCCCCGCAGCTCCACGGTCAGCGGACCGCCCTCGTGCTCAACAACGGCGGTGCGCCAGTCGGCGGCGTTCGGCCCCACGGCCGCGGCCGCGTCGTACGCGTAGTCCGTCAGCGTTCCGTCCACGAGGACGTCGAACACCCGCTTGCCCCTGGCCACCTTCTCGATCTCGGCGAACCCGAGATCGATCGCGTAGGTGCCCTTGGGCGCGTCGGGGAAGCGGTAGAACAACTGCTTGTCCGCCGTGGTGCGCTGCGACTGGAACAGGGCGTCGTCCGTCGTACGTTCGATCCCGGACGTCGTGGAGGCGACCTTCGTCTTCCCCTCGTAGCCCCACGCCCCCTTGCCGGCGGCCTGGTCCCCGGACCAGGTGTAGCCGGAGCCGTCGGTGAACTTCGAGCCGCCGGCGTTGACGCCGACCTGGTACTTCGTGGTCGTGAGCGTCACCGGGACGTAGGTCTTGGACTGGCGTCCGGAGTCGGACCTCACCACGATGTTCGCGCCGAGGACTCCGGGCTCGGCGTCCTTCGAGGAGATCGAGACCTTGACGGTCGTCGACTGACCCGGGGCGAGGGTGCCGCCGGTCGAGGAGAGCGACAGCCACGGCAGGTCGGTGAGCAGGTCGTCCTCGACGTCGACCAGCACGACGTCATCGGCGACCTGGTCGGCCGCCCACAGCGCGCCGGTCGAGTCGGTCTCGAGGCCGCCGCCCTGGCCCGCCTTCTGGCCCGGGAACCACCACGCGTTCACCAGCGAGCAGTCGTCGGGGTCGACCTGCAGCAGGCGGGTGGGCCTGTTCGAGGTGAGGTCGGTGTACCAGATGGTGTCGGACGCCTGGTTGTAGGCCAGGCCCATCACCTCGGGCAGCGGCGGGGCGCAGAAGGACAGCAGCGCCCCCGCGTTGTCGTGCGACGTCCCGGCGACGGTGCCGATCATGCCGTTCGCCCGGCCGCCGACGTAGAACACGTCCTCCGCCGGGTTGTAGGCGAGGCCGGTCAGCTGCAGCGTGGACCAGTCACCCTTGATCTGCCGGGTCTCCTTCCCGGTCTTCCGGTCGAAGCAGTGGATGTAGCTGGCCGGGCTGTCCTCCATCTGGCACATGTCACCGGTCTTGGTGTCGAGCGCCATGTCGAACGCCCGGTACGCGGGGTTCCACGACGCGTCGAAGACCTTTCCGGTCGGCTTGCCCGTCACCGTGTAGGCGGTGTTGGTCCGCTTGTTGTAGTCGTGGACCCAGACGTCGCCGTCGTACCCGACGCCGGAGGGCTCCTTCTCCTGGATGGTGCCCGGGATGGCGATCCGGGTGATGACCTCACCGCCGGAGGTCACGCCGACCTTGCCGGCCGCCTGTGCTTCCGCGGCCTTCGCCGTCGCCGCCTTGCCGTCGACGTTCGACGGCTTCATGCCGCTCGCACCGGCCTTCCACGCGGTGAGGTCGATCGTGCTGGCCGCACCCGTCCCGGTGCGCGCGGTGGCGCCGGTGGCGTCAAGCTCGGGGTGGCGCGCGGCCTCGCCCAGGTCGTACGTGAGCGGGGCGGAACCGGTGTTGGTCAGCGTCAGCGAGCCGACGCCGTTCTGGTCGGTGCCCAGCAGCGCGTCGAGGCCGTCGGCCTTCAGGCCGGCGACACCCGTGGTCAGGCGCGCGTCGATCTTGGCGTTCGCGTAGAGCTTGTCGAGGGAGAAGGGGTACGCCGCGGTCGTGTAGTTCGGCGCGTCGACCGTCATGGTGTAGTCGCCGACCGGAAGCTGGCGGTGCACGATGCCCGTCCCGTTGGTCGTGACCGCCTCGACGAGCCCGCTCTTGTTCGTGAAGGAGACCTTGGCCCCGGCCACCGGCAGCCCGTCGTTCTGGTCGACGACTGTCGCATCGAGGTACCCGAAGTCAGGCATGTCGTAGGTGACGATCATCCCGTCGCGCAGCACCGGGGCGCTGTCGGAGAACCGGATGCCGTCGACGCCGGCCCAGCCCTGGATGCCGGTGATGCCGTGGGCGCCGGCGGTCACCGGGTCGTCGGTCCCGATGCCGTCGCCGTACCCGAAGATCACGGTGCCGGAGCGGGTGAGCGTGGCCGAATAGCTGACCGGCTCCGTGTACTCCGACCGGGTCGGGTAGGCCCAGAGCTTGGCGTTGCGGAACTCGACGACGAACGCGTCCTCGCCGTTGACCTTGGTGGCTGCCGTGAAGACGCCCCCGCCGGGGGCGAACTCGACGGGGGTCTGGACGTAGAACGGGAAGACGCCCGCACCGCCGCTGCCGGGTCCGGTGCCCTCGTCCGGGGTGATCACGCCGCGCAGGCTGACGCCGAGGGTGTCGTGGCTGCCGTTGTAGAGCGCGATCGGGAACGGCAGCTTCACCGTCGCCCACACGCCGCCGGTGAACGCGACCGGGTCGGTGCCGCGCAGGTACTCGCCGTCGGAGACGGCGCAGCTGTAGCCGCCCTTGTCGACGACGAGCCCGACCGGGATCTCGCGCGACTCGTTCTGCGCGCCGACGGTCAGCGGGACCGTCGTGGGGGAGAAGCAGGCGTTGGGCTTGACGGTCAGCGTGTACCCGCCCTCGGGGACGGCGCTGATCGTGAACGCGCCGTTGGCATCCGTGCGTACCGGCTTCAGCGGCGTGTCCTTGACGGAGACGTCGGCGTTCGGGACGGGCCGTTTCTTGTCGTCGACGACCCTGCCGCTGATGTCGTGCTTCGCGGCGGCCGTGAGCGGCAGCTTGACGGAGGTGTCCTGGCCGAGGGAGATCGTGACGTTGGCGGTCGCGGTCAGGTAGCCGAAGACCCTGGTGCTGAGCTGGTAGTCGCCGACCGGGAGGTTCGTCGTGAACCGGCCGTCCTTGTCGGTTCCGATCGACCGGCTGAACGGCCCGCTGATCGTCACGTCGGCCGCGGGGACCGGAGCGCCGTCGGCGGTGACGACACCGGTCAGGGTGCCGCCCTGCCGGGGCGCGAGCTCGATCAGGCGGACGAGGTCGAGCCGGCCTTCGCCGTACTTGTTGTTGACGTCGGCGGTGCCGCCGCACTCGGTGTCGTCGACGTCGACGGCCGAGTCGGCGAGCAGGCGGCGGGTCTCATCGACCTGCCCGATGAGGGTCGGGTCGTAGCTCCACAGCGCCGCGACGGCCCCGGCGACGTGGGGTGCCGCCATCGACGTGCCGGACATCTCGGTGTAGCTGTTGTTCGGGTAGGACGAGCGGACGGCGGCGCCCGGAGCGGAGATCTCGGGCTTGATCCGGCCGCCTTCACCCTCGCCCTTGCGGGAGAACGACGCGAGCGTGCCGTCCGACGAGTAGGCGCCGACGGAGTAGGCACTCTCGGCGGAGCCGGGCGAGGAGACGGTGTCACAGGCCGCGTACGGCGTGGTGTTGCCCGAGGACCAGACGCTGAAGATGCCCGCGGCGCTCCAGGCCTCGTCGATGGCCTGGAAGAAGTCGTCGAAGTTGTGTTCGAGGGTCTGACCCCACGAGTTGTTGATGACGTGAGGGCGCTTGGACGGGTCCGGGCTGTTCCCGTTGACGTCGGTCGGGGCGAGCAGCCACCAGCCGGACTTGAGCAGCGACTCGACGCCGCTGCTGTCGCAGCAGCCGTTAGTCGCGATCCACTGCGCGTCCGGGGCGACGCCGACGTGCTCGGTGCCGTCGTCGCCGACCATGGTGCCCATCGTGTGCGTGCCGTGTCCGTTGTCGTCGCACGGCGCGCCCGTGCACGTGCCCCGGGTGGCCATCCAGTTGTAGTTGTGGTCGACGGTGCCGTCCGGCTTCGTGCCGCGGTACTGGTGCATCAGGGCGGGGTGGTCGAACTGGACGCCCGAGTCGAGGTTGGACACGGTGATGCCCGCACCGGTGGCGCCCATGGCCCAGGCCTGCGGGGCGTGGATGGCGTCCAGACCCCACGTGGTGGTGCCCGCCTCGGCGGCGGCCTTCGGGGCGGCGGGGCGGGCAGCCTGGTCAGCCGGCGTCTTCTCGTCCACGGGCTCGACCAGCGCGACCTGCGGCGCCGCGTGGATCTCGGCGACCTGCCCGACCGAGGCGACGTCGAGCGCGAGCTTCTGCGTGCCGCCCTTGACGAGCACGGCGTTGACGAGCGGGTAGGACGTGTACTTCACGCCCGCCGCGTCGAGCTCGGCGGCGACGGACGCCGCGGAACTCTTCGCTGCCGCTTTCAGCGCGTCGTAGACGAACTGACCGCGGGCGGTCCAGTTCGCGATCTTCTTGGCGGGGGCGAGATCGGCCGTGGTGTCGAACGTGATCCAGAAGTCGGAAGCCGGCTGCGTGCGGAAGCGATCCTTCAGGTTCGACGCGATCTTGTTGGCGGCCGCGCCGGGATCTGGCTCAGCGGCGGACGCCGGTGGTGGCTGGATCATGCTCAGGCCGACCGCTGCGGCCAGCGAAGCCGCGAGGGCTTTGAGTCTCATGCGGGGTCCTTCGCCTACAGGGGTTGGTAGGGGTCGTGGCTCTCGTGCTCGTCGGCGTCGTGGGCGTCGCGGACGTCGGAGGCGCTGACGCGCGGCTCGCGCGACAGCTCGAGAGGTGGCTGGTGCTCGCTGGCGGAGTCGTCACCCGCGACGGGTCGCTCAGCCATGCATTGGCCTACGGCTATGGATCATGCAGTCATGCTCGGCGGACGAGTGACCGCTCGCTATCCAGCGGATACGTCAATTTTCACGACGCGTCGCCGAGGGAGTCCTCTTCCGCGAACACTCCGGCCTCCACTGCCTTGACCGCGAGCGCGGTCCGGGAGGTCACCTTCAGCTTGCGCATCGCCGCACGTAGCTGTTGATCGACCGTGGCCGGCGACTTGGCCAGGATCCGGCTGATCTCCCGGTTCGTCTTGCCGGCGACAACCAGTTGGACCACGTCGAGCTCGCGAGGTGACAGCTGGTCTCCGTACCCTCGTCGTCCGCCACGCCACAGTCGCGGGACCTCGGCGCCGTGTTCGCGAAGCCGCTGTGCGACACGGTCCGCATCGCCGCGGGCTCCGAGCCTGAACAGTTGCTCGTACTGCGCGGCCAGCAGCTCTCGGCCCTGTTCGGTCTGGCCGTGCGCGATGAGCGCCTCGGCTTGACGCCCGCGGGCGAGCATGGCGTCGTACGGGCGCGGCAACGCGCCCCAGGCGCGCGCCGCCCGACCGTATGCCGCCGCCGCGCGGGCGTGGTCTCCGGCTGCGGCGAGCAGCAGGGCGCGGCATACGGTGAGCGCGGCGCGAGGCGCGGGCGCCGTCCGGCCACGCAGTCCTCTGGCGAACTGGTCGCCCAGGCGGGTCGCGGCCTTCACGTCGCCCGCGGCGAGGTGCGCCTCGACCCGGGCGGGGACGAGGTCCGTCGCCCAGACCCAGATGCCCTTCCTCCGGACGGTGTCCATCGGCTCGTTCGTGACCTGCAGCGCCCGGGCGCTGTTTCCGTCCGTCAGCCACAGTCTGGCCAGCGCAGCGGCGGCCTCCATCGTGTCGTCGGCCGCGCCGAGACGGGCAGACTCCTCGAGGACGAGCCGGAACTGCTCCTCCGCGGCGCGCCGCCGTCCGGCCGCGGCTGCCAGCCGGGCCGCGAGGCGAATGCTGCCGAGGTAGTGCGCCGGCCGGTCCCGGTCGGCATCGGCGAGTGCCGCGCTCCGCTCCGCGAGACCCTCCCACCGGCCGGTCAGCCAGGCCAGGTTGGCCTGTTCGAGTCGGACGTTGTGCTGCAACCGGGACGCCTGCTCGGCCTCGGCAAGGCGCATGGCCACGGCGAGGTGCTTCTCCGCGTCGGCGTACCGACCCCAGATCAGTGCACCGGTTCCGACATTCGCGTGGATGCGGGCCACGTCGAGACGCTCCGCCGAGGTCGCGCCGTCGGTGGGCAGGTCGGCGACGACGTCCCACGCCTCCTCTTCGCCGAGCATGAGCAACGCCGCGGCGCGGTTGCCGGCCAGGTTCAGCCGCTCCGCGGGAGAATCGAATGCGGCGGCGAGCTCGGCGGCGCGATCCAGCCAACGCCGGTGGGTCGACGCCGGCCACGGCCCCGCATAGGCCCATCCCAGATAGGTCATCGCCCGAGCCGCCTCGACCGGGTCATGGTCGAGGTTGGCCACCGCCTGCTCCAGTTCGCCGAGTGCGGCCTGCGCCTCACCCCCGGTGATCAGGAGCCGACCCAGGGGGTTGCGGATCTCGGCCTGCTGGCGGGCGGAGAGTCCAGGGGTCTCCAGCACCGAGCGCAAGGTACGGATCACGCGGTGGTACACCTCGTCGACCGGTTCACGACGGCCCAGTGCGGCTACTCCGGCGATGCGCGCGACCCGTGCCCGATCCGCCGGCGGCAACACAGCCCACGACAACAGATCGACCAGCACGTCGACGGCCTTGGTGTGGTCACCCGAGGCCATGGCCAGCTCGGCAACCTGCTCGGCGTACCGCGCCCAGGACCGCGTCTCGCCCGCCTCACGGAAGTGGTGGGCAAGGCGTGCGACAGGCGGCGGATGGATGTCCTCCAAGGCGCGGCCGGCCAGCAGGTGGAAGTGTCTGCGGTCGGTCAACGGGATCGCTTCGTAGACAGCCGTGGCGGCCAGCACATGCCGGAACCGCCACTGGCCGCGGTCGTTTCCGTCGAGGATGCCGGCGTTGGCCGCCTCCGCGACGGCGCCTCGACACGCATCCGGTGGCAGCGCGGCGGTCATCGCGATCGTGGCCACCGACGACCGCTCAGCCAACGTCGCCGCGGCTCGCAGCACCTGCTGCGCCGTCGGTGACAGCCTGCCCACCCGCTCCCGGGTGGAGTCGCGCACCGTCGGCGGCACCTGTAGCTCGCGCAGCTTCAGCCGGACCCACTGCCCGTCGCGGAAGACGAGGTCGGCACGGTCGCACATGAGGCGAACCGACTCCTCCAGCGCCAGCGGAACGCCACCGGTCCGCTCGTGCATGAACGTCGTGAACTCCTGCGATATCGGGTTGCCGTCCAGCATCGAGGACACCAGCGCTGCCGTGTCGTCGGGTCGCATGGGCGCCAGGGCGATCCTCAGCTGGGTCACGCCAGCGGGCAGCCGGGACGTCAGCCGCAGCAACAGCGACCCGGCGTCCACTTCCTCCGGTCGATAGGAGATCACGAGGCTCGGCCCGTCCGACTGCTGTCGGGAGGTGACGAACAGCAGGAACTCCAAGGTCACCTCGTCGGCCCAGTGAGCGTCCTCGAGCACGAGAACGTCGACCCGCAGGGCCCGCAGCAGCTCGTCCAGGGCGCGGAACAGGCGATGCCGGGCCGCCTTCGCATCGTCCAAGGGCGGCAATGCGGGCGGCAGGTCCGACGACCATTCAGGGAACAGGGGTCGTAACGCACCCGCAAGCTCGGTGAGCCGCAATCGGGACACCGGGCGGTCGATCCCGTGGAACGCGTCGACGATCGGCCCCAACGTCAGCGACTCGCGAAGCGGTGGGCACACCGAGACCACGGCGGTGTGCTGGTCCGGCGCGGCCAACCACTCCCGCAGCAGTCGGCTCTTCCCGATCCCCGCCTCGCCCTCCACCAGCACGATCGCCGGTGGCCGGGCCAGGGCGCCCCGAAGGGCCGTCATCTCCCGATCACGACCCACGAAATGCGGCGTGGAAACCGTCGGTGAAGGCCGTTCGTCCTCGGGCGAGGGGTCGAGCATGCGTGATGATCTCGCTTTTTGCTGCTCGGGCGCAAGTAGCACCGCGGCGACTCCCGTTGCGGCGATCCTTTGCCGGAGTACCGAGGCGGCCGGGTTGCCCTCTCCCACTCCACCGGCGAGCATCGACTATTTGGATGCTCACCCCGCAAAGCATTCGGGCTGTTCATGCTGCCTGATCCCGGATAGATTCCCCGCCATCGTCTCAGGCAGGAGGTTTCCGGTGGTCAGGAAGCGTGCGCTACGCATTGTCGTCGGTCTCGCCGCACTCTCGCTCGCCGTTGCTGGCTGTGGCCGCTCGACCAGCGGTCAGACGCCGCAGCCCGGCGCCTCCGCCTCGGTCGCCGCCGACGCCAAGGCGGCCGACCTGGTCCCGGCCGCCCTCAAGGAGAAGGGCGTCCTGCGGGTCGCCACCGCCGAGGGCTACCCGCCGATGGAGATGTACAAGGAAGGGACCCAGGACCTGATCGGTGTCGACCCGGAGCTGGCGGCGGCGATCGCCGGGCGGCTCGGCCTGAAGCTGGAGATGACCAACGCCAGCTTTCCCGGCCTGATCCCAGGTCTGCAGGCCGACCGGTGGGACCTGGCCATGTCCTCGATGAGCGACACCGAGGAACGCCGCAAGGCCGTCGACTTCGTCGACTACTTCCAGGCCGGCGGCGCCATCATGGTGGCCAAGGGCAACCCGGCCGGGGTGAAGGACCTGGCGGACCTGTGCGGCCGCGCCGTGGTGCTCGCCAAGGGCAGCTCGAACCTCGCCATCGGCGAGAAGCAGAACACCTCGTGCGCCAAGAAGATGACCATCTCGCAGAGCGAGGACGCCCCGACCGGCCTGCTGCAGATCGACGCCGGGCGCGCGGTGGCCACCATCGTCGACTACCCGGTGGCCAAGATGCTGGCCACGCAGAGCGGCAAGTACGAGGTGCTGGAGGCCCAGTACGAGGCCGGCCCGTGGGGCATCGCGATCGACAAGAAGGACAGCCAGCTGCGTGACGCCGTCCAGCGGGCCCTGCAGGAGCTGATCGACTCGGGCGAGTACACGAGGCTCCTGGAGAAGTGGGGCGTGCAGGGCAGCGGTGTGCAGGCCGCGACGGTCAACGACCAGAAGTGAGCACCCCGGTGGGCGCGACCGCCACGGGCCCGGCCTCGGCCGGGCCCGCCGGCCCGGAGGCGAACCGGATCAGCCACCCGCTGCGCCCGGGGCGCTGGCTGGCCGCCGGGGTGACCGCCCTGATCCTGGCCTGGCTGGGCTGGACCATCGCGATCAACCCGAACCTGCACTGGGACATCGTCGTCAGGTACCAGTTCGACCGGGTCATCCTGGAAGGGCTGTGGGTCACCGTCCAGCTCACGGTCGCGTCCATGGTGATCGGTGTGGTGCTCGGCGTCGTCGTGGCGCTCATGCAGGTCTCCGACAGCCGCGTCCTGCGCGCCGGCGCCATGGCCTACGTCTGGTTCTTCCGCGGCACGCCGCTGCTGGTGCAGCTGATCTTCTGGTTCAACATCGCGCTGATCTTCCCCGAGGTCGGGCTGGGTGTGCCGTTCGGCGGCCCGAAGCTGGTGACCTGGGAGACGAACACACTGGTCACCGGATTCGTCGCGGCGTTGCTCGGGCTCAGCATCAACGAGGGCGCCTACATGAGCGAGATCGTCCGGGCCGGCCTGCGCGCGGTCGACCCCGGTCAGCAGGAGGCCGCGGCGGCCCTCGGCATGTCCCGCCTGAAGATCATGAGGCGGGTCGTGCTGCCCCAGGCGATGCGGATCATCGTCCCGCCGACCGGCAACCAGTTCATCTCCATGCTCAAGACCACCTCGCTCGTCTCGGTGATCGCCGGCGCCGACCTGCTCACCGTCGCCCAGCGGCTCTACCTGACCAACTTCGAGGTGATCGCCCTGCTGATCGTCGCATCCGTGTGGTACCTGGTCCTCACCACCGTCGCCAGCATCGGCCAGTACTACCTGGAGCGCCGGTTCAGCCGCGGCTTCGGCGCCACCGTGCCAGGCGCCCTGCGCGGGCGGATCGCTCGCAACCTGCGCTTCACCGGGAGCGCGCGATGACCCCGCCCATGGTGCAGTGCCGGTCCCTGCGCAAGAGCTTCGGCCGGCTGGAGGTGCTGCGCGGCATCGACCTGACCATCGAACGCGGCCGGGTGGTCTGCGTGGTCGGCCCGTCCGGCTCCGGCAAGTCCACCCTGCTGCGCTGCCTCAACCACCTCGAGGAGCCGCAGGCCGGCCGCGTCTACGTCGACGGTGAGCTGATCGGATACGAAGAGCGCGGCGGCCGGCTGCGGCCCCTGCCGGACGCGCGGCTGCGCCGCCAGCGCGAGTCGATCGGCATGGTCTTCCAGCGCTTCCACCTGTTCCCGCACCGCACCGCCCTGGAGAACGTGATGGAGGGCCTGGTCGCCGTGAAGGGCGTCCCGACCGCCGACGCGCGGCGGCGCGCCGCCGACCTGCTCGACCGGGTCGGACTGGCCGACCGCGCCCACCACTACCCGGCCCAGCTCTCCGGCGGCCAGCAGCAGCGGGTGGCCATCGCCCGCTCGCTGGCCATGTCGCCGAAGCTCATCCTGTTCGACGAGCCGACCTCGGCGCTCGACCCGGAACTGGTCGGCGAGGTGCTGGAGGTGATGAAGGACCTCGCGGCGAGCGGGATGACCATGATCGTGGTGACCCACGAGATGGGCTTCGCCCGGGAGGTCGGGGACCACCTCGTCTTCATGGACGAGGGCCTCATCGTCGAGGAGGGTTCACCCCGGGAGGTGCTCGCCGCGCCGCGGCACGACCGCACCCGCGCCTTCCTGTCCAAGGTGCTCTGATGGCCCGGCTGGACCTGCTGGTCACCGGCGGGGACGTGATCGACGGCAGCGGCTCGCCGTCCCGCCCCGCCGACGTCGGCGTGCGCGACGGGCGGCTCCTGCTGCTGCCACCGGGCAGCCGCACCCCGGCCGCCCAGGTCATCGACGCGACCGGGCTGGTCGTCACGCCGGGCTTCGTCGACGTGCACACCCACTCCGACCTGCTCGCCGGGGACGACGAGCAGAGGGAGGTGCTGCGCCGCGCGCCGCTGCTCCAGGGCGTCACCACGGAGGTCTGCGGCAACTGCGGCATCAGCCCCTTCCCGGTCCCACCCCAACGCGCCGAACCGGTACGGGAACTGCTCGCCGCGACGTTCGGGCCACCCGCGTCGGCGTACGGGTCGTTCGCCGAGTTCGCCGACGCCCAGGGCGTGGCCCGGCGCAACCACCTCGCCGCCCTCGTGGGCCACGGCACGCTGCGCGCCGCCGTGGTCGGCTTCGCCCAGCGGCGGGCCACCCCCACGGAGATCCAGGCGATGTGCCACCTGCTCGACGAGGCGCTGGCCGCGGGCGCGGCCGGCCTGTCGACCGGCCTGATCTACTCCCCGGGCGTCAACGCCGGCACCGACGAGGTCATCGCCCTGGCCCGGGTCGCGGCCGCACACGGCAAGCCGTACGTGACGCACCTGCGTGACGAGATGTCCCAGGTCGAAGCCGCACTCGACGAGGCCGTCGAGATCGCCACCGCGGCCGGGTCGGCGCTGCAGGTCTCCCACCACAAGACCGCGGGCCGGCGCGCCTGGGGAGCCACCGTCCGCACCCTCGCCCGACTGGAACGGGCGCGCGCCGACGGGCTGGACGTCACCTGCGACGTCTACCCGTACACCGCGGGCAGCACGGCCCTGCACGCGATGTTGCCGCCGTGGCTGATCGCCGACGGGGTACCGGCGATGCTCAGCGCCGCCGCCGAACCGGCGCTCCGCGACCGGATCCGCCACGACCTGGTCGCCGGCGTACCGGGCTGGGAGAACACCGTCGGCAACGGCGGCTGGGACCTGATCCGCGTCGCGTCCGCCCCGAACAATCCCGACGCCCAGGGGCACACCATCGTCGACCTGGCCGCCGCCCGCGGCGTCGACCCCGTCGACTACGCCTGCGACCTGCTCGCCGCCGAGCACGGCGACGTCACCATCCTCAGCCACTCCATGCACGAGGACGACGTACGCCGGGTGCTGGCCAGCCCGCTGACCATGCTGTGCTCGGACGGCGTACCCAAGGGGGGTCGTCCCCACCCGCGGTGGGCAGGCAGCTTCGCCCGGGTGCTCGGCCACTATGTTCGCGAGGTGGGACTGCTGGAGCTGGTGGAGGCGGTGCACAAGATGACGGCGATGCCCGCCCACCGCTTCGGCCTGCGAGACCGCGGGCTGCTCGCCGACGGGTACGCCGCCGACCTGGTGGTTCTCGACCCGCGGCGGGTCGCCGACGGCGCCACGTACGACGATCCGCTGGCGCCGCCACAGGGGGTGCGGTGCGTGGTGGTCGGCGGCCGGATCGTCGTGGGCGACGGTGCGGTCACCGACGCGCGGCCCGGTCGGGTGCTGGCCGTACCGGATCGGCAGCGCGCCGTGCCGGGGCCGCGATGAGCCCGGCGGTGCGGATCGGGGCGATGGTGCGGCGGCTGGACGACGGCCGCACCCTGTCGGCCGACCCGGACCTGGTCCTGCCGCTGGCCAGCGTCGGCAAGGTGCTGCTCCTCGGCGAGGTCGCCCGGCGGCTCGCCGACGGGACGCTCGCCGCGGGCCAGCCGGTCGAGCTGCTCGACGCCGACCGGGAGGTCGGCGGCACCGGCCTGCTCGGCCAGCTGTCGCCCCGGCGGTGGACGGTCGCCGACCTGGCCACGGCCGTCGCCACGGTCAGCGACAACGCCGCCACCAACGCCCTGCTGCGGCTGGTGACCCTGGACGCCGTGCGGGACCTGGCCCGCGACGCCGGGCTGCGGGACACCACCGTGCACGACCGGATCCGCGCCGAGCGCGGCCCCGGCGTACCGGAGACCTTCGCCACGGGCACCGCTGGAGAACTCTGCGCCTTCCTCGCCGCGGTGGCGCAGGGGACCTGGCAGAGCCCGCAGGCGTGCGGGCTGCTGCGCGGCTGGCTCGCCGGGAACACCGACCGCACGATGGTCGCCGACTCGATCGGCCACGACCCGTGGTCGGGCGACGGCGTCCGGGTGGCGAACAAGACCGGCACCGACACCGGGGTACGCGCCGACACCGGGATCGTGTCCGGCCGGCACACCGTGGTCTATGCCGTGATCGCCGCGTTCGCGCCGGGGGAGGAGCGGGCCGCCGTGGCCGAGCTGCGCCGCTGGGGTGCGGCGGTCGGCCGGCTCGCCGGAGCCCACCGGTCCGACAACTCCTGACTCAGCGTCGACGCGGCGTCGCGCAGCCGCTCGAAGAACCTGCCGACCACCGGGTTGGGGTTGCCGGGACGCAGCGCCACGCCGATCTCCCGGTACAGCTTGGCGTGGGCGAGCGGCCGCACCGCCACCGCGCCGGGGTTGCGCAGGCCGAGCGACGGCACCAGCGCCACCCCCACACCGGCCCGAACCAGGCCCAGCACGACCTCGTAATGGTCACTGCGGCAGCGGATCCGCGGCGCGAAGCCCTCCGCGCGCGCCGCCAGCTCCAGCACCGACACCTCGCCCTGCACGCCGAGGGTGGTGATCCACGGCTCGGCAGCGAGGTCGGCGAGCCGGAGCCGCCGCCGGCGGGCGAGCGGATGATCCGGAGGAAGCACCACCAGCTGGGGGTCCCGCATCAGGGGCTCGACCTTCGCGTACGGCGATTCCTGCGCCGGGCTGAGCGGATGGTCGAAGACCACCACCAGGTCCAGCTCACCCTGGTGCAGGCGGGGGAGCAGTTCGTGCGGCTGCCCGAGGATCAGCGCCAGCTCGACCTGCGGATGGTCCCGGGTGAAGCTCGACAGCGCGCGCGGCAGCAGTTCGGTGCCCGCCGTGGCGAAGAACCCGATCCGCAGCAGTCCCTGGCGGCCCTCGCCGTGTGCGGCCAGCTCGTCGCGGGCCGACGACATCAGATCGACGATCTGCTGCGCGTAGTCCGCCAGGCGCTGGCCCGCGACCGTGAGCCGCAGGCTGCGCGGCCCCCGGTCCACCAGCGCCACCCCGGCCTCCTGCTCCAATGCGGCGAGCTGGTGGGAGACCGCGGACGGGCTCAGCTGAAGGCGCTCCGCGGCGGCGACGATGGTGCCGTGGCGGGCGATCTCCAGGATGACCTGCAGGCGTGCGGTGGTGAACATCGGCGGGTTGCCTCCCTACTCTGAGGCGGTGCGGCCAGCTGCCGACCTCCACCGGCCCACACTCTCGCATGCCGGCAGTTTCTGCCTCGCGCCGACCACGACGGCCCTGCGCCCCGCCGTCGCCACAGGCCCAGGCCAGGGGGCCGGCTGAGCTTCAGCCGTGCAATTCCGAGTGCCTGTCGCCCGGGGGTCAGGACTGGGCGCCGTGGGACGTCCATCCCTGCCGGTAGAGGTTGTCAGATCCGTCCAGCAGGAGGTCGAGGGCGAGCTCGAACTGGTCGTCGCAGCCTCGGCCGACGACCGACCCCGTCGTGAGCGGCGGACATCGTTGTCTCCGCGATGTGGGGATGCCTGGGAGCCATCGCGAAACATGGCTAGCTGCATCCCCAGGTCATCCGGCAGCGGTGAGCCGGGGAACAGTTCCTCCCCACACCCCGGCTGCCGAGAGTGGGGATTCGATGACGCGCGACGCCCAGGGGTGGCGCAGTAGGGCACGTCGGGCCGAGAAGGATGCGCTGCCGGATTGCCGACTTCCAGTCGGTGTCGTCGGCCTGAAGGGCGGAGAACTGGCCCGCATCTAGGTAGCAGAGAACGCGAGCGATCGGTGTCTGCAGGTGTCGCGTACGGATCACGGTCGCGATGTCGTCGGAATGCCTCTAATTCATGGTCGACGACGCCCGTCGGGCCGATTGCGGTGGCGAGGGCACCGAGCGGATCGGCGTGCCGGCGCCCGGCCAGGTCCTCATGGACTGCGAGCAGGTCCGACTCGAAGCCGTCCGCGGTCGCACGCGGGCCCGGCCTCCGAGAGCGGCAGCGCCCACGCGCTCGCACGACGGCTACTACATCCACTCAACGACGCGTACAACTGTGGTGTGACCTGTGCGAAGAGCAGCTTCCCGTGCCGATTTCGACGGCGGCGGGCGGACATCCGTGAACCTCAGCAGCGGTGCGTCGATGACCACCGCGAGCGATCTTTAAATACACGATCCGGGCGCCGCTTGGGACGGGTCACGAGGCGCGCGGCAGCGCCAGCCAGTCCTGCCAGGTGATGTCGCGGCCCAGGTAACGGGGGCGCCGGAAGGGCCAGTCGGCGGCGATCCACCGCGGCACCAGCGCGTCGAGCGCGCGCTCGGCCTCGCTGCCGACAAGGTCGTCCACCACCCACCAGGACACCTCGCCGTCGGAGCGGGAGCGCTCGGGCGGGTCGATGTAGACGCAGCCGAGGATCGCCGTCTCCTCCTCGTCCAGCAGCGCGTAGTTGAACGACTGGTGCGCGGCTATCTCCTTCTCGTGCCGCAGCAGGTCGATGCGGTCCTCTTCGTAGGTCATCGTCGCCTGGGGCCAGGCCCAGGCCGGGCCGAAGATCTCCCACAGGCGCTCTCGGGAGCCCATCACGGCGGGGTAGTCGAGCGCGGTGTCCGCCTCCCGGATCGGCCGCAGGTGAAGCGCGGTGCCGGGCACGGGCACGTGGACGGGGTGGACGAAGTCGTCAGGCAGCCAGCTCATAGGGGCCGAGGCTACAACCGGTGGGTGCGGGATGACCCAGCAGGCGCGGCGCCGGCGGCGGCCCTGCCGGCCACAGACATCCCGACCTCTCCGGCCAGGACACCTAGTGGCCGGCGTAGAGGGCTTCGATCTCGGCGGCACGGTGCCGCTGCACCACCTCGCGCTTGATCTTCAACGTGGGGGTCAGTTCACCGCTGGCCTCGGTGAAGTCGTCGGGCAGGATGCGGAAGGTCTTGATGGCCTCCGCCTGGGAGACAGAGCTGTTCGCCCGGTCGATCGCCGCCTGAATCTCCCCGCGCAGGGCGGGGTCGTCGCGCAGTTCCGCCACCGATGCGCGCGGGTGACCGTGCGCGGTCCGCCACCGCAGCCATGCCTGCGGGTCGAGGGTGACCAGAGCCGCGGCGTACGGCTTCGCGTCGCCGACCAGCATGCAGTTGCTGACCAGCGGGTCCGCGCGTACCCGATCCTCCATCTGCGCGGGCACGATGTGCTTGCCGGCCGCGGTCACGAGGATCTCCTTGGTGCGTCCCGTGATCCGCAGATAGCCGTCGTCGTCGAGACTGCCGAGGTCGCCGGTGCGGAACCAGCCGTCGGCCGTGAACGCCGCGCGGGTGGCGGACGGATTGTTCCAGTACCCGTGGAAGACGACGTCGCCGCGGACGAGGACCTCCCCGTCGTCGGCGATCGCCAACTCCACGCCCGGTAGCGGCCGGCCGACCGTGCCGATCCGCATCGCCGACGGCCGGTTCGCCGCCAGCGCGGGGGAGGTCTCGGTCAACCCGTACCCCTCCAGCGGCGTCAGGCCGGCGCCGCGGAAGAAGTGCCCGAGCCGCTCACCGAGGGGGGCGCCGCCGACGATCGCGACGCGGCACCGTCCGCCGAGCGCCGCCCGCAGCTTCCGATAGACCAGCAGGTCGAAGACCCGCCGCGCCAGCCGGAGCGCCGGGCCAGGACCGGACGGGCGGTCCAGGGCCCGGCTGTACCGCACGGCCACCCGGTCCGCGACGGCGAAGAGGCGACCCTGGTGGCTCTCGATGGCCTTCTGTCGCGCCCGGTTGTACATCCTCTCGAACACTCGCGGCACCGCGAGGACGAACGTGGGCCGGTAACGGCGTAGCTGATCCATCACGCCGCTCATGCTGGCGCTGTGCACCATCGTCGCCCGGGTCTGCACCATCCCCACCTGGATCATCCGGGCGAACGCGTGCGCCAACGGCAGGAAGAGCACCGTCGACGCCCGCTCATGGAACAACTCCGGCAGCACCGCGACCGCGTTGCCGACGTCGAGGCCGATGTTGCGGTGCGTCAGCACGCAGCCCTTCGGCCGGCCCGTCGTCCCGCTGGTGTACACGATAGTCGCCACGTCCCCGCCCGACACCGCAACGCGGCGGGCCGCCACCTGCTCGTCGTCGACGGACCGGCCCCGAGCCGCCGCCTGGATCAGGTCACCGGCGTCGATCTGCCACACCTGCCCCAGCCCCGGCAGCCTCTCCCGTACGCCGGTCAGCATCGCGGCGTGCTGGGGTGTCTCCACCACGCACGCCACCGCGCCGGAGTCGGCCAGGATCCAGGCCAGCTGATCGGCACTCGAGGTGTCGTACACCGGAACGGTCACCGCGCCGACCGTCCACACCGCATAGTCGACCAGGGTCCACTCGTAGCGGGTGCGGCTCATCAACGCCACCCGGTCCCCGGGCGCGACCCCTGCGGCGATGAGTCCTCGCGCCAACGCCAGCACGTCGTCGCGGAACTGCCGGCAGGTCACCGCACCCGCGTCGCCGACACCGGCCTGCTGCGCGGGCCACGACCGGGCGTCCGGGTCCGGGCGCAGAAACTGCACCTTGTCCGGTTTCTGCCGCGCGTTCTCCCACACCACGTCGGCCAGCCCCACCGACTCACGGCCGGTCACCTCCGGCTTCACCACGACGCTGCCCCGCATGCCCCGTACGCCCCCTGGCTGTAGACCGATGCGTCCCTGCACGCCCTATCGGCTGCTCTTCAGCTTCTTGTAGAGCTGGTCGGGCTCATGCGGGAAGTCCCTCGCTTTGTCCCGCGCCCGGTAGAAGTCTTCGATCATGTGCTGAACCTCGCCGGTGAACCGCCGTTCCCACTCGATCACGTCGTCGACGTTCTTCCGGTCCCGTTTGCCCATCAAGCGCTCGATGTCGGTGACGTCGTAGTCCTTCTGCATCGCCTGACCGGCCGGGTCGTGGATCTTCATTACCTGATCCCCCGTTGCCGGTGCTCCGCCGCGCGATTGCCCGAGGCGTACTTGGCCAAACGCTCCGCTCCGCCCTGGGGCGCTCGTTCGTGGCCGGTGCCGGCGGGAAACCGCGCCGGGCGGCCATCCAGGCCTCGAGTGAGTGGAAACGGCTGATGTCGAGAGCGGGTCTTCTGGCACGACAGGACGGCGGCGGGCAGCCGGGCGCCTGGGCTGATCCACACCCGACCCGCATCCCGGTGGGCCAGACTGCACAGGTGAAGATCGCGGCGCCGACAATCAGGTGGACGCCGTGGCGGTTCGTGACCGCGTTCGGTGTTGTCAGTCTGTTGTCGGACGTGGTGTACGAGGGCGCCCGGTCAGTCATCGGACCCTACCTGGCCACCCTCGGGGCATCCGCGACCCTCGTCGGCCTGGTCACCGGCGTCGGGGAGGCGTTCGCCCTGGCCGGACGGCTGGGCACCGGACCCCTCGCCGACCGGACCCGGGCCTACTGGCCGCTGGTCCTGGTCGGCTACGTCCTGACCATGGTCGCTGTGCCCGCTCTCGGGCTGACCAGCGCGTTGTGGCTGGCTTCGGTGCTGTTTGTCGCGGAACGTGCCGGTAAAGCGATCCGGGGCCCGGCGCGCGATGTCATGATCTCCCACGCCGCCTCGGCGGTCGGCCGTGGCAAGGGCTTTGCCGTGCACGAGGCGCTCGACCAGGCCGGGGCGGTTGCGGGGCCCTTGCTGGTCGCCGCCGTTCTGGCCGCCACCGCCTACCACTACCGGCCCGCGTTCCTCGCCTTGGCCGTACCGGCTGTGGCGGCGCTGCTCCTGCTGCTGTGGCTGCGCGCTGGCGTGCCCGATCCGCGCCGCTTCGAACCGGGCCCTCAACCCGGTGCGTCGCCCGCCCCGCCGGGCGTCCGGCTGCCCCGCGTGTTCTGGACCTATCTGGCCTTCACGGTGCTGACCACGGCCGGCTACGCCACCTTCGGTGTGCTCAGCTTCCACCTCGCCACCCGGCAGGTCGTACCGGTGGCGGTGGTTCCGGTCGTGTACGCCGCCGCGATGGGCGTCGACGCGATCGCCGCGCTAGCCTCCGGGTGGCTGTATGACCGGGCCGGCCTCCGGGTACTGGCCGCCGTCCCCGTGCTGACCGCTCTGATCCCGCTGGCTGCCTTCACCACCACCCCGGCGACCGCGGTCGCCGGGGTCCTGGCCTGGGGCGCCGTGCTCGGCATCCAGGAATCCGCCATGCGTGCGGCCATCGCCGACATCGTCCCCACTGGCAGGCGGGGCACCGCCTACGGAATCTTCGCCGCCGGGTTGGGCGCGGCGACCCTGGTCGGTGGGGTGCTCATCGGTGCCCTCTACGACTACTCGATCACCGCCATGATCATCACCGTGGCCGGAATTCAGGCCGTCGCCCTCGCCCTGTTCGTCGCTACCGATCGCCCGGCCACCCGGCCCGTTCGCCCTTCACCGCGGGGGAGTCGTGGATGACGAACGAGCCGGCGATCGCAAGCCGCGGTGCGCCCGGCGGCGAGTGGAACGGCGCCCGTGGTTCCGCGGATCTTGGACCAACGTGGGAACGGCCGCCCTGCCCCGCGCTGACCGATCGATCGTGGCGCGTGGTGGTCGACGCCAGATGCAGGCCGCGGTCGGAACCGGCGGAGTTCTTCACCATTCCACCCGCACCCCGGCCCAAGCCGTACGGGGTGGTCGTTCTGGGTTAGGGTTTGGAGGGCGGAGCGAAACGGATCCGACGCCGCCCCGGCGAGCGGCCGGATCCACCCCGCTCATCCACCGCACCCGGCTTGCAGATGCGAGCGGGTGAGTCGCGCGCTGGCGCGCAACACTTTGGAGCAGCTGTTGACCGATCTAGCCGTGCAAGATTCAAGTCCGTTCCGTGCAGCACCGGGAGCAGAAGCGCCCTTCGATCACACACCTGCCGTCGACGTGAGTGCGGCTGCGATGACCCGACTGCGCACCCCGTTCGGGGCCGAGGGCAACGCCGACCGGAAGCCGGCGGCGGCACCCGTCGCTGCTCGCTAGACCAGCACGACGCCGAGGTCAGCATCGTCAACCAGATGGCAGAGATGCCGCGGCCTTAGCGTGCGGCGCCGCCCGGTCGACCCGGATCGGTCCCGGAGGGCCGGTGACCGACGCGTGGAGCCCGTATCACCGGGGAATTGCCAGACGCCGGGCGGAAACCCCGCGCCGCGCCGGCCACCGTATCGTCGGGATCGCGCTCGAGGGCCCGCCGGATGTGCGGCGGGACAACCTCGGATTGTGCCATCGCCAGTCGGACCTGCACCGAACGGTCGTCAACCAGGCGTTCCAGATCCGCCTCGTTCAGCTGAACCGCGCGGACCAGCGCGGCACGGACGTCGACCACGGAGTCCTGGGCAAGCGCGGTGCGCTGCTCGGCGGTGGTCCGCGGGTTGCGGGCGACCCCCTTGCGTACGCGTGCGGTGCGATCGGCCATCAGAGCGGTGATCACGTCGGGGTCGTGGGTGTGGGTGGCGAGTCGTTCCCGTACCTCGGGTGAGACGTCGTCGATCAGCCTGGCGGCCAGATCGGGCTCCAACTCCCGCATCTCCGCGAGGAGGCCACGAAGCTCCTTGTCGGGTGCCTCTGACATCACCCGGCGAACCGACTCGTCGCAAGCCGGGTTGCCGGCGACCGCCCAGCGGACCCACCGGTCGGCGTCCTTGACGAGACGCAAGAGATTGGCGATGGAGGTCGAAGGGTTTCTTGCCACGGCCTCCCGGACCTGACGATCATGGTCCCGGGTCAGCGGTCGCAGTGCCTGCGCGGGTGCGTCGGTCCGAGCCGCGACCGCCTTACGGACCACAGCCGACGGGTCGGACGCCAAGTCGATGAGGGTCATCTGTGGCGTTGTGGGGTCCTGCGCGACGGCGAGCCGCGCGTCGACGCTCCCACCCATCGGATGGTGGGCGGTGGTATCTGACCCGCTGTGGCGATCAGGCCCGCCGACGTCCTGCTGCTTCCCCATGGGCGCAATCATGTCACGGACTGACTGGGGCAGTGCGAGCCTGACCAGCGCGTTGACGATGGTCGAAGCGTCACCTCGCGGCGGCGCCCTTCGGTACGTCAGCTGCACGGACCTCTCAGCTGTGCCAGGAGCGCCAGAGGGAGGCGTAGGCCCCGTCGGCGCGGACGAGCTCGTCGTGGCTGCCGAGTTCGGTGATCCGGCCGTCTTCCATCACGGCGACCCGGTCGGCGTCGTGCGCGGTGTTGAGCCGGTGCGCGATCGCGATGACGGTCCGGCCGGTGAGCACGGCCGCCAGCGCGCGCTCGGTACGCCGGGCGGTGGTCGGATCGAGCGCGGCTGTCGCCTCGTCGAGGATCAGCGTGTGCGGGTCGGCGAGCACCAGCCGGGCCAGCGCGAGCTGCTGCGCATCGGCCGCCCCGAGTTGCCTGGCCCCGTCGCCGAGTTCCGTGTCGAGGCCGTCGGGCAGCTCGGCGTACCAGTCGGCGCCGACGGCGACCAGCGCGGCTCGCATCTGTTCGTCGGACGCGTCCGGCGCGGCGAAGGCGAGGTTGTCGCGCACAGAGCCGATGAAGACGTGGTGTTCCTGGGTGACCAGGGCGATCCGGCGCCGGCGCTCGGCGGGATCCAGGTCGGTGATCGGGCAGCCGCCGATGCTGACCACGCCGTGTCGCGGGGCGTCGATCCCGGCCAGCAGCCGGGCCAGGGTGGACTTCCCGGCGCCCGACGGGCCGACGACGGCCAGCCGCTCGCCGGGCCGTACCTCCAGGTCGATGCCGTGCAGGACGTCGTGGCCGTCGGTGTACGAGAATCGGGCGCCGCGCACGACGAGCCGTTCCCCTGGTGGCGCGGAGGCCTTGCCGGGCGGCTCCGGTGGCACCTGGCCGACGCCGAGCACGCGGGCGAATGACGCGAAGCCGCGCTGCGCCTGTTCGGTCCACTGCAGGATTCGGTCCAACGGCTCGATCGCCTGCTGGAGATAGAGCGCGGCGGCGACCACTTCACCGAGCGAGACCATCCCCCTGGACAGGAAGAATCCGCCGACCAGCAGCACCGCGGCGATCGGCAACGGATAGCTGGCCTCCACCACCGTGTAGAACACGGTCCGCAGCGCGAGCGTCGCCCGTCGGGTAGCCCACACCCGGGCGATGCGCTCGGTGCCATGGACGATCCGGTCGTCGGTGAGGCGCAGCGCCTCCACCGTGCGCGCGCCCTCGGCGGTGGTGGTCAGCGTCTCGGTCAGCTCCGCCGTGGCGGCGCCCTCGGCGAGGTAGGCGGAGCTGGCCCGCCGCAGGTACCAGCGGCTCGCCGCCCAGATCGGCGGCAGCCCGGCGAGCGCCACCAGGCCGAGCATCGGGTGCAGCAGGAAGATCGCCCCGAACAGCAGCGTCAGCTGCGCCGATGCGATGACGATGGTGGGCACGACGTCGCGGACGGTCGTCCCGACGGTTGACACGTCGACGGAGCTGCGGGTGGCGAGGTCCCCGGAGCCGGCCCGCTCCACGACGGAGACGGGCAGGCCGAGCGTCTTGCGGATGAACTCCTCGCGCAGCCGGGCAACCGCCCGCTCCCCGAACCGGTGACCGGCGTACTGGGCGTACCGGGAGAGCAGCGCCTGCACCAGAACGCATCCGCCGATCGCCATCGCCAAGCGGTCCACAGTGGCGACCCGCGCGCCGGCGGCAACCTGGTCGACGATTGTGCCGAGCAGCCACGGCGCCGCGAGTCCGGCGATCGCGGCGGCACCGTGCAACACCAGCACGACCAGGACCGCGCGCCGGTCCCGGCCGACGAGGTCCAGCATCTCCCGTCGGACGGCGGCACGGTCCGCTACTGGCAGCCGGCTCACCGCAACGCGCCCTCGGGCCCGGTGAAGTCTCCGAAGTCGAGGGCGTCGCTGCCCCGGGCCACCAATTGCCGGTAGCCCCGGTCCTGATCGAGCAGTTCGGCGTGGGTGCCGGTGGCGACGATCCGCCCCTCGCTCAGATGCGCGACCGTGTCGGCGTGCCCGAGCAGCAACGGTGACGTAGCGAGCACGATGGTGGTCCGCCCGGCCCGCGCGACGCGCAGCCGCTCGGCGATCCGCGCCTCCGTGTGCGCGTCCACCGCCGACGTCGGGTCGATGAGGATCAGCACCTCAGGTTCGGCGAGCAGCGCCCGGGCCAGCCGCACCCGTTGGCGCTGGCCGCCGGAGAGGGTGCGGGCCCGGGTGTCGATCGGGGTGCCGAGCCCGTCCGGCAACGCGTCGGCGATGTCCTCTGCCGACGCGGTACGCAGGGCCGCCGTGATCCGGTGATCAGCGTTTCCCTTCTGGGCGAGGGTGTCGCCGTTCCCTGCTCGGGTGCGGCCGTCGCCGTTCCCTGCCCGGCCGTCGGCGCTCGACTCCCGGCCACGCAGGATGTCCCGCAGGGTCCCGGCGAAGAGATAGGAGTCGTGGTCGGCGACCAGGATCCGGGCGCGTACCTGGTCGAGTGCGATCCCGGTCAGCGGCACGCCGCCCCAGGTCACGTCGCTGACGACGTAGCGTCCGAGCCGGTCGGCCAGGGCGATGGCCTCCGCCGGGTCGTCGGCGGCGACGCCGACCAACCGACCGTCGCGCACGGTCAGTCCGCAAGCGGGGTCGTACAGGTCTGCGGGCCGTAGCGGCGCGGACCCGGCTAGCGGCCGGCGGGCACCGGGTACGTTTCCCGGCCCGCCCACGTCCTGCGGGGTCGGGCCGCCGACGTGGTCCGGGGTCAGGTTGAGCAGGGCGATGATGCGGCGGGCGGCGACGCGGCCCCGGATCACCCCGTAGCTTCCCTCAAGCAGGAACCAGACCGGCACGATGAGCGTCGCCACGTACCCGTAGACGGCGACCATTTGCCCGACCGTGATGTCGCCAGCGACCGCCATGCGGGCCGCGAGCCACACCACGGCCGCGAGGAACAGCCTCGGTATGGCGACCGTCAACGCGTCGATCCAGCTGTAGACGGCACCGACCCGATAACCCTCGGCGAGCAGGTCCTGGGAGCGGGCAGCGTACCGGCGGGCGAACAGGCCGCGGCCGCCGACCCCGGCCAGCACCCGCAGCCCGGCCACGATGTCGCCGGCCCGGGTGGTGAGGACGCCCTGCTGCTGTCGGTAGACGGACTCCGCCCGTTCGAGGCGGCGCAGCATCGGTCCGATGATCAGCGCGATCGCCGGCACGCCCAGCAGCACACACAGCGCCAGCAACGGAGAGACCGACCACAGCACGACGGCGATGACCGCGTACGCGATGACGGCGCCAACGCCCGGGCCGGTCATGGTGAGCACCTGCGACGTATAGCCGATGTCGGAGCCGCCGACCGTGGCGACCTCCCCCGCGGCGAGCCGGCGCGGCAGCACCGCGCCGATCCGAGACAACTGGCGCAGCAGGGCCGCCGCGGAGCGGGCTGAAGCGTCCTCCCGGACGAAGGTCATCGTGCGGTGCCGCATGATGCCCAGGTACGACAGCCCCGCCCCGGCGACGACGATTGCCGCGACCCACAGCAGCAGGGCTCGGGTGTCGTGCGCGCGCAGTCCGTCGTCGACGGCGCGTGAGACGAGGTACGGCCGGACCGACAGCCCGATCATCCACGCCGTGCCGACCACGGTGCCACGCAGCACCCGCCAGGGTTGACAGCGAACCAGCCACCAGACGTACCGCATCGGCCCCCTCGTGTCCGGCACACCGGGCTCGGGATGCGGAATCTGTGGGGGCACCCGCCAAAACTACCGAGCGGGCTGGTGACGTACCCACCCAATATCCCCGGGTTCGGTCGTGCATCATCCCGCGCCGGCCGCACTGCTGCTGAGGCGGCGGTTGGCCAGGAACCGCAGGCGCTCCAAGCCACCGTCGATCAAGGTGTTGGCGATGCAACAAGTTCCGGTGCTTGGCGGTCACCCAGGACGCCATCTACGTGTTAAACAGCAGCAAGTGCTCCCAACCGAGGCGGGAAGGACGACGCTCAGCACGTCACGGCACGACCTGGAAGCCCTGGCGCCAGGTCCGGTGCGTCGGGTGCCAGCCCAGTTCGCGCTTGGCCTTGGCGTTGGATGCGCCGCGCAGTTCGGTCATGAGCACGACGCCGGCCTGTCCGGCGGCCAGCCGTCCGACGAACCGCGGTACGCGCATCGGCTTCTTGGCGCCCAGCATCGCTGCCAGTTCCGGTAGCCATTCGGCGACCGGGGCGGGGTCGTCATCGACGATGTTGTAGACACCGCGGCCGCCGTTCTCCACCGCTGCGACCGTCGCCTCGGCGGCGTCGGCGATGTGGACGAACGACCACACCCCGCCGCCGTCGCCGACGACCGGGAACCTGCGTTTGCGGATCATCTCGAGCTGCTCGGAGCCTGGCCCCATGGAGGTTCCGGGTCCGTAGAACGCGCCGTAGCGCAGCACGATCCCTTCGGTCCAGGCGGCGCTCAGCACGGCCTTCTCCAAGTGTTCGATCGCGGCGATCATCGGGGCCATCTGGCTGACCGGTGCGCGATCCAGGGGGTCTTGTTCGTTCTTGACCGGCCCGCCGGTCCGCGTGTAGGTGAACGCCGTTGCTCTGGGCGACGAACCGTCGTGCTCCGGCGGCGCGTGCGGCCGCGAGGAGGTTGTCGGTCCCCTCGATCCGCAGCCGGTTGGTGGCGGCGAAGCTGCGGTCGAAGTGGCGGGTGTCGACGTGCCCGATGGCGGTCAGCTGGTTGACGATCACCTCCGGGGCCGCCTGGCGCACGGCCGCCTCGACCTGGGCGCGATCCAGCGCATCGGCGATGACCGGTACCGCGCCCAGCTGTGCCGCCCTGGCCTTGTTGGATTCGCTGCGGATCATGGCGAACACCTCGTGTCCGGAATCGACCAGACGCGGCACCAGTTCCTTGCCCATCGCTCCGGTCGCTCCTGCCACCAGCACCCTCATCGTCGGCTCCCTTGCTCTCCGGTTCGGATTCGTCACTTGAACCGGATGGCCCGCCGATCCCTGACAGGGTCACGGGGTGATGCGGGTCACATCATGAGCAGGGGCTCCCCATGGCTGACCGCCGCCCATTGCCGGGTCGCGCGTTCGAGCTTGTCGGGGTTTGCCTGGGTACGGCAGGCAGTGATGCCCTCGGCCGTGACCTCCAGGCACATGATGGCGACGACCCGGCCTTCCACGACCGCCACAACGGCGGGTTCGCCATTGGCGGTCCAGGGGTAGATCTCGGGCGAGCCGCCGACGACGGCGCGCTTGGCCTCGGCGGGCTTGAACAGGCCCCGCAGGAACTTCGCGACCGCGACGGCTCCCTCGAACGCCCTGGTGCGTGCCGGAACCTTCCCTCCGCCGTCGCCGATGGAGATGGCGTCCTTGGTGAGCAGGCGTACGAGCTCATCGGTCCGGCCACTGGTGGCGGCCGCGAGGAACTCCGCGGCGATCCGCTGGGCGGCGGCCCGGTCGATGTCGGTGCGGGCTTTGCCGTACGCCACATGCTTCTTGGCGCGGTGAAAGATCTGCTGGCTGGCGGCCTCGGTGATGTCGAGGATCTCGGCGATCTCCCGGTGCGGGTAGTCGAAGGCCTCTCGCAGCACGTACACGGCCCGCTCGTTGGGGGACAGGCGCTCCATGAGGGTGAGGACCGCGTACGAGACCGATTCGCGCCGCTCAGCGGTGTCGGCCGGGCCGAGCATCGGGTCCCCCGCCAGCAGCGGCTCGGGGAGCCATCGACCCACGTAGGTCTCGCGGCGTGCCCGCGCGGACGTGAGCTGATTGAGGCACAGGTTGGTGAGTACCTTCGTCAGCCAGGCCTCGGGGACCTCGACGCGGTCGACGTCGGCGGCCTGCCAGCGCAGGAATGTCTCCTGCACGAGGTCCTCCGCCTCGTCCGCGGAGCCGAGGAGACGGTAGGCGATGGCCTCCAGGCGGGGCCTCGACAGCTCGAATCGGTCGACGTCATCCACCGTCAACGGCATGACCTGATCATATTTCCCGCCACGCCTCCAGCCGATCACGGCCCACTCGTATGGCTTACCGGGGGAGGCTGCGGCAAGAGCGCAGCGATAGCCTGCCGTCATGGGGAGCGCCGAACTGGACGAGTTGATCGTCGCGGACGCCGACGCGCTGCGGGTGTGGTTGTCGGCCAACCACGCCACGTCGCCCGGTGTCTGGCTCGCCCTGACCAAAAAGGGCGGCACAGTCACGACGCTGACCTGGCAGCAGGCCGTCGACGAGGCCCTGTGTTTCGGCTGGATCGACGGGCAGGCCCGTAAACGGGATGAGGAAACCTCCTGGATCCGGTTCACCCCGCGCAGGCCCCGCAGTTCCTGGTCGCAGCGCAATGTCGCGCACGTGGCCCGGCTGGAGGCGCAGGGGCGAATGCTGCCCCCAGGTCGCGCCGCGGTAGAGGCCGCGAAGGTGGACGGGCGCTGGGCGGCCGCCTACGCCCCGCCGTCGGAAGCCGAGGTGCCGGCCGACCTGCTCGCCGCCATCGCCGCCGACCCCGCCGCCCAGGCCATGTTCGACGTGCTCACCAAGACCAACCGCTTCGCTCTCATCTACCGCGTCAATGCCGTCAAACGGGCGCAGACCCGCGAGCGGAAGATCGGCGAGTTCGTTGCCATGCTGGCCCGTCACGAGACGATCTACCCGCAGAAGGCCAAGCCTCCGAACTCACCGTGATCGAGCAACGTCATGAATGGCACGGCGGGGCCACCAGCGGGACTCAGCTTTCTGCGTACCATCGCACCGTGAGTCGCGACTACGCCGCCCGGCTTGCACCGGGCGTTCCGATCGGGACGGACCGATGAACAACGTCCGGGCGCTCATCGTCTGCGGTGTGGTCGCCGCCGTGCTGGCCACCGCTCTCATCGTGATCGGGCTGCAGGGGCAGACCGGGCTGCGGCCGGGTTTTGCATCCTCGGTGGGCTCCTCCTTCCGGTCGCGGCCGCATTCCTGGCCGAGGCGATGAAGCGGGGTGGGCCGTGAGCAGCCACACCGCGCCGAGTTCGCTCGCTGGCCCCGCGGCAAGCGCCAGCACGGCGGGCACCGCCAGCCCGGCGGCGGCGAGGAAGCGGACCCACGTCGGGAAAGGCTCTTCATCGATGACGTCCTTCAGCGCACCGGGACCTTCGCGCCCGGTGTCGTCATCCACGACATTGATGACCGACGACGCCGTTAGGTAGCCTCTTACACGCTCTGACAACGTCTGACGCCGGCGTCTGACATGGGGGATGCATGGAGAACCAGCGTGCTGCGGGTGAGTTAGGTCCGGACCGCGTGGCCGCCGAGACATTCGCCGAACAGCTGCGGACACTGCGGACCGACGTGGGCAACCCGTCGTTCCGAAAGATGGCCGGGCGGTCGGGCCGGATCTCGCACACCACGCTGCACGAGGCTGCCGCTGGGACCAGGTTTCCCTCCTGGGAGACCACGCGCGAGTTCGTCCGGGCCTGCGAGGCCGACGAGGCCCAGTGGCGGTGCCGCTGGGAGGATGCCCAGCACCCAAGAACAGCCCACGCCGGTCCAGACGACGCCCAGACACCGGTCACCACCGATGCCCAGACCGGGGCCGGCATGTCCGACGCTGTGACGACCCGCGTCGTGGCCGCCGAGACGTCCCGCGCCGCGACCGCTGCGGCGGCCGGTGGGCCCGTCGTGTCCGGAGTCACCACGTCCGCCGACCTCGTGCCGGCGGGCCCACGCGCGCTGCGGGTCGCGGAGCACCTGCCGGCGGTGCAGGACGAGGTCACGGGTGCGCGACGGCACCCCTTGCCGTGGCTCGCCGCCGCGGCGACCGTGGTGGTGGTGGCGTTGGTCGCCGCCCTGGGCTTCGCCGTCCGCGGCCGGTCGTCCCCGGGCGGCTCGGGCGCCGCAGCCGCGTCGCGGTCCCCGTCGCCGTCGGCGTTCTCGGACGCGTTGATTCCCGGGGACTCGAGCAAGTTCGTCGCCGACGTCACCATCCCCGACGGTACGCGGGTGAAGGTGAACGCCCGATTCGAAAAGGTGTGGGCGCTCAAGAACGTGGGATCGGTCGACTGGCACAACCGCTTCCTCGCGCGGACGAACCCCACCGTTGACGATGACGACTGCCAGACACCGGACCGGGTGGCGATCGGCGACACGCCGCCTGGCGAGCAGGTGATGATCAGTGTTCTGGTCACCGCGCCGATCCGCCCCGGGAAGTGCTGGGTCAGCTGGAAGATGGTCGACGAGCACGGGCAGGAGTACTTCCCCAGCCGCCGGCCGGTGTACTTCATGGTCACCGTCATCGCCTGAGCGCGCCTGGCGGCGGCCGCGGTCAAGCCCGCAGCGCCGCCGCCCCGGTCGGTCTGCCGGATCCGGGGTCGCCCCGATCGGTGTCAGCGTGCGACCGCTCGATGTCAGCCGCGGGTGCCGCCCAACCTGACAACACCGCATCCATCGAGGTCGGTGACGGCCTGACGGATCTGACAGGGCAGCGGGGGTACCGAACAGCACGTCTCTTCTCGCAGGGTGAGGTCCGTTCCGAACGAGACTCACCAGCTACGAGGAGGACCGAACTTGCGCCGTCCCTGGTTACCCGTCGGGCTCGCCGCGCTCTGCGTGGCCGTCGGCGTCCCGGCCCATGCGTGGGCCGCGACATCCGGCGCCACAGCGCAGCGGACCGTCGCCACGGCCGCGCGGCCTGTCGTGGACATGGAGGCCACCGTCCTGGCCGCCCAGATCGACCCCCGCCGTGCCGACAACACACTGACCCCGGGCGCGAAGAGTTCGGTGCTCGCCGTGGAGCAGGCGCTCCAGGCTTCGAACCTGCTGAACGCGCAGTGGGTCGACGGCTACTTCGGCACCCAGACCGTCTCGGCGTACGCGGCCTACCAGCGCTCGCTCGGCTACACCGGCCTGGCCGCGAACGGGCTGCCCGGCACGACGTCACTGACGAAGCTCGGGCTCAACCGGTACACCGTCAGCAAGACGATCGGCCCGGGCGCGAAGGTCCAGCGTGACGGGTACGTCGTCAACGCCCGCACCCAGGCGATGCTGGCCGAGGCCCAGCGTCTGCTCGGCTACACCCTGGTGCTCGAGCAGGGCTCGTACAACCCCGGGGGCGACCCGACCTCGGCCGGTACGCACGACGGCGGGGGTGTCGTGGACATCGCGGTCACCGGCATGACCGCGGCCAAGCGCACCGCCGTCGCCCGGGCTCTGCGCCGGGTCGGCTTCGCCGCCTGGGTCCGTGACCCCAGTCAGGGTGACTGGCCGTGGCACATCCACGCCGCGGCGATCAACGACACCGACCTGTCCAGCCAGGCGCAGCACCAGGTCGGCGACTACTACCTCGGCATGAACGGCCTGGCCAACCGTGGCCCGGACGACGGTCCCCAGGTTCCGATCATGACCTGGGAGCAGTACCAGCGCGGGCAGTGACCCGCAGCCGACCCGATCCACCACCATCGCTCACTGTCCACGAGAGGACACCATGAACATCCGCAAGAACCTCGCCGTCGTCGGCGCAGCGCTCGCCGTGACCACCTCCATCCTGACCGTCGCCTCGCCGGCGCAGGCGGCGTCCCGCGACGGAGTCTGCGACAGCGGCGAATTCTGCTACTTCTACAACAGCAACTACGCCGGCTCCATCTCGGACTTCACCGGGTCGATTGAGGACTACGGCACGACGCAGCCGTCCTGCTACGAGTTCAAGGGCGCGGGCGCAGGCCAGGGCCTGTGCGTGAAGAACAACGCCGCGTCGGTGTGGAACCGCACCAGCAAGACCGTGGTGGTCTACTTCAACAGCAACTTCGCCGGTGCGAGCCAGTCGTTCGCGGCCGGGGCGAAGGCCAACCTCAACGCGACGTTGAAGAACAACAACGCCTCGCACAACATCGGCGGCACCAGCGGCACCTACCCGGCCGACCCGCGCGCCGCCGAGGCCGTCGCGTTCGCGAAGGCACGCCTCGGGCACACCGACTGGAACAACCAGTGCGAGCTGTTCGTCGAGCGGGCGTTCGGCACCAGCGGGCGGTTCGCCACGGCCCGCACGCACTACCAGTGGCAGAAGGACAACGGGCGCATTCACACCGGCTCGGTGCCGCCCGCCGGAACGGCGGTGTTCTTCACGTCCACCACGTCGGCCGGGCACGTCATGCTCTCCATCGGCGGCAACAGCGCCATCAGCACCGGGCCGACCGTCTACCAGACCAACACGTTCCGGGACCGGTCCGACTACCTGGGCTGGGCCTACGTCCCCAGCGGCTGGTGACCCGGCATGCGGATGACCTTCCTGAAGAAGTTTTCGGCCACTCTGGCCGTCCTGATGGTGGCGCTCGTCGGCGTTACGGTGGCGCCGGGCGCGGCGTCCGCCGCCGCCCGCGACGGGGGCTGCGACAGCGGCGAGTTCTGCTACTACTACAACAGCAACCAGGCCGGCTCGGTCTCCGACTTCACCGACTCCCTGGACGACTACGGCACGACCCAGCCGACCTGCTACGACTTCAAGGGCGCGGGCGCCGGCCAGGGCGTGTGCGTGAAGAACAACGCCGCGTCGGTGTGGAACCGCACCGGCAAGACCGTGCGGGTCTACTTCAACAGCAACTTCGCCGGTGCGAGCCAGGACTTCGCCGCCGGGGCGAAGGGCAACCTCAACGCCACGCTGAAGAACAACAACGCCTCGCACGAACTGCTGAGCGGGCCGACGGGCTGCAGCACGGACGGCACCAACAGCAAGCTGCCGAGCACCATCCTGGTCTACCGGGTCAGTCTCGGGCGGGTCGACCGGGTCGACTTCAAGACGTACGTCAAGAACGTCCTCCCGAACGAGTGGGTCCCGAGCTGGCCGAGCGCCTCGCTGGAGTCCGGCGCCGTAGCCGTCAAGAGCTACGGCTGGTACTGGGCGCTGCACTCGACCCGCAAGACCCCCGGCGGTCAGTGCTACGACGTCCGTGACGACACCGGCGACCAGGTCTACCGGCCGTCGTCGACGCAGGCGTCGACGTCCGCCGCGGTGGACCGCACCTGGTCCACCCGGATGACCCGCAGCGGCAACATCCTGCAGGCGCACTACTGCGCGACCACGACCGCGTGCGGTGGCTGGGTGACCGGGGACTGGCTGTCGCAGTACGGCTCGCGTGATCTCGCGAACTCGGGCAAGAGCTACCAGGCGATCTTGCGCTACTACTACAGCGACGTGGTCATCTCCTGACCTCCCGCGCGAACCGTGCCGTCCGCCGCAGATCCGCGGCGGACGGCACGCTCGTGGCTGCGGCACGTCTCGGCCCCACCCGTCGCCGCGCGGCGACGCGGCTACCGTCTCGGCGTACGCGGCACCCTGGCCACTGAGTGGGCCTGCCGGAGGACGTTCGTCGACCAGCTGCCTGTCACCAACCAACGTGCTGGCCGGCTACGCCTGGAGCGCGAGCATCGCCGCCGCGACCTCACCGGCGGCCGCATCGGGGATCGCCGTCGCGGCCCGTTCGAGCACGAGCAGCCGCGCACCAGGGATCTCGCGCGCGAGCGCCTCGCCGTTGCCGACAGGGAAGAACGGGTCGCGCCGACCGTGCACCACCAGCGTCGGGATCGCGAGCTCGGACAGGCGCTCGCGCCAGCGCGGCGTGCAGTCGAGCTTGGCGAACACCATGCCCAGGTGGTTGGCCATCTGCACCGTGGGCTCCGTGCCCGGCGTGCGGTCCCATCTGCGCTCGGCGGTCACGCGCGCGGCGGCCGGGTCGTCACCGAGGATCTCCGCGCCTTCGGCGGCGAACTCGGCCACCGCGGCCCGGTCGGACCAGTCCGGCATCGATCGCGAGAACAACCGCTTCATCGTCTCGACGTCATGGTCCGGCAGGTCGTCGTCGACCGGGCCCGGAGCGACCGGCCGCGTGCCGACGAGGGTGAGCGCCGAGAACGCGTCCGGGTGGTCGAGCACGGCGACCTGGGCGACCATCCCGCCGACGCCGATGCCCGCCAGGTGCGCCGGCCGATCGTCGAGTTCGTGGGCGAGCGCCGCGGCGTCGGCCGCGAGATCGCGCAGCGTGTACGCCGGCGCGTCCGGGTCGACGGTGGTCGACGCCCCGGAATCGCGCAGGTCGTACCGCACAACGTGGCGCCCGCCGCGCGCGAGCGCCTCGCAGAGCGCGTCGGGCCAGGAGAGCATGGTTGTGCCGCCCGCGAGCAGAACGAGCGGCGCCGCCGTGTCACCGAAGTGCTCGACCCCGAGCGTGACGCCGTCCGCCTCGACCGTCGTCATCACGCCTCCGCCGTCGCGATGCCGCCGCCGAACGTGGGGAACGAGTGGACCGTCGGATACATCAGGGACCTCCAGGGCGGCGTCGTGGACCGGTGGCGCGGGGACGGCGGCACAAGCTACGCGTCCCCATCGGTCGTCTGCGTCGCGTCGTACGACGAGACTGGGGTTGGCGCTCAGAGATGGACCGCTGGCGGGGCGGAAACTCATCGGGCCCCGTCCGCAAGGGAACGATGACCGCGCAGCCGCCGTTGCCCAGCCTCGAGCAGTGCAACGGGCCACGACGTCACACCGCACTCGCCGGACTTCTGCCGACCAGCCGCCTCTCACCAACGTCATGGCCGGATACAACTAACTCCCTGCGGGCACCTGGTCCGTGACGTCGGCGTAGCCGACCTTGCCCGGGGCCGCCCTGGGCGCGTAGATCACGCGGATCACTCCCGTCGGGAAGGCCTCCGTCGCCGTCACCCTGAAGTGGTACGGCATGTCGCCGTCGTCGAACAGCTTGCGGCCCTTGCGCGCCGCCACCGGATGCACGAGCAGGCGCAGTTCGTCGACCAGGCCGGCGGAGAGCAGTTGCTGGACCACGGAGATCGACCCGGGGACGAGGATGCCTTTGCTGCCGGCATCGGCCTTGAGCGCGGCGACCGCGTCGAGCAGATCGCCCTTGATCAGCTCGGAGTTGCGCCAGGAGAACTCCAGCGGCTGGCGCGAGACGACCACCTTGCGCATGTCCCCGAGTTGCTTGGCGAAGACGGCGTCGTCGCCACCCGCGGCCTCGCGCTCGGGCCACGCCCCGGCGAAGCTGTCGTAGGTCTCGCGGCCGATGAGCAGCACGTCGGCGCTGTCGTAGTCCTCGCCGACGGCGCGGCCCATGTTCTCGTCGAAGTACGGGAAGTGCCAGTCCGGGTCGATCTCGGCCACACCGTCGGCCGAGATGAACAGTGTGGAGATGACCTTTGCCATCGGGCGGTCCCTTCCAGTCAGTGGTGTCGACAGGTAGACCGCCGCAGCATCTCAGAATCATCGGCCGGCCAGTGACCAACCCGCCGACCGACCGCGGGGCGCGGACGACGCCGCGCACGCAGCGGAACCGGAATCGTGTTCGGGTTATCCCGACCGCGCCGCGCGGCGCCGAGGGCGGCAGCCATCGCTCACCGGGCGGTCACGACCGAAAGATCGCCGTGAGCGGGTATGACGCGATGGCGAGCCCGTGCCGGGCAGGTGCCCGTAGCCTGTCATGAGGCGAGGACGGTGCGGGGGGTCCGGAGGACGTCGATGGTGACCGAAGGCGACGCCAACGCGGCGACTCCGACGCCACGGGACCCCGGCCGCCCGGCGTTCCTGGAACTCTTCTTCGATCTGGCGTACGTCTTTGCGCTGATCTCCCTGGTCAGGACGCTCGCCGCCGACGTGAGCTGGACCGGCGTCGGCGAGACGCTGGTCCTGCTGCTCGCGTTCACCCTGGTCTGGGCGGTGACCACGTGGGCTGCCGACACCCTGGACCTGATGCGGCCCGCGGTCCAGGTGCAGTTCATCGGGGTGGCGGCCGGCAGCCTGCTGCTGGCGGCCGCGGCACCCGCCGCCTACGACGGGCGCGGCCTGCTCTTCGCGCTCAGCTACTTGGCGATCCACCTCGGTTCGAGCATCTACTACCTCCTGCTCCGGCCGAGCGCGAACGAGCCGGTCCGCAGCGGCCGGATCTTGTTCTGGTACACGATCGCCGCCGTCGGCTGGATCGGCGGCGCGCTGGCCACCGGCCCCACCCGCCTCCTGCTCTGGGCCGCGACCGTCGCCATGGAGTACGTCGCCGCCTCGCTCGGCTGGCCGCTGCCCAAGCACGGGCGGTCGCAGCCGCAGGAGTGGCGGCTGGTCGGCGAGCGGGTGGCCGAACGGTACCGGCAGTTCGTCATCATCGCGCTCGGCGCGTCCATCTTCGTCATCGGGACGACCTTCAGCTTGAGCGACTACACCGCGGACCGGGCGTGGGCGCTGCTGGTGGTGTTCGCGATCGTGGTGCTGGCCTGGCGGATCTACATCTACCGGGCCGGCGAGCTGCTGACCGAGGCCATCGCGCGATCGGCGAACCCGTCACTGCTCACGCAGTCCGCCGCGGTCACTCACCTGATCATGGTGGCGGGCATCGGCGGCATCGGTCACGAGTCACCTCGTCGTGATGCGTCCCTTCGGGGAGACGCCGCCCTCGTGGGCTGCGGTCATCCTCGGCGGGCCGGTGCTGTTCCTGGTCGGTCGCGGAGTGCTGGACTACACGGTGTTCGGTCGGATATCCCGGTCCCGGCTGGCCGGGCTGGTCCTCCTGGCCGGCGCGGCGCCGGCCGCGGGCCTGCTGCCGCCGGTCGTGGTCGCGCTGCTCGCCATGAGCGTCCTGGCCCTGGTCGCGGCGGCGAACCTGGTCAGCACCCACCGGCACGCCCGCGCGCCGATGCCACCGGCGCTCGGGTGACCGTCAGGTCGGCACGGTGACCCGGACCGGCCGCGCGTGTGCGGGCAGCGTCTCCCAGGCCAGGATGAGCACCAGCACCAGATTCGCCACGACCAGGATGGCCAGCGGCGGAAGCAGCACCATCACGGGGCCGATGACGCACAGCACCACGATCCCCAACGCCCGGGACCAGAGGATCCGTCCGGTGACCACGGCGTCGAACAGGCAACTCCCGAGCAGGAACAGCGCCGGCCCGCCCAGGCTGGCGGCGACCCAGGCGGCCGGTGCCGCACCGGACGGCTGGTCGATGACCAGCGAGACGCTGGTCGACACCACCAGCACCCCGGCCACCATCACCAGGTGGCTGTAGGAGGTGGGGGTGCCGGGCCGGACCCGCTCCACCACCATGACGGCCGGCGGTGCCAGCAGCTGCCGTACCCGGAGGAAGTAGAGCTGGAAGAGCACGACAGCGCCGGCGAACCCGACGAAACTCGTGGCCACCCGACCGGCCTGGAAGCCGCTGCCGGCCAACCCGATGCCGCCGCTCAGGATCAGCTCGCCGAGGGAGATGATGAAAATTTCCCGATGCCGCTCGGACAGGTGCGTGCCGGTGAAGATCTGACTGGCCAGTTCGGTGCGACCAAGTTTCGGCGTCGGCCAGCCCAACCGGGCCGACCCGAGGTCGACTGCCACCGCGACCGACCAGAGCAGCAGCCGGGCCGTTTCCGTGCACGAACGCCCCGGCCACCCACGGCAGTGCCGTGACGCCGAACCAGAAGAACACCCGGATGCTCCGGGCCTGGATCGGGCGGTTCACCCGGGTACCGGGGATGAGGACGGCGTCCCGGACGAGATGGATGCCGAAGTACGCCGCGACGAGCAGCCAGCCGTAGTCGTCGAAGGCGTACGGCACCGCGATCGCCATCAACAGGGTGCCGAACATGACCGCCAGGACGGTGGCCTGGATGACCGGCAGCCGCGGGTTGAACAGATCGGTGAGCCACGCGGTCAGTACCCAGACCCACCAGGCGGCCATCAACAGGACGGCGGTCTGGGCGGCGCCCCGGACGGTGAGGTCCCCGGCCAGCCCCGCCGAGAGCCTGGAGAGCATGAAGATGTAGACCAGGTCGAAGAAGAGCTCCAGGAACGTCGGATAGTCAGGCTCGCCGCGCCGACGAAGGATCCGGGGGAGCGGGTCGGGCCTCACGCGTCTGCCTCCTTCGGCACGCCCCGCGGGGGCGGAGGCACGCTTCTTCCGCCAACCTACAAAAGCGGAGGTTGCCGGAGAGCGGAAACCGAGGAGCAGGACGGAGCCATACGCCGGTCATCGGCCCGGCCGGTGACACCGGACGGTGCGCAGCCCGCCGAGTAACGCCGCCAGGTCGTCGACGAGGAGCCAAGGCAGTGCATCTCGGCGGACATCTCCGTACCTTTGGCGCATTCGTTGGGCAGTGCCGGGCGAGGTTGACCAAGCTTGCCCCGCTGCTCCCCGTATGGGGCACACACGGGGCACAAGACAGCGTGAAACGTCGGCAAGCAGCCATCAACGACGCGAACCCCGGAACTAGCTTGACCAGCGTGCCTGCCAGGTCGCCGCAGGCCACCGGATAGGCCGTCGAAGTTCCGCTTCAACGTCTGAGTCGTCCCGGCGCTGCAGCCACAGAGGTGAGGCGGGGGCTGCAGCCGGTGCGACTTCAAGCACGGTTCACCACGGGGCCGGAATCGCGGCTTGTGACTCGGCAATGCCGTCTACCAGCTTGCCGTCCAGTGGTACCAGGGGCCCTCGATCTGTTCGAACTGTGGCCCCTCCCACTCACCGTTTCCAAGGTCACCGTCCGGCCGGCTTGGGAAGTAACCCCATCCAGAATCGTCGAGGCCAGGGCTGTCGACAGCGTAGAAGATGTAGCCGCCCTTCACCCCGTATGACGACCCAATGTCACACGAGCCGATCTTGTCAGGTGCATCGACCGAATCGAACGCGTCTAGGGCCGGCGGCGGCGGTAGCTTCGTCACCGCCTTGTCGAAGGCGGCACGATCAAAGCAGTCCGGGCGGGGGTAATACCCCATGGCGAGCGCCGTTGTCACTGGTAGCGCCACAAGCGTGGCGGCGACGGCCGAAACCGCGATGGCCCAAGTTCGCATATCGCGGAGTCTGCCAGACCTTCCTGGCTGGACCCGATGAGCATCCTGCGACCCGGCGACGAGAAGTTCCACTACAGCGACAGCTCCCACAGGTGGGTCCCGCCGGACCCCGACTACGACCAGGAGGTCTGGGACGCGCATGTACGCCAGCACAAGCAAGGCCACCTCAAGAACGAGCGCCCGAAGGTCCGCATTCAGCGCCTCGTGTGATGCCCCGAGTACAGCAGCGAAGTACAGCAACCGTGCCAGCCGAACCGAGCCGAGAAGCGCGCCAGCAGGCCCTCTGACCTCGCATCAAGCCCGATCCGACCCGCTCGCCGAGAGTTCACACCGAAGGGGTCCGCGTCCTTGGCTCGCGTCAGACAGCCGTGCGTGTCCTGATCCAGCCGAGATCAGCTCGCCTCGCAGGTTCGATACGGGGACATGGTTCAGCCATGTCCGAGCGCGTGCCATCCGGGCCACCGCCAACTGTCGACCCGCCATTGCCTCGTCAGCGAGGGGCGGGCCCTCACTGACGAGGCAATGATCACGAGATGGCGCCGTGGGGCCCGACTACTGCTGGGCGATCGTGATCGTCGCCGTGCGGTAGTTGTTGCGCCTGTCGTTCTTCGACGGGTCGTAGTTCTGCTCGATATTGCCGGCGCTGTCGACCGAGAACCAGTGGAACATGGTCGTCTCGGTCACGTGGAACACCTGACCCGGCTCACGGAACTCGGTCGCCGCGTAGCGCGGCGAATCGAGCGTGGGCCGGCTGCCGTCCGTCGTGTAGTAGATGGTGGCCGGCTCGCTCGTCTCGAAGCGCACGTCGACGGGCCCGGGGTACTTCCCGCCGCCGGGAACGAGCTGGGACGTCGGCTTCTGGTGGTCCTTGCCCCAGTCCGCCGCGATCCGGAACATCTCCATGATGCCGTTGGCGTACTCCATCGTCTCGGAGTGGCCGCTGACGAGGTCCGGGTTGCCCACCCACGCCGGCTGGAACGAACCGCCCTGCCAGTTGCCGGTGGCCGGGTTGTAGACCGAGCCGCCGACCTCCCAGCCGAAGGCGTAGATCCCGTAGGTGTAGTAGAGATCCTCGCGCACGTTGCCCGCGGAGGAGTAGAGGACGTCCGAGGAGCCGCCGACGTTCTCCGGCGTGACGACGGTCTGCCGGTGCGCCTTGACCTGCGACAGGATCCGGGCGGCCGACTGCCAGTAGAACGCCTCGTCACCCAGCGGCGGACGCGGCGTGGTGATCCGCCCGTCCGCGATGTAGGCGCCCGGCTGCCAGAACAGCTGGCCGCCGTTGGAGTGCACGGACATCATGAACTTGATGTTCCGGTACTTCTCGACCAGCCAGATGATGTTCTTCGACTCCGGCTCGGACAGCTTCTCCGGGCCTTGGTAGGTGTCGCTGACGCAGCTGAACGACCCGCCCGAGTAGCCGTCCTGAGCCGACCCGACCCGGTAGTTCCGGTTCAGGTCGACGCCCCAGGAGTTGCGCCGGGCCGGATCCGCGTTGTCGTCCGGGCAGTGGTTCGTCATGTTCCGGCGCTGCGAGGCGAAGTTGTAGAAGCTGTAGTTCGCCCCGTCCGGGTTGTTGGACAGGATGAAGAAGATGTCCGTGTTGTCGACGATCTTCTTGGTCTCCCGGTCGGACCTGTAGTTGTGCACCAGGCGCTCGGCCGACTCCAGGCTGGTCGTCGCGGGCACCCATTCGCGGGCGTGGTCCTGCGCCTGGATGAGCACCCCCGGGTTCCTGCCGTCGCGGTGCTTGCCGATCCGCAGGACGGGGATCGTGGCCGGGCCGCGCGGCACCTCGCCCTCCGGGGCGCCGACGCGCTTCTGGTCGAGGAAGTCGGTCAGCGCGACCGGGCCTGCGGTCGCCGCGACGATGCCGGTGCCCGCGTTGGTCCGGTACGGGTGCGCCCGGTCGACGAGGCCCTGGGACTGGCTCTCCAGGGCCGCCGCCACCTGTGCGGCCGTGCTCGCCGGCCCGCCGGAGGCGTCCTTCGCGAGGAGGACGCGGATGGCCTTGCCCGCAACCTCGACGGCGAGCGGGAGGTTCGCCCCCGGCCGGTCCACGAACTCGACGGTGATGTCGTTGCCGCCCTCGTGGCCCCAGGCGGCGGAGCTGACGACGACCGCGCTCTGCCCGGTGCCGCCGATCGTGGCCTGCGCCTTTCGCTGATAGCCGTTCGTCTTGTTCGGCAGGTAGACGATCTCGGCGATGTCCGGGTACTGGCGGGCGATCTCCTCGGCGCGGCTGAAGAGCTGCTGCGGGTGCCGGTAGCCGTCGACGAAGTCCCACTTGTAGGCGGGGTTCGCCGTCAGCGGCGGCGCGCCGTCCTCGAGCCAGTTGGAGACGTTGCCGGTCGCGACGCCCCCCGTCGAGCTCGTGACCCGGATCTGGCTCGGGCGGGCGTCGAGCTTGAACAGGTTCCGGTGGAACATGTACTGCCCGGAATCGACGAACCGGCTCATGGTCCGCGCGGAGCCGAACGTGGTGCCCGCGCCCGAGTCGTTCTCGAGCTGCATCCCGACGATCGGGCTCGTCTGCGCCCCTTCGGTGGTCCGCGCCTCGACGTACAGGAAGCCCTGGCCCTTCGTGGTGAACCAGTCGGCACGGGCGATCCGTACCGTCTCCTCGTCGGTGAGCGGCTGGACGGCCTTCGTGCGGAGGGCCTGGAGGCCGCCGTCGGCCTCCTCGGTCCAGGCGAAGCCCTCGCCGTCGCCGAGGATCTCGACGCCCAGCGCCTCGAGTTCGGCGACCTGCTCGGTGGTCGCCACCGCCTCGCCTTCATTGCCGGTCGGCACGCGCCGGAGACCATGCTCCAGGTCGAAGCCGGCGGCGACCACCTTGTCCAGCATGTCGGCGCCGGTCAGCTTGATGCGTACGAGGCGTGCGGCCTCCGGAACCTCGAGTCGGGATCGTTCCGAGCCTGCCGTGGCTGCCGACCCGGCGGGGTCCGCACCCGCGGGCCCGGTCGCCATGAGGACGCTTCCCACCAGGGCGGGTAGCGCGAGAAGCGCGATGCGTCGCTGTACGGGTCCCATTCTCCCCTCCTTCTGCTTGCGACGTGCGGTTGACGCGGTGAACCGGCCTGCTGCGGGTAGCCCGATCCATCCGCGACGGTCACGCCGAGCTCGCGCAGGTCAACCCGTGTACGACGGCGGTCGCCACCATGACGGGTCGGGGAGGACCATGTGAGAGCCGGGCGCGTTGAGCGTATGCAGGTCCGTCGCATCGAAGGATCGGCGGAACTGGATTTGAGCATTACTTGAGGCGTTGCGGGGTGATCGGTGGTCAGGTCGACCGGGTCGCGGCGAACCTGCCCGCCGCCCCAGCGCCTGGCCCGGCTGGTCGGCCGGCTGGCTGCTCGTTCTGCCGCAGACCGGAGGTCTTGCGGAGCAGTTCGTATACAACATACGCTCCCCGAATCGCCCACTCGAGGAGCTCCCCAATGACGAACCTCAGTGAACCGAGCCTGCGAAGGCTTCATCCATTCCGGGCAGCTGTGGCGGCGGTCGCCGTCGCCTGCACCGTCGTAGCGTGCTCGCCGGTGTCCAAGGACGAGGGCGGCGCCAGTTCCGGCGACAACCAGGCGGCAGGACAGGACAACTTCGGTACGCCGGCGGACCCGGCCGCGATGAAGAAGGGCGGCAAGCTGGTCATCGCCCTCTCCGCGGAGCCCGACGCGCTGGACCCGACGTTGTCGCGCAGCCTCTACTCGCGCTACGTCTTCCAGGCGATCTGCCAGAAGCTCTACGACGTGAACGAGCAGGCGCAGGTCGTGCCGCAGCTGGCCAACGCACTACCGACCTTCAGTGGTGACGGTAAGACGGTCACCATCCCGCTGCGCCAGGGCGCGCGCTTCGCGGACGGAACGCCGTTCGATTCCGCCGCGGTCAAGGCCACCCTGCAACGGCACCTGACCAACGCCCGGTCCGCGCGAAAGAGCGAGCTCGGTCCGATCGACACCGTCGACACGCCCGATGCCAACAGCGTCGTGATCCACCTGAAGCAGCCGTTCGCACCCCTGGTCGGGGCGTTGGCGGACCGGGCCGGCATGATCATGAGCCCGAAGGCGCTGCAGAGCCTGGGCGACAACTTCGCCAGCGCGCCGGTCTGCGTCGGGCCCTTCAAGTTCGCCAAGCGGGTGCCGCAGAACTCCATCGACGTGGTGCGAGACCCGAACTTCTACGACGCCACCAAGGTCAACCTCGACGCCATCTCGTGGCACATCCTCAGCGACGCGAGCATTCGGGCCGCCAACCTGCGTTCCGGCGACGCTCAGGTCGCCGACAGCATTTCCACACAGGACTACGGCGCGCTGCGCGGGGACTCCTCGCTCAGCGTCCTGCAGTCCCAGTCGCTCGGGTACCAGGGGCTCACCTTCAACATCGGCAATGTCGACGGCGTCGGCACCACGCCGAAGCCGATCAACCGCCCGATCGCGCAGAACGCCAAGGTCCGGCAGGCCTTCGAGTACGCCCTCGACCGGAAGGCACTGGTCCAGGCCGTCTTCAACGGACTCAACGCCCCGGCCTGCTCGCCGATCTCGCCCGCGAGCCCGTTCTCGTCCGAGGAAGCGCAGGCGTGCCCCCAGCACGATCCCGCCAAGGCCAAGCAGTTGCTGTCCGAGGCCGGCGTGCAGACGCCCTACCCGGTGGCGATGCTCATCTCGAACACGCCCGACTCGCTGCGCCTCGCGCAGGCGCTGCAGGCCATGGTCAAGGACGGCGGATTCGACCTCAAGGTCAACCCGGTGGAGTACTCCTCTCTCCTCGACGAGCAGGACCGCGGCAACTTCGAGCTGCTGCAGCTGGGCTGGAGCGGGCGGATCGACCCGGATGCCAACATCACCAACTTCGTCGGCACCGGCGGCAGCCAGAACGTCTCCGGCTACAGCAACCCGGAGCTCGACGCCGCGCTGACCCAGGCTCGGCAGTCGAACGACCTCGAAGAGCGCAAGAAGCTGTACGGGCAGGCGGTGACGATCCTCCAGCAGGACGACGCGCTCATCTACCTCTACCGGCAGCGGAACCTGACCGCCGTCTCCAACAAGATCCAGGGCCTGCAGGTCTTCCCCGACGGCGTGATCCGCGCAGCCTTCGCCGGATTCACCAAGTAGGTCGCGCCGTGGCTCGGTATCTACTCACACGCGCCTGGCACTCAGCGTTGACGCTGCTGTTGTCGACGGTCGTGGTGTTCCTCGGGGTGCGGGCACTGCCCGGGGACCCGGCCCTCGCCCTCGCGGGCGAGGACCGGTCCCCGGAGGCACTGGAGGCCATCCGGCACCACTACGGGCTCGACCAGCCGCTGCCCATCCAGTTCGCCCAGTACGTGGGGCGCGTCGCGCAGGGCGACTTCGGGGTGTCGATCCGAACCGGGATACCGGTCTCGTCGATGCTCACGACCGCCCTGCCCGTCACGGTCGAGCTGTCCCTCCTGGCGATCCTCCTCGCCGCCGCGCTGGGTGTCGGGGCCGGCGTGCTCGCGGCTGTCCGCCGCGGGCGTCCCGCCGAGTGGCTGGCCAACGGACTGGCCCTGGTGGGACTGTCGGTGCCGCACTTCTGGCTCGGCCTGCTGGCGATCCTCTACCTCTCCGTGGCGGCGGGGCTCTTCCCGGCCTCCGGATTCGTGCCCCTGCTGCAGGACCCGGCGGGCAACCTGCACCACATCGTCCTGCCGGCCGTCATTCTCGGCACCGGCCTCGCCGCCATCATCATGCGGCAGACGCGTTCGGCGATGCTGGAGGCGCTCTCCTCGGACCACGTCCGTACAGCGAAGGCTAAGGGTCTCCGGCCACGGGCCGTCATCACCCGGCATGCCCTCCGGAACAGCCTCATCGTGGTGGTGACCATCGTGGGCCTGCAGCTCGGCGGCCTGATCTCCGGAGCGGTCGTCACCGAGCAGATCTTCGGGCTGCCCGGCTTCGGCAAGATGACCATCGACGCGGTGTTCCAGCGGGACTATCCGGTGATCCAGGCCGTGGTCCTGCTCACCGCGACGGCGTACATCGTGATCAATTTCCTGGTGGACCTGCTCTACTCGGTCATCGATCCACGTATCCGGGTGACGGGGGAGCCGGCATGACCGTCCTCAGCGTACCGATGGCGGAGGCCGGCCCCGCCGGCATCAGCCGGCGCACCCGGGTCCTCCGGCGACTGCGCCGCAACCCGCTCGCCGTGGTGAGCTTCGTCGTGCTCGCGCTCGCGGCCGTCGTCGCCCTGCTCTCGCCCTGGATCGCTCCTCACGACGTCCAGCAGACCGATTTTGCCCACACGTTCTCGCCGCCGGGCACCCCCGGTCACCTCTTGGGGACCGACGACCTGGGCCGGGACGTCCTGTCCCGCATCATGCTGGGGGCGCGGGCCTCCCTGCTGGTGGCGCTCCTGGCGGTGGCCACCTCCTTGATCATCGGGGTGCCGCTCGGACTGGCCGCGGGCTATTTCCGGTCCTGGGACGCGGTGATCTCGCGCTTCACCGACCTGCTGCTCGCTTTCCCGTTCCTGATCATGGCGGTGGGGCTGGCGGCCATCCGGGGCGCCAGCCTCACCAACGCGGCCGTGGCCATTGGGATCGCGCAGATCCCGGGCGTGATCCGGGTGGTGCGCTCGGACACTCTGCGGCTCAAGGCGCTGGACTTCGTCGCCGCCGCTGTGGTGGACGGCGCGAGTGACCTGTGGGTGCTCGCCAAGCACGTCCTGCCGAACGCGACGTCGGTGATCCTGGTGCAGGCCACCGTCGCGATCCCGGCCGCGATCCTGGGCGAGGCGGTGCTGTCGTTCCTGGGCCTGGGCATCCAGCCCCCGGCCCCCAGCCTGGGCACCATGCTGGCCTCCGCCCAGCAGTTCGCCGCCCGCGCACCCTGGGCAGCCGTCCTGCCCGGCGTCGTCATCATGGGCCTGGCGCTGGCGTTCAACGTCTTCGGCGACGCCCTTCGGGACGCCCTCGATCCGAAGGGAGACCGGCGATGACCACTGTCGAACGGGCGGCCGCATCCTCCGCCGCGGTCGGGACGCCCGTCCTGGACGTACGCGATCTCTCGGTCTCGTTCACCACCGAGGGCGGGACCGTCTCGGCGGTGGACCGGGTGAACCTGGATCTCGCGTCCGGAGAGATCGTCGGGATGGTGGGCGAGTCGGGCTGCGGCAAGAGCGTCACGGCGATGAGCATCGCGGGCCTGCTGCCCGACAGCGCCCGGGTCTCCGGCTCCGTCCGGCTGGAGGGCACCGAGCTGGTCGGCGCGCGGGAGTCGGTGCTGCGCCGCGTGCGCGGCAAGGAGATCGCCTACATCTTCCAGGAGCCGATGACCTCGCTGAACCCGGTGCTCACCGTGGGGCGGCAGATCGGGGAGGTCCTGCAGGTACACGAGCGGATGTCCAAGCGGGCCGCCCGGGCCCGCGCCGTCGAGCTGCTCTCCCTCGTCGGAATCCCGTCCGCCGCGAAGCGCGTCGACAACTACCCGCACCAGCTCTCCGGCGGCATGCGCCAGCGCGTGATGATCGCGATGGCGGTGGCCTGCGGCCCGAAGGTGCTGGTGGCCGACGAACCCACCACTGCCCTGGACGTCACGGTCCAGGCCGGCATCCTGCAGGTGCTCCGGGACCTGCGGGACCGGCTCGGCACCACCATCCTCGTCATCACACACGACCTCGGCGTGATCGCCGACATCGCCGACCGCGTCGTCGTCATGTACGCCGGACGGGTGGTGGAGCAGGCACCGGTCACCGACCTGTTCGCGCATCCGTACCACCGGTACACGGCCGGGCTCCTGGCGGCCTCGCCGACGCCGGGCAAGCACGCCGGTACCGAGCGGCTGCAGGAGATTCCCGGTCTCGTGCCCGTCCTGTCCATCCAGCCCGACGCCTGCACCTTCGCGGATCGCTGCCCCGCCGCCGACGCGCGGTGCCGGGAGGCCGCGCCGCCTCTGGAAGCGGTCGGAACCGCGGTGACGGACCACCTCGCGGCCTGTTGGCATCCCTGCCCGGCGCCGCGGACGCAGCCCCAGGAGACAACCGCATGACGCCGCAACCGAACGCCCTCGAACTCGAGGACCTGGTGATGCACTTCGGGCCGGTACGGGCCGTGGACGGGATCACCCTCACGATTCCCAAGGGCCGGGTCACGGCGCTGGTAGGGGAGAGCGGCTCGGGAAAGTCGACGGTGGGCCGGTGCGTGGTGCGGCTCGAGAAGCCCACCGCGGGCGTGGTCCGGATCGCCGGGACCGATGTCACCCAGCTGACCCGGCGACAGCTACGCCAGCACCGCAATGACGTGTCGATCGTCTTCCAGGACCCCGCCGGCTCGCTGGACCCGCGCATGCTGGTCGGCGAGATCGTGGCCGAGCCGTTGCGGCTGTCCGGTAAGCGGATCACCCGACGCGATCGGGAGGCCCGCGTCGCCGAGGAACTCGGCAGGGTGGGCCTGCGGGCGGAAGTCGCGCGCCGGTATCCGCACGAGCTCTCCGGGGGTCAACGTCAGCGGGTCAGCATCGCCCGGGCGCTGATCTCCGAGCCCAAGCTGCTCATCGCCGACGAACCCACGAGCGCCCTCGACGTGTCGGTGCAGGCGTCGGTGCTCAACCTCCTCGCCGACCTGCAACGCGACATCGGGTTCGCCTGCCTCTTCATCACCCACGACCTGTCCGCGGTCGAGTACCTGGCCGACGACATCGCCGTCATGTACCTCGGTCAACTCGTGGAGCAGGGCCCGCGTGAGCGGATCTTCACGCGCCCGGCCCACCCCTACACCCAGGCGCTGCTGGCGGCCGCGCCGGTGGCCGACCCGGTCCGTCAACGGCAGCGTCAACCGGTGCTGCTCGGCGACGACCTGCCGTCCGCGCTGGATCCGCCCTCCGGCTGCCGCTTTCGCACCCGGTGCCCGCTCGCGTTCGACCGGTGCGCCGCGGAGGTACCCGCACAGGTGGCGTTCGGCGGCGGCTTGGCCGCCTGCCACCTGGTCCAGCCCGACGGCACCCGGCCCGACGTCCGGGCCGCCGCCGACTCGAGTGAGGTGTTGTCATGACGTTCACCACCAGGCCGACCCTGCAGGGAACCTTCGGGATGGTGTCCTCGACGCACTGGCTCGCGAGCCAGTCCGCCATGGGGATCCTCGAGCGCGGTGGGAACGCCTTCGACGCCGCGGTCACCGCCGGATTCGTGCTGCACGTCGTCGAACCACACCTGAACGGGCCCGGCGGTGAGGTGCCGGCAATCGTCGCCACCGCGCACGACCCGACCCCGAGGGTGCTCTGCGGGCAGGGACCGGCGCCGGCCGGCGCCACCATCGCGCACTTCCGCTCCCTCGGGATGGACCTCATCCCCGGGTCCGGCCCGCTCGCCGCGGCGGTCCCCGGCGCCGTGGACGCCTGGCTCCTGCTGCTGCGCGACCACGGCACGCTCTCCCTCGAGGAGGTGCTGGAGCCGGCGGTCGGCTACGCCGGCGCGGGTCACCCGCTGATCGGCCGGGTCGGCGACACCGTGGCCGCCGTGCGGTCGCTGTTCGAGGAGCACTGGCCCACCTCCGCCCAGCTCTGGCTCCGCGACGGCAGGCCACCGGCGGCGGGCGCGCTGTTCACCAACCGGGCGTACGCGCAGACCCTGCAACGACTGGTCGACGCCGGCCGGGCAGCGGGCTCGGACCGGGAGGCGCAGATCGAGGCCGCACGTCGCGCCTGGGGTCAAGGCTTCGTTGCCGAGGCGGTCGACCGGTTCAGCCGGGAACCCTTCCAGGACTCCAGCGGACGCGCGCACGCCGGTCTCGTCACCGGCGCGGACATGGCCGCCTACCGGGCCACCTGGGAGGAACCGACCACCCTCGACTGGCGCGGCTACACGGTGGCGAAGACCGGTTTCTGGGGCCAGGGGCCGGTGCTGTTGCAGACCCTGGCGGTCCTCGACGCGCTCGACGACCTCGGGGCGTACGACCCGTCGACCGCGGCCGGCATCCACGCCCAGGCCGAGGCCCTCAAACTCGGCTTCGCCGACCGTGAGGCCTGGTACGGCGACGGTCCCGTGCCCGCAAAGGCGCTGCTCTCCCGCGAGTACGCGCGGGAGCGGGCCGGCCTCATCTTTGACCGCGCGTCAGCGGAGCTGCGACCGGGCCGCCCCGAAGGCGCCGAGCCACGCCTCCCGGCTCACGTGCGACGCGGTGCCGGGCGCCGGGTCGACCTCGCGGACCCCACGACGGGCGAGCCGACGGTGCAGTCGGACGGGGTGACCCGGGGCGACACCTGCCACGTCGACGTGGTCGACCGCTGGGGCAACATGATCTCCGCCACGCCGAGCGGCGGCTGGCTGCAGAGCTCTCCCACCATTCCGGACCTCGGCTTCCCCCTCGGCAGCCGGCTGCAGATGTTCTGGCTGGAGGAAGGTCTCGCCTCGTCGCTGGCGCCGGGACGCCGGCCGCGCACCACGCTGAGCCCGACGATGGTGCACCGCGACGGGAAACCCGTCCTGGCGTTCGGCACTCCTGGTGGCGACCAACAGGACCAGTGGCAGCTGCTGTTCCTGCTGCGCCATCTCGTCGGAGGTCGGTCCCTGCAGGAAGCCATCGACGCGCCGATGTGGCACACCATCAGCCTGCCGGGCTCGTTCTACCCGCGCGACAACGAGCCCGGTGTTCTCGTGGTGGAGGACCGGCTGGACGAGGATGTCCTGGCGGCGTTGCGCGCGCAGGGGCACGAGGTGCGGCTGTCCGGCGCGTGGAGCCTGGGTCGCCTCTGTGCGGTGACCCGCGATCCGGACACCGGCGTGCTGGCGGCCGGAGCGAACCCGCGTGGCATGCAGGGCTACGCCTGCGGCCGCTGACGCCTCAGCGGGCCCCGTATCCGGCCTCGGCGTTTTCGTACGCGGCAGCGGAAGCGGCATCGAGATGGGCCAGTGCGGCCCGCTCGGCCCGGTCACCGTCACCCGACTCGATGGCGTCGACCAGTTGGATGTGCTCGGCCCACGAGTGTGGTGCCCGTTCCGCGGCGCCCAGCCGGAAGACCCACTGCACATGGAGGTAGAGCGCTTTGGCGATCGACAACAGCCACGGGTTGCCGCTGATCTCGAGGATCCGCAGGTGCAGGGCGCTGTTCAGCTCGGCGACCCGGGCGAGGTCCTGCTGCTGCGTCGCCTCGCGGCCCTGCTCCAGCAGGCCCCGCAGGGCGGCCACGTCCGCCGCCGTCGCCCGCTCGGCCGCCAGCCGGGCGGCCAGTGACTCCAGGCGTTGGCGGACGGCGAACATGTCCGCGATGGTCGCACTGCTCGGGGAGGCGACCACCGCGCCGCGGCGGGGCAGGATCACGACGAAACCCTCCGCCTCCGCGACGCGCAGCGCCTCCCGGACCGGGTTGCGGGAGACGGCGAAGTCCTCGGCCAGCCGATCCTCGGTCAGCCGCTCGCCGGGAAGGTAGTCGCCGTCGATGATGGCGGTCCGCAGTGCGGCGAGGACCTGGTCGCGTAGCGGCAGGTGTTGAGCGCCGAGCTTGCCTCGCAGGTCATCAGCCAACCTGACCGCCTCTCCATGAATCGTCCAGGCAAAGCGTATACGAAGAACAATTTGGGAAGGATAGCCGACCGTGCTGAAAACAGTGCCATCCGTCATGCGCTTGCGCGCTGCGGTGACGGGGAACCGGGACCTCGCGCGGCGGCGGCAGGCCCTCGTTGTCGTGCTCACCTTCCTGACCGGTAGCGCGGACGCCATCGGCTTCCTGGCCCTCGGCGGAGCCTTCTCGAGCGTCATGACGGGCAACATGGTCCTGCTCGGGCTCTCGGCGGGCAGCGGCGCTGCCGACCTTGCCCTGACCTCCGGCTGCGCCATTCTCAGTTTCATCACCGGCGTCCTCGCCGGCGCCCGCCTCGCTGGCTCGGCGCAGCCGGACGACCCGGTCTGGCCCCGCCGGGTCACCCACACGCTCGTCCTGGAACTCCTGGTGTTCGTCGTCTTTCTCGTCGTCTGGGTGGTCAACCTGCCCAGTCGTTCGGAGCAGGTCGACCTTGGGCTCCTGATGCTGTCGGCAGCGGCGCTGGGCGTCCAGAGCAGTGCCATTCAGCGCTTCGGCGTACCGGGCCTCTCCTCCACGTACCTGACCGGCACGCTCACGAGCCTGATCGCGGGGGTCGCTGCCCGAAGCCCATGGCACAGCCTGCGGCCCAAGGCCCACGTCCTGCTGGCCCTGATCACCGGTGCCGTGGTCGGTGCGCTGATGGCCAGGCACGTGCCCGCATGGTCGCCGGTGCTGTTGATCGCGCCACTCGTGCTCGTCATCGCCGCGTCGGCGCGCATGGCGGAATAGCTTCCGCGGTTCCGCCGGTGGCGGGCAGCGCCCCCGGTTCGCAGTACGCACAGTCGAGGCAGGAGCGGGCGTGCCCGCGTCGCGCGCGGGTACGCCGCGGCCCCGGGGACTGGCTGGGCGTGGAGGTCAGCTTCCAGGTCGACCTCGATTTTCACCGCCACGTCGTCCCGAACCTTGAGCGCGCGAGCCGGTGACGATGGCGGACGACCCGGTGAGCTCAACCACGAGGCGTCCGGACGCTGCCAGGACGGTCACCGCGAAGCCACCCGGACTGCCCCGGCACTGGCTGCGCTCCGCGGCCCACCCTCAGGCCACGGTGATCCGCACCGGGTCGTCGTCGGGCCCGCCGGAAAGCCGCACGGTCACCCGCCCCTGCGTGCCGTGCACGCTGCCGCGGCTCGCGGTGATCGGCCGGTCGGTGGCCAGCACCACCTCGTCGTCGCCCTGGGTGGGGCGCAGCAGCACCGTGTTCCCGTCGCGGGATACCAGTTCACAGGTCGTCTCCACCAGCGTGGCGTCGCCGACCCGGATCCCGTACGGCAGGATCAGGCCGGTGCGGGCGGGCACCCGCAGCCGCCGGCCGGCCAGCACCGGGACGCCCTGCCAGGCGAGCGCGAGGGTCACCGCGGACGGTGCCACGTTGACCAGGTGCAGCAGCCGCTGCCCAACCGGGTCCACGGTGGAGGTGAGCACGAGACCGGGCCCGTCGGCGTCCGCGGCGAGCCGTTGGCGTACTCCGAGCCGCGCCACCGCCGCGCGCCAGAAGTCCAGGTCGCAGGGTACGTCGGCGGCGATCACCAGCGCTCGTCCGGCGCCGACGGCGACCTCCACCGCGCACGGCTCGCCGGAGCCGACCTCGACGAGCACGGGCTCGGCGGTGGCGCCGGCCAACCGCTGCGCGTAGCCGACCCGGACCTCGGCCCGGCCTGCCGCCCAGCGCTGCCCGACCACCGACGGGAAGGACTGCGGCCCGTCGTCGACGCGGCCGGTGACGGTCAGCCCGAGCGCGTCGGCGAGCAGCGTGCACCGGGTGCCATCGTGGTCCCGCTCCGGCAGCACGCCGTGCAGCAGTAGCCGACCGCCGCCGCGCAGGTGCTCGACCAGCCGCTGCTGCACCTTCGGCCCGAGCGTGGCGGCGCTGGCCAGCGCGATCACCGGCGGCGTGTCCGCCGGCAGCGGCGACTGCAGGTCGACGGCCGGGAACGAGTAGCCGGCGAGCAGCAGCGCCCGGGCGAGCACGTCGCGCGGACCCATGCCGCGGAATCGTTCCAGGTCGGCGACCTGCGCCGCCCGCGACGCCGAGGCGGGGTGGTGGTATTCGGTCAGGTAGTGGTCGGGCACGAAACCGAGCGCCAGGCCGTCGTCCTCCTCGTCGGAATCGGCGAGCAGGTCGGCGACCCCACGTACGGCGTGCAGGGCACGTCGGGCCGCGGCGTAGGTCGGGTTGAGTCGCCCCTCCGGGTCGACGGGCGCGGCGAACCCGTGCCGCTCACCGGTGAACGCGATCCGGTCGTTGCCGTCGCCCACCGGCTCGGCCAGCGGCGGGTTGTATCCGCCGGCGAAGAGGTAGAGGTTGAGCAGCCGGTTGCCCTGCGCCACGCAGAGCCGGGTCTTCAGCTCGATCGCCTCCGGCGGGTAGAGCGTGGACAGGTCCTGGCCGTAGTCGCCGTTGCCGGCCTCGAACTCCAGCGACATCGGCGGTTGGTGGGCGTCGTGCACGGCGGCGAGGAAGGCGTTGCTGACGTACAGGTCGGTGACGTTCGTGACGGTGAGATCGCCGAGGTAGTAGTCCGAGCCGGAGGTGAGCTGCGGCTGACCCCGGTACGCCTCGAAGAGCTGGCTGATGCCGATCGGGAAGGTCCGGCCCCGCCCGCCCCCGGTGCCGTGCACGTTGATCAGGAACGGCACCCCGGTCACCCCGTGCCGTTCGGCGGACTCGCGCAGCGCGAGCACGTACCGCCGGTACCGGTCGCGCATGTAGCGGCCCAGATCGCCGACTGGGTCGACGATCTCGATGCGTCGGCGTGGGGTCGGCTCGGGTTCACCGGCCGGGTACCGGTGCTGGGGACAGCAGGAATCCGGCGCGGAGCAGCCAGCTGACGACGGTGAGGCCGTTGCCGTGCGGAAGCCCGGGGAGTTCGTCGGCAGTCTGCGTGGCCGCGGGAACGAGGGTGGCGACGCCGAGGCCGGCGAGGGCGAAGCCGGCCAGCGTGCTGGCCACGGTGGGCACGGCGAGGGCGGCGCCCATGCCGACGGCCGTGAGTGCTCCTTCGGCGCGTACGACGTCGGCGAAGCGGTCGATGGCGCCTTCGTCGGTGAGGCGGCCGAGGGTCATGGCGGTCTGGAGTGCGACGACGGCCAGGCCGGCGGTGGCGGCGTTGCTGTGGAGGTCGCCGTTGAGGCAAATGGCCCCCAGGGCTCGGCGGCGTCCTCGACGAGTGCGCCGCAGGCGGCGAGCACGCCGAGTGCGGCAAGCAGCCGCACAGTGGAAGTGGTGAAGGAGGGCCAACTTCTGTGGTGGGTCGGCGGGGCGGCGAAATCGTCCTGAACAGCGGTGAGGTCCTGCGCTTCGGCGGTCGTTCGGCGCCTTCGGGGCCGGGGAGCAGAAGCCGGTAGGCGACGACGGCGACGGTGCTGAACAGCGCCGCGGAGATGCTTAGGTCGATCGCGAGGGGGAGAGGCGCGGGCCGGCGGCGGTCGAGCCCATCAGGCCGCCCAGGACAGCACCGATGCTCCGCGCGCCGTGCATGGAGTTGACGATGGACCGTCGGTATAGACGTTGGACCCGCAGGCCGCGTGCGTTCTGGGCGACATCGACGACGGAGTCGAGGGTTCCGACGACGAACAGCGCGATGCCGAGGGCGTCACCGAAAGACACTTCTATGGGCGCGACATCACAAACGAGGCGAATGCGGAGGCGGACCGGAACCGGCTGACGGCACCGGACCGGGCCAAGATTTTCGCGGCGAGGACGTCGCCGATGCCGTGCAGATCGGTCAGGGTGGTGCTCGAAGCCGCCACCGCAGCGGACAGTGTTTGCGGTCGCCTCGGGGATGCCCCGGTCGAGGCGACGGACCTCGACGAGCAGCTCCACGGGCCAGCTGACGCAGGGGTGCGCGCCAACACGGCCCGTGGGCGGATGCTGCGCAGTGCTGCGGCCGCAGTGTCGGCGGTCTACCGGCGAGGCAGGCCGGCGGGAATGAGCTGCGCGAGCAGCGCGTGCAGGCGGTTGACCGTTTGAGTGCGGGTGCGGACCAGGTCGTCGCGGTGTTCGGTGAGGGCATGTAGCGCGGCGATAGCTTCGTCGATGACCGCGGCGTTGAGTCGGGTCGCGGTGTGCGCGGCGATGCCGACCGACAGAGCGTCCGCCTCATCGGTCTTGCGACCGTGCCCCGTCGACAGCATCCGGACCCGCCGGGCCAGCTTCGCCGGCACGTTGACGACGTCGACGGCGTCCGTGGCGAGCCGTGCGGTCAGGGGAGCGCCGAGGCCGGCCGCGCCTTGCACCGCCCAGCTCGCGTGTGGCCAGCGGCCGGCGAAGCGCCGCAGCTGCCGGTAGCCGTCGCGGTTGACCTCGGCGCGGACCGCGGCGAGTGGCTGGAGCCGATGGTCGACCGGACACCGGTAGTAGGCGCGGCCGACGATTCTGCGCGATCAGCGGTGACGCCAGGCGAGCACGCCGACCGTCGTACCGGCCAGCCCGGCAGCGGTGACCAGGCGGTGGCGGGACAGCCACGCCTGAGGGCTGCGACTGTGCGACCGTCGGGAGAAGTCACCGCGGGCGCCGTAGTCGTGCCCGCCCGGCCCGTCCAGCGGATGCCACAGGTTGTTCGGCCGGTCGTGGTCCGCGGGCCGTCCGGTCTGCTGCGACTGGTATCCAGTCCGGGCCAGGTACCGGTCGAGCAGCCCCGGCGCGATGCGATTGGCCAGAATGGTCAGCACCGTGGGCATGCCGACCCAGTACTCCCGGCGGTGGGGCCGGTCGGCCGCGGCGACGATCGCCCTCGCGGCGACTTCCGGCTCGTAGATCGGCGGGACCGGTTCTGCGTGGCGCGGCAGCCGCGACAGCAACCAGTCAAACTGCGGAGTGTTGACGGCCGGCAGATGCACCATCGTCACCTGGACCTTGCTGCGCTCATGCATCAGCTCGCAGCGCAGCGACTCGGTGAACCCGACGATCGCGTGCTTCGCCCCGCAGTACGCCGCCTGCAACGGGATGCCCCGATACGCCAGCGCCGAGCCCACCTGGACAATCGTGCCCCGGTTCCGCTTGGTCATGGAGGACAGGGCCACCCGGGTGCCGTGCACGTACCCCAGGTAGGTGACCTCCATGGCTCGCCGGAACTCCTCCGGCCGGGTCTCCTGGAACGGGGCGAAGACGGAAGTGAACGCGTCGTTGATCCACAGGTCGATGGGGCCTAGTTCTTCCTCGATGCGCCGCCCGGCGGCGACCACGTGCTCGTAGTCGGCCATGTCGACCTCGATCGGCAGCGGTCGTCCACCGGCGGCGCGCACCTCGTCGGCGGCGGCGTCCAATCCGACCTTTCCCCGAGCGAGCAGCGCGACAGCGATCCCCCGCTGGGCGAGCAGCCGCACCGTCGCCCGCCCGACTCCCGCACTCGCTCCGGTCACCACCGCCACCTGCACGTCGTGTCGCCGGCCCATGTTCCCTCCCTGACCTGGTGTCTTCTCATGCCGCTCTACCCGGCGTTGGCTTCCGCAGTCACCCGGCAGGGCCCGATCACCGCCACCGGCGTGTCAGCGGGTTCTGGCCGGGTACCCCCGGTGGGACATCGGCGACGCATAGGAGGTCGGGGGTGGCAGCAGTGCCGGAGCGGTACCTCTGGGCCGAAGGCATCGCGGAGTACCGCTCACAGCCATACCACCATCCGCGATGACACGGATGTCGGGTGAAGACGGCGGTTCGCGTACCGGCACGACACCGGCCGTGCTGCGCGACTACGCGCTGCTCGCCGACGGGCATCGAGGCGCGCTGGTCGGGCCCCGCGGAGATGTCGCGTGGCTTTGCGCACCGGGCTGGTCCGATCCGGCGGTGTTCAGCACCCTGCTCGGCGGGACGGGCCGCTTCCTGGTGGCCCCGGCGTCGGCCCGCTTCGTGTGGGGCGGCCACTACGAGCCGGGCTCGTTGATCTGGCGCAGTAGGTGGGTGACCGAGGACGGCATCATCGAGTCCCGCGAGGCCCTCGCCTACCCGGGTGAGGCGGACAGGCTGGTGCTGCTGCGCCAGGTCCGCGCCCTGGACCGCCCGGCCCGGGTGCGCATCGTAGTGGACCCGCGGGCCGACTATGGCCGGGCACCGGTACGAGATGCCCACCGCGACGCCGAGTGCTGGTGGGCCCGCACCGCGGGGCTGTACCTGCGGCTGCACGGCGGCGCCGATCTGCGTCGCGATCAGCAGGCGTTCCTCGCCGGCGAGGTGACCATCCTGGCGGGCGGCCACCATGATCTGGTGCTGGAACTCTCGGCTGCTCCCCTCGAACAGCCGTGCTCCCCGCCCGGGGAGCTGTGGCGGACAACCGAGCAGCAATGGGCGTCGACCGTCCCGTCGCTGGCCGGACCAGCACGGCGCGACGCCGCCCTCGCCTATGCGGTGCTGCGGGGCATGACCCGGCCTGGTGGCGGAATGGTGGCCGCCGCCACCACCGCCCTGCCCGAGCGGGCGATGGCCGGGCGCGACTACGACTACCGGTACGCGTGGATCCGCGACCAGTCCTTCGCCGGCCAGGCCGCCGCGCTGGCCGGCGAGTACGACCTGCTCGACGATGCCGTCGCGTTCCTCACCGACCGGGTGCTGGCCGACGGGGACCGCCTCGCCCCGGCGTACACCGTCGGCGGCGATCCGGTGCCGCACGAGCAGAAGCTGGCTTGGCTACCCGGATACCCGGGCGCGGACGGGCGCACCGGCAACTGGGTGCGCGACCAGTTCCAGCTCGACGCCTACGGCGAGGTGCTGATGCTGCTGGCCGCCGCGCAACGGCACGACAGGTTGGACAGCGACGCGCACCGCGCCATGGAGCTGACGGCCGCCGCGATCGGCCGGCGCTGGTCACAGCCGGACTCGGGCATCTGGGAGCTGCCGCCCCGGCAGTGGACCCACTCGAAACTGACCTGCGTGGCCGGTTTACGGGCCGCGGCCCGGAGCGCCGCGCCGAGGCTGGCGGCCAGCTGGTCGGCGCTGGCCGACCGGATCCTCGCCGACGCCGCCGCGCACGGTCTCGCACGGGACGGGCACTGGCGGCGCGCCTACGACGACGAACGGGTCGACGCTGCTCTGCTGCTGCCCGGCATCCGCGGCGCTCTTCCCCCGGAGGATCCGCGCACTGACCGCACCCATCGGGCGGTCCTCATGGACCTGGCCGAGGACGGCTACCTGTACCGGTTCCGGCCTGACCGGCGGCCGCTCGGCGACGCCGAGGGGGCGTTCCTGCTCTGCGGATTCGCCGCAGCCCTGGCGGCCTGGCAGGCCGGTGACACGGTCGGGGCCAACCGGTGGTTCGAACGCAACCGAGCCGCATGCGGCCCACCGGGGCTCTACACCGAGGAGTACGACGTCCGTCAGCGCCAACTGCGCGGCAACCTGCCGCAAGGGTTCGTGCACGCGCTGATGTTGGAGACCGCCGTGACGCTCGGCCAGGTTGATCCCTGCCACTGATCGGGGGCCGGCTATCGGCCAGGGCCGGCCATGAGGGTCAGCCCGCTCTCCGGATCGACCCGCTTGGGCAGCCCTGGCGCGACTTCCGTGACGATCACCTTGAGCGTCGGCCACAACCGGGCGGACAGCAGGTGTCCGCCCATTGTGCTGCCGTCGGTGCGCCCGAGCACCGCGTGCACGTGCGGCACCGGCTCGCGCCGCGGCGGCCACGTCACCCATCAGGGACAGCACCGCCGTACGGGGATGCGCCGGTAATCGCGCCGCTTCCGGTCCAACTAGCCGAGGTCAGCCTCCTGGAAGCCGCTTACGGCGGTCACCCGGCCGGCGCGCAGGTTGTGCCGGCGCAGCGCAGCGCCGACGGCGGTGACCGACTCCTCGCCCTTGTCGCAGACGACGACCAGGACACGGTCGGTCGGTCGGTGCACGTTCCCGCTCTTATGGTTCTCCTCGGCGTCGAACGACGACGGCACCTAGCACCGCCCAGGCGGCGGCGACCGCGGCGTCGGTCATCGCGGCATGCCGCTGCCGACGGTCGGCGGCGGCGAGGGCGACCGCCGTGATCGAATGGAGGCCGTCGGCCACCGTGCCGACGGCGAACACGCCCGGCGTGGGCCGCCGGACGGTCATGACGGCCTGGACGACGTGCCGGGCCCCGAGCACCCGCAATGTCACGACCGCGCCGGTGGTGGTCGGGCCCACCGGTCGGAGCATCCGGCCGGGCGCCAGCAGCAGAACAGCACCCCAGGTCAGCCGCGCCGCAACCGGCACACCCCACAGTGGTCGCTCGTCGACCCGGAGATGCATCTCAGGCCACCCGGTACTGCTGCGCGCGATCGGGCCGGAACTCCACGCCGTTGCCGGGGCGGTCCAGCGGCACGCGGGCGGCACCGCCGGTGGCCGGCATCGTGCCGTCGAAGAGCATCGACTCGATGCGGACGTGGTCGTGGAACCACTCGAGGTGCCGCAGGTTGGGGATGGCGGCGGCGACGGGCAGGTGCTGGTGCGGCGCGCAGTGCCCGGACACCTCCAGCCCTGCGGCGTCGGCGACCGCGGCCGCCCGCAGGAACTCGCTGATCCCACCGCAGCGGGTGACGTCGATCTGCAGGCAGTCCACGTACGGCGCCATCCGGTGGAAGTAGACCAGGTCGTAGCCGTACTCGCCCGCCGCCACGTCGGGCGTGACATGGTCGCGGACCAGGCCGAGGCCGGGCAGGTCGTCTGAGCTGACCGGTTCCTCGTACCAGCGCACGTCCAGGTCCGCCGCGGCATGCGCGACCCGGATCGCCTGCTTGCGCTGGTAGGCGCCGTTGGCGTCGACGTACAGCTCGGCGTCGTCGCCGATGGTCCGCCGTGCCGCCGCCATCCGGGCCAGGTCCCGCGCCACTTCCGTGCCGCACGACTCCCCGACCTTGATCTTCACCCGCGGAATGCCCTGCTCGTGCACCCAGCCGGCGAGCTGCCGGTGCTGCCGCTCGTCGTCGTAGGTGGTGAAACCGCCGCTGCCGTAGACGGGCACCTGCCGGCGGGCGGCGCCGAGCAGGCGGGCGAGTGGCAGGTCGTGCCGGCGGGCCTTGAGGTCCCACAGGGCGCAGTCGGCGGCGGACAGGGCGAGCCCGGCGACCCCGGGCCGGCCGGCGTTGCGCAGCCGCCGCTGCATGCTTGTCCAGGCCGCCGGCACGTCATCTGGGTCCAGGTCGGCGACGACCGGCGCGAGCAGGTCCGTGACGACCGGGCAGACGGCCTGCGGCCCGTACGTCCAACCGATCCCGGTGTGCCCGTCGGCGTGGGCCCGGACCAGCACCAGGGTGGTGCTCGTCCAGGCCAGGGTGCCGTCGCCCTCCGGAGCGTCGGTGGGAACTCGGTACGCCTCGGCGGCGAGCCGGATTCCGGTCATCGGATCCTCCGGCGGAGCAGCGCGGCCAGCGGGGCGAGCGCGGTCGCCCCGACCAGCCCGGCCGCCGCCCATCGCGAGATCACCGACGGCCGGCGCGGACGGTCGCCCCAGCTTTCCTCCGGCCGGTCGGGCACGGTGTCGTGGTGCAGGCCGGCGCGCAGCAGCTCGGCCAGGTGGATCGCGGACCGCCCGCCGGAGGCGCTCTGCTCTACCTGGGTGCGGCAGCTGAACCCGTCGGCGAGGATCACATCCGTCTCGGCGGCGTCCCGGACGGCGGGCAGCAGCACCCGCTCGGCACAGGCCTCGGACACCTCGTAGTGTCCCTGCTCGAAACCAAAGTTCCCGGCCAGCCCACAGCAGCCCGAGTCGAGGAACTCCGCGTCCACTCCGGCCTCGGCCAGAACGGCCTGATCGGCGGCGGTGCCGAGGATCGCGTGTTGGTGGCAGTGGGTCTGGATCAGGGCGTGCGCCGGGATACGGGGTGGCTGCCAGCCGGGGCTGTGGTCGTGCAGCAGTTCGGCCAGAGTGACGGTCTGTTCCCGCAGTCGGGTGACGTCGTCGTCGGCCGGGAACAGCTCGTGCGCGTCGCTGCGGAACACCGCCGTGCAGCTCGGTTCCAGGCCGACCACCGGGGTGCCGGCCCGCAGGTACGGACGCAGCACGTCCACGGTGCGGCGCAGCACCCGCTTGGCGACGCCGAGCTGTCCGGTGGAGATCCAGGTCAGTCCGCAGCACAGCGGCTGGTCCGGCACGCACACCCGCCAACCCGCCGCCTCCAGCACCTCGACCGCCGCCCGCGCCACCCCGGGGTGGAAGTGGTTGGTGAAGGTGTCCGGCCAAAGCACGACGTCACCCCGTGACCCGTTGCCGGTCGAGGTGCGTCGGGCAAACCAGTGCTGGAACGATTCCCGCGCGAAGACGGGGATGTCCCGGCGCTGGTCGATTCCGCCCACGGCTTTGGCCAAGCGGTTGAGCCCGGGTGCGTGGACCAGCGCGTTCACCGTGCGCGGCAGGCGCGCGGCCACGGTGGCGGCCACGGGCAGCCAGCCCATTGAGTAGTGCGCGCGGGGACGCAGCCGGCCGGCGTAGTGGTGGGACAGGAACTCGGCCTTGTAGGTGGCCATGTCCACGTTCACGGGGCAGTCGGCCTTGCAGCCCTTGCAGGCCAGGCACAGGTCGAGCGCGTCGCGCACCGCCTCGGAGCGCCAGCCGTCGCCGATCGTGCCGCCGCGCGCGGTGCCGTCGAGCATCTCGAACAGCAGCCGGGAGCGGCCTCGGGTCGAGTGTTCTTCCTCCCGTGTGACCATGTAGGAGGGGCACATCACGCCCCCCTGGTGGCGGCGGCACTTGCCGACGCCCACGCAGCGCAGCACCGCGTCGCCGAAGCTGCCGCCGTCGTCCGGGTAGGCGAAGACGGTTTCGACGCCGCCGTGGTCGTAGTCGACGCCCAGCCGCAGCCGGCTGTCGAGGGGGTAGGGCGGCACCACCTTGCCCGGGTTCATCCGGTCGTCCGGGTCGAAAATCGCCTTGAACTGGCCGAAGGCCCGGATCAGCCGGTCGCCGTACATCTTCGGCAGCAGCTCGCCGCGGGCCTGCCCGTCACCGTGCTCGCCGGAGAACGAGCCGCCGTAGGAGACGACCAGGTCGGCGGCGCGTTGGATGAAGGAGCGGAAGTCGCGGACGCCGTCGGCGGTGCGCAGCCGGAACGGGATGCGGGTGTGCACGCAGCCCTGCCCAAAATGCCCGTACAGAGAGGCCTGCTCGTAGCCGTACTCGCGGTAGAGCCGCTGCAGATCGCGCAGGTAGGCGCCGAGCCGGTCCGGGGCGACCGCGGAGTCCTCCCAACCGGGCCAGGTGTTCTCCGAGTCCGGTACGTGTGCGGTGGCACCCAGGGCGGAGTCGCGGACCGCCCACATCCGCTTCTCGTCCGCGGGGTCGGCGAACTCGTGCACCGTCGGTCCGCCGTCACGGCGAACCGCGGCGATCAGCCGGTCGGCCGCCGCACGGACCTGCTCCGGCGTGTCCCCGCCGAGCTGAACCATCAGCCAGGCGCCACCCCTGGGCAGTTCATGCAGGGCGTGCGGGTGCAGGCTCTTGCGCCGCTCGAAACTGACCAACTTGTCGTCGATGCCCTCCAACGCGATCGGCTGGTGCTCCAGCACCCGGGGCACGTCGTCGGCGGCGGCGGCGATGTCCGGGTAGCTGAGAAACACCATGGCGTCGGCCTTGATGATCGGCACCAGCTTCAGCCGGGCACGCAGGATGGTGACCAGGGTGCCCTCGGACCCGACCAGGGCCTGCGCGACGTGGAAGGTCTTCTCTGGCAGCAGGCTGTCCAGGTTGTAGCCGGAGACCCGGCGCGGGATGTGCGGATAGCGGGTGCGGATGTCGGCCAGGTACTCGTCGCGCAGGGCCCGCAACTGCCGGTAGATCACCGCCTTGCGGCCGCCGTCGCGCTGGATGCGGGCGTACTGTTCGTCGGTGGTCTCCCCCACCCACATGCGGGTGCCGTCGTAGAGCAGCACCTCCAGTTCGACGATGTTGTCGACCGTCTTGCCGGTGCGCTGGGCGGTGGCGCCGCAGGAGTTGTTGCCGAGCATCCCGCCCAGCGTGCAGTGGTTGTGGGTGGCCGGGCGAGGGCCGTACTCCAGTCCGGTCGGCTTGAGCCGCGCATTGAGTTCGTCGAGCACGATGCCGGGTTCCACCAGGCAGGTCCGGTTGTCGGCGTCGACATCCAGCAATCGGTGGCAGTACTTGGACCAGTCGAGGATCACGGCGGTGTTGGTGCACTCGCCGGCCAGGCTGGTCCCGCCGCCGCGCGAGGTCAGCGGCGCGCCGTGGCGACGGCAGACGGCCACGGCGGTCATCGCCGCCTCCACGGTGCGGGGCACCACGACGCCGAGCGGCACCTGCCGGTAGTTGGAGGCGTCGGTGGAGTACGCGGCGCGGGAGCCGGCATCGAACCGGACCTCACCGTCGACCTCCGCGCGCAGGTCCGCGGTGAGGGCGGACAGGTCGACGTCGCGGGCCGGCTCGGGTGGGCGCAAGACCGGGTCGGGCAGCACCTCGGTCATGACCGCAGCTCGTTGATCTTGTCGCGGGCGACCGTGGCGAGGGTGGCGACCTTGTGCGGCTGGCCGCGCAGGAACGCCTCGGTGAAGTGCTTCGCCTGATCGTACTTGACCTTGCCGGGCATCGGCGGCTCGTTCGGGTTGACGTCGCAGTCGATCAGTGCCGGGCCGGGGTGCGCGAGGGCCTCCCGGACGGCGCCGGGCACGGCCTTGGCGTCGGTCACCTTGACTCCGAACGCACCGCAGCCGCGCGCCCAGGCGGAGAAGTCCGCCTCCGGCTGGCGGTGCCGCACCGCGTACTCGGGGTAGCCGAGGATGATCTGCTCCCACAGGATCTGCCCGTAGGAGTTGTTGTTGTTGATCACGACTTTGATCGGCAGCTCGTGCCGGACCGCGGTGAGGAACTCGGCCATCAGCATGGCGAAGCCACCGTCGCCGACGAACGCGATCACCTGGCGGCCGGGGTAGGCGTGCTGCATGGCGATGGCGTACGGCAGGCCGGGCGCCATGGTGGCCAGGTTTCCCGACAGGTAGAACTCGCGGTCGCCGCGGATCGTCCAGTGCCGCGCCGACCAGGTGGCGATGGTCCCGGAGTCACAGGTGAGGATGGCGTCGTCGGCGGCGGCCTCGTCGATGCAGCCCATCAGGTACTGCGGCGCGATTGGCGACCGCTCGGGGTTCACGAGGCTCGTCATGTCCGAGCGCCAGGCGGTCATCTTGCGCTGGTACTTCTCCAGGAACGAGCGGTCCGGGGCGTGTTGGAGCATGGGAAGCAGGTCGCGCAGCGCCAGGCGGGCGTCCGCGCAGACCGGGGCTTCGACCGGCAACCGCATGCCGATGAGGCTGGGGTCGACGTCGATCTGCACCACCTTCGCCTGCCCCGGGCCGGGCAGATACTTCCCGTACGGGAAGGAGGTGCCCACCATCAGCAGCGTGTCGCACTCCTCCATCAGCTCCTCGCTGGGCGCGGTTCCGAGCAGGCCCAACCCGCCGGTGGTCAGCGGATGGTCGTCGGGCACCACCAGCTTGCCCGGCAGCGTCTTGACGATCGGGCTGGCCAGGGCCTCGGCCACCGTGAGCACCTCCTCGCGGGCCTCGCGGGCGCCGACGCCGACCAGCATGGCCACCTTCCGGCCGGCCTTGAGCACCTCGGCCGCCTTGGCCAGTTCCCGCGGGTTCGGCGGCAGTTGCGGGTACGACATCAGGGCCGCGCTCATCGGGGGCTTGCCGGGGCTGACATGCCGGTACGGGTCCTCGGTGGCGGGCGCCACCTGCACGTCGTTGGGGAACGTCAGGTGCGACACGGTCCGCTTGCTCAGCGCGTTGCGGATCGCCAGGTCCACCACGGCCGGCATCTGCTGCGGGTTGGTGACCATCAGGTTGTACGCCGCCAGGTCCTGGTAGAGCTGGGTGGTGTGGACCTCCTGCTGGTAGTGCGCGCCCAGCACCGAGGTCTCCTGCATGCCGGTGATCGCCAGCACCGGCACATGGTCGAGCTTGGCGTCGTAAAGCCCGTTGAGCAGGTGGATCGCCCCCGGCCCGGAGGTGGCCGCGCACACCCCGAGACGGCCGGTGGCCTTGGCGTAGCCGGTGGCCATGAAGGCCGCCGCCTCCTCGTGGTGCACCAGCACGAACCGCAGCTTCTCCCGCTGCCGGCGGAATCCCTCCATCAGGCCGTTGATGCCGTCGCCGGGCAGGCCGAACACGGTGTCGACTCCCCACTCCACCAGCCGTCGGGCCAGGCTCTCGCCCACGATCTCCTGCACGTCGTCCTCCTCGTTTCCGGGGTTCGTCCGACCTCACCCCACTCCCGCCGCACGGCGATGGCGTTCACCGCTGTACCGGACAGGCCAGGCCAGGGCGGACAGGCCGGGCTACCCGGCAATCCCGGGCGCAAACCAGCCGGGGCGGCCGGTTTCGGCCCGCCGTAGTCACCGGCGCTGCTCGTCCCGGGCAGCACCGACAGCGCCCCCGGCCCTACAGGACCGCGAGGTGCCTCGCGGCGCGCGCGAACCCGACCAGGTAGTGGGGCGGCGGCGGGCCGGGCACTCGTCACGTGGTCGGCGGCGGGGTAGGCGAGCCCGCCAGTCCGCCTCCTGCTCGGTCAGCACGAGCAGGTGAGCCAGGTCGGTAACCAACTCCAGGACGACATGCGCGAGCCCGCGCAGCAGGCGGCCGACCCGATTGCTCAAAATCGCCACACCGGCCGGCTCGTCGCGGTAGCGCCAGCGCCAACCCACGCCGGTTGCTGGGCTCCTGACCTCAGGAGCGGCGCCAGGACTGGGCCATCAGGTAACCGAGGAGGAGGCCGGCTGCGAGCGTGACGGCAGCACGAGGGCCGACGGCCGAGCGAAGCCTCCCGAGACCAGCTCTCGGGTCCACCACGCTGCCGGCCACATCGCCCGCAGTGCCGACCAACACGTCACCGAGCTTGCCGAGGTTCATCATCCCCATCATCCTTGTGGCCGCCGGTACCCGGCGGGCCGGCGACGTAACTTCTCACCCGGTCGAGCCGGTAAAGAGCCCATCCCGCTGCCCTCAGGCTTCACCAGGCCGCTGCGACGACCCGGCGGGAGCGGTCTCTCACCCCTCCTCGATCAATCAGCGCTACATGGCGCACAGCTCCGCCGCGAAATACGCGCTCGCGGCCTTCGGGATCTCGTTCGCCCGCCGCAACTCGGCGACTTCCCTGCGCAGCCGGCGGTTCTCCTCGGCCATCTCGCTGGTTGTCCGATCGGTGCGCTCACCCGCGTCGGCCTCGGCCTGACGGACCCAGCTCGTGAGCGCCTCATGATGAACGCCGAGCTGCTCGGCCAGGCGCCGGATCACACAACCCTGGGCCACGGCGTTGCCGAGGCAGGCTTCGCCAACACTTGCAAGCGAAATCGGGCACACGGGTTGCTGCGGGCGAAGCGTGATTCCGGACCACGACCGGCTAGCTGATACCGCCCAGCCACGCCAATAAGAGCTCCTAACTCTTTGAGCGGTGGAGTCGGCGCCAGCAGATGATGGCGCAGGCGAGGGTGAGGAAGGCTTCGTGGATGTCGTCGCGGATCTCCCAGCGGATGCGTAGGCGACGGAACCAGTGCAGCAGGGCGATGGTCTGCTCGATGACCCACCGTCGGGTGCCGAGGCCGGAGCCGTGGCCGGTGCCGCGGCGGGCGATGACCGGGGTGATGCCCTTGGCTCGCAGGTCCCGGCGGTAGCAGTCGTAGTCGTAGCCGCGGTCGGCGTAGAGCCGCTTCGGTCGTTGTCGGGGTCGACCGCGGATGCCTCTGATGGTGGGATCTTGTCGACCAGGGGCATCAGTTGGGTGACGTCGTGGCGGTTGCCGCCGGTCAGGCTGACGGCGAGGGGGATGCCGCCCGCGTCGGTGATGACGTGGTGTTTCGAGCCCGGGCGGCGGCGGTCGACCGGGCTCGGACCGGTTTTGGGCCGCCCTTGAGCGCCCGGACGTGGGAGCCGTCGATCACCGCCCGGGACATGTCCAGCTGGTCCGCGGCCCGTAGTTTGCCGAGCAGGACTTCGTGCAGTCGCTGCCACACGCCGGCGTCGTTCCAGTCCCGCAACCGGCGCCAACAGGTCATCCCCGACCCGAAGCCGAGTTCCTGGGGCAGGTACTCCCACGGGATCCCGGTGTAGAGCACGAACAAGATCCCGCACAACACCTTGCGGTCATCGAGGGGCTTACGGCCCGGGAACCGGTGCCTGCGCGGTGGACGGGGCGGCAACAGCGGCTCGATCTCCGCCCACAACTCGTCCGAGACGACCCACGGCGGCTGCTCACCCCTCCTCACGGCCGAGCACTCTAGTCGATCGTCCATGAAGGACAAATCCTAGATCATTCTGTTAGGAGTCCTAAGTAGCCGCGATCCGCGCGTTACGCAATGTCACGGCGTGTCGGGAAGTCGGCCGCCGGTGCCGAGCACGTGGGCGATGACGTCGTCGATCAGCCGTGGGGGGATGGGCTGGTGGGCGACGAAGCGCCGGTAGAAGAACGGGCTCGTGAGCAGGTCGATGGAGAGCTCCGGGTCGAGATGGTGGGGCAGTTGGCCGCGTTCGCGGGCGCGGGTCAACGCGACGAGCAGCGGTTCGCGGCGGCGCCGGGTCAGGTCGGCGTGGAGGGTCGCGAGGGTGGGGTCGCGTTCGGCGGCGTCGATGAAGGCGGCGAGCAGGCGCGGGAACGGGGTGCGGTCGAGCAGGGTGACGAAGGCGGTGAGGAGCTGGGCGACGTCGGTCTCCACGCGGCCGGTGTCCGGCACGGGGAAGGGCTGGAAGGTGGCGTCCATGGCGTCGACCAGGAGCGCGCCGGCGGTGGGCCAGTGGCGGTAGACGGTGGCCTTGCTCGCGCTGGCGCGCCGGGCGACGGCCTCCATGGTGAAACCAGCCAGGCCGTGCTCGTCGAGCACCTGCAGGGCGGCCTGGAGCACCCGTTGCCGGGCGCCCGCGCCGCGGGAGATCGGCTCCCGGGGATCGCCGTCGGATCGAGGACCGTTGGCCATTGCCTCACCTCGATCGAAACGGTACCGTACTCACTACAAGAGAACGGATCCGTATCGATCGGAGAACCCGATGGTACGTGCGACAGCCGCTGCGTCCGGGCCGGCCGGCGGAGGCACCGGGGTCGGAATGGCGACTGCCGGGCCGAACGCCCCGTCACCTGCCGCGCGACCCCGCTACCGCACCGGTGCCTACTGGCTGGTCACCGCAGTCGTGGTGGGCGAGTGCGCAGTCGGCGGCACGATGGACCTGTTCCGGGCCCCGCCCTTCTATCCCGCGATGATCGGCCTGGGCTACCCCGGCTACCTGGCCACCATCATGGGCACCGCGAAGCTCATCGCGGCCGTGGTGCTGCTGGCGCCCCGGCTGCGTCGGCTCAAGGAGTGGGCCTACGCCGGCGTAATGATCAACATGGTTGGTGCTGCCGCTTCCCACCTCGCCATGCACCAGGCCCTGGGCAACCTCATCGCTCCGACAATGTTCGCAGGACTGGCCATGCTCTCCTGGGCGTGGCGTCCCACCACACGCCGACTCTGAGGAGAACTCACCACCCTGCACCGGCTCCTCGTCCCCGCCGGCGGCGACTGAGCCCCGTACGCGGCCGGGGCTGGGGACCGGACAGTCCCCGTGTCGGTCGCCGAGTGCGCGGATCTGGCTCCCCTCTGTGTCAAGACACCGCCGGGAGGAGAGTTCTATCCTGGGTCTCGGCGGGTCCGGGAAGTGACTTCTCCGAAGAGCCGGCTGGGGGATGCGAGTCGGTCGCGCTGGAGCCAGTTGCCGTTCCCCGTTGTCCTCCCGGGCCCGCTGCCGCGGTGGCTGTGGCATCGTCGTCGGACAGGCGTCGTTTCAGGGCGCGCATCGCTTCCATCGATGTCTTGCCGGCGGCTTTCTTGCGGTCGAAGTAGGCGCGGCCTTCGGTGGGGTTGCGGAGCTGGACGGTGGCCATGATGTGCAGCACCCGGTTGATCTGCCGGTTTCCGGCTCGGGAGAGCCGGTGGCGTATCTGCTCGCCCGAGGACGCGTCGATGGGGGCGGTGCCGTTCCAGGAGGCGAAGTGGGCCCGGTTCGGGAACCAGGTGATGTCACCGACTTCGACCAACAGCCGGGCGGCGCCGGAGGGTCCGATGCCGTGCAGGTCGATCAGCGTGGTCCCGGTGGACGCCACGAGCTCCTTGAGTTCCTTGTCGGCTTCCTTGGAACGTCGGTAGACGCGTTCGAGGTCACCGATCAGCTCCGCGGCGACCCGGCGCCGGGTCTTGCCGACCATGTCACGGGGCCGGACCGTGGCCAGCAGTGTCTTGGCCTGGGCGGCGGACAGACTCTTCTTCGCTCCACCCGGGATGAGTTCCAGGAGCAGTTGGTGCAGTTGGGACACCATTCGGGTGTGGTCCTCGCCGAGGGAGCGGCGGCGGTCGACCAGGATCCGCAACAGGGCGAGTTGTTCGTCGTTGACGACGGGACGCAGTCCGGCCATGCGGGTGCCGACCAGCGCGATGGAGTGGGCGTCGGCGGGCCAGAGCATCTGGCACTGCGCGCAGAACACCCACTCAGGTTGGTAGCGGCTGCGTCCGTAACCCCGTCGCCGGATTGACAGCGCTATAGCTACCGGCTATCTATTAGCGGTCTGGAAAGAAGGGGTGTGCCTGGGTGCAGGACGTGGTGCTGGCCATGCTGGCGAAGGAGCCGGCGCACGGGTACGAGTTGCGCGGCCGGATGCGTGACGCGCTCGGCCCGATCGGCGACGCGATGAACGCGGGGCAGATCTACGTGGCGCTGGCCCGGCTGGGCAAGGCCGGACTGGTGACCTCGGAGCGCGCCGAGGGCCTGCCGGACCGGCCTGACCGCCGGGTCTACGCGCTGACCCCGGCCGGACAGCAGCGGGTCGCGGGCTGGCTGACCGAGGTGAGCTGGCCGAAGCCGGACCTTACGGAGTTTCATCTGAAGCTGGTGGCCGCCGCGGCCGGAAGACTGGCGGATCCCGTGGCGCTAGTCGACGCGCAGCGGCGCGAGGTGCTGCGCCGGCTGCGCGACACCCAGCGCGCGGCGCTGGACCGGTCGGTGGATCCGGTTGCCGCGTTGCTGCTGGAGGGTGTGGTGCTGCGGCTGCGGGCCGACCTGGAGTGGCTGGAGGCATGCGAGCGCATGTGGGCCGAGCGTGATCGGACTGGGCGAAAGGCGGAGACATGACCGGATCGATGGCGCTGCGGGCCCGTAGGCTGACCAAACGGTACGGCTCGAACAACACGCTGGTGCGCGCGGTCGACGAGGTCGACCTGGACGTGCCCACCGGACAGACGTTGGCGATCATGGGGCCGAGCGGCTGCGGCAAGTCCACCCTGCTGCACCTGCTCGGCGGGCTGCAACGCCCGACCGACGGGCAGGTGTGGCTGGCCGAGCACCGCATCGACACGATGACCGAACGGGCCCTGGCCCGGCTGCGGCGCGACGACGTCGGGTTCGTCTTCCAGTCATTCCACCTTATGGACGAGCTCACCGCAGTGGAGAACGTCGAGCTGGCCGCGCTGCTGGCCGGCCAGTCACCGGGGCGGGCCCGCAAGCGGGCGATGTACCTGCTGGACCGGGTCGGGCTTGCCGACCGCGCCGCGCACCTGCCCTCGGCGTTGTCCGGTGGGCAACGCCAGCGGGTCGCCATCGCCCGCGCGTTGAGCAACGAGCCGCTCGTCGTGCTGGCCGACGAACCAACCGGCAACCTGGACAGCGCCGCCACCCTGGAGGTACTGCGGCTGTTCGAGGAGTTGCACGCCGCGGGACAGACCCTCGTGGTGGTCACCCACGACGCCCGCATCGCCGCGGTCGCCGACCGGGTGATCTCCATGCGCGACGGGGCGTTTGCCGACGACAACCGATTCGCCAGCACCGCTACCGGCACCGTCTACGACGGGCGGCGCTGACATGTCCGGCCGCATCCTGCTCGTCTGCCGGCTACTGATGCGCGACTTGCGCCGCCGCCGAACCGAAACCATCCTGCTCCTGGTCGCCATCACCGCCGCCACCGCCACGCTGACCCTCGGCCTCACCCTCAACGAAGTAGCCGACCGGCCGTACCAGCAGACCCGGAGCGCCACGGCCGGCCCGGACGTGATCGTGACGCCCCGGGCCACCGGTCAAGCCGCGTTGGACGAGCTCGCATCGCTGACCACCGGAGCCGGCGTCACCGATCACAGCGGCCCCTTCCCGATCGCCTACCTGACGATGACGGCCGACGGCACATCCGCGCACGCCGTCGTCGAGGGCCGGGACACCGCACCCGTATCCATCAACCGGCCCGCCGTAACCGAGGGCACCTGGGTACGCCCCGGCGGCGTGGTCGTCGAGCGTGCCTTCGCCGACGCCCTCGGCATCCGCGTCGCCGACACGATCAGCGTCGACGGCCATCCATTTCGCGTGGTCGGGACCGCCGTCACCGCCGCGAGAGCGACCTATCCGTACGCCGGGTGGCACTACCCGGGGAGCGTCCTGGTCGAACGCGGCGGCCTCGTCTGGGTGGACCGCAGCGACATGGCCACGCTCGCGGGCGGCCAGCCGCTGTCGTACACCCTCAACCTCAAACTCGCCGATCCGGCGACCAGCACCACGTATGCCGTCGGCGACCAACTCACCATCTGGCAAGCGATCGACCACCTCAACGGTCGGCTGTACGGCGACGCGCAGATGACGCTGTTCGTCGGCAGCTGGCTGCTCAGCGGCCTTGCGCTGGCCGGCGTCGCCGGCATCGTCGCGGGCCGGATCATCGGCCAGCGTCGCCGGGTGGGGCTGCTCAAGGCCGTCGGCGCCGGACCGGCCATGATCGCCGCCGTCCACCTCGCCGAGTACCTCGTGATCGGGCTTGCCGCTGCCGCCACGGGCCTCGCCGCGGGCTGGTTCGTCGCACCCGTGCTGATCCGCCCCAGCGCCGGACTCATCGGCTCCGTCAACGCCCAGCCACCCGCGCTGCGCACGGTGGTCGCCGTCACGGCTCTCGCCCTCACGATCGCTGTGGCGGCGACTCTGGTACCGGTGGTGCGCGCCGCCGCCACCAGCACCGTCCACGCGCTGGCCGACGCTGCAACGCCACCGCGGCGCCGACGGTGGCCTATCTGGCTGTCGCGGCAGCTGCCCACCGCCCTGCTGATCGGGGTGCGTATCAACGCCCGACGGCCGCGCCGTGCCCGGCTGGTCACAGTGAACACCCTGATCACCACGACCGCACTCGTCGCCATGCTCATGGTCAACACCCGTGTGGAGCACTTCGACCTCGGCTACACGAAGCTCGCCAACCCCCGCAGCGAGCGAATGGACCAGGCCCTGCTCGTCGTAATCGTCGTGCTGTGCATCCTCGCGCTCATCAATGCCATCGTGAGCACCTGGACCGCAGTCCTCGACGCCCGGCAGCCGCTGGCCGTCGCGCGGACGCTCGGCGCCACGCCCGGGCAGGCCGGCGTGGGCCTAGCGGTAGCGCAACTGCTTCCCGCCATACCCGGCGTCGTCGCGGGGATCCCGGCCGGCATCGGGCTCCTCACGTTCGTCAGTACCGGCGAGTTCCAGTACCCACCCAATTCCTGGCTGCTCGGCACCGCACTCGGAGTCCTGCTCGCCATCGCCGCGCTCACCGCCATTCCCGCAATGGTTGCCACACGGCGCCCGGTCGTGGACACACTCCAGTCCGCACCGACCTGACAGCCGTCAACGGTTGTAGTGCCGCTCGCGGCCCTACAACAGAACCGAACCGCGGAGCAAGACCGCCATCGCATCCAACGCATCAGCCACACCGACACAATTCGCACTGATCTGGCTCCCCTCTGTGTCATCCATGAGCTCCGCACAGCGATCAACGGTCAGGCAGGCCGATGCCGTAACGCCACGGGCGGGTATAGCGGACGGTATGCGCATGAGAGTGAGTCTGATCTTGGCTGGGATGATGTCGGCCGGAGTTGTCGTATCCGGGCGGCGTTGTTCGTAGCTGGTGTGAGAGGCCGCCCAGAGGGCGCGGTCACGACCAAAGGAGATGTCGACCGATGCGGCACCCACTGGCCAAGATCCATCGCATGTTCGAGCTCGTCGAGCCGATCGCCACCGTCACCTTCTCCGAGGTGCCGAACGAGGCGTTCCTCGCCCGTATGCGCAACTACTGGGATGGATAACTTCGCGGGCCGGGCCGCGCCGCTGGGCCTGGCGCCGGCCGAGGTGGTGCACGCGGTCTTCTACAACTTCGCCGACGGCGAGGTGGCGCGCCACCTCCCGTGGGTCTGGGGGAAGATCACCCCGCAGGAGGCGATCGCGGTGCGCGAGCGGGGCAGCACCGCAGCGCTGCGGCAGAGGATCGGGCAGCTCGCCGACTCCCCCGATCTGGTGCGGGTTGCCGACCTCGCCACCCGAGCAGCGGTCAGCGCGCCGACCGAGGGCCGCGCGCTGTACGCAGGACTCCGGGCGCTCGACGTGCCCGCGGAGCCGGTGGCCAGGCTCTGGCACGCGGCGACGCTGCTGCGAGAGCACCGCGGGGACGGCCACAACGCCGCCCTCCTCACCCACGGCATCGGCGGCACCGAGGCACATGTCCTGCTCGCTCTCTCCCTCGGAATGCGGGCGGAGGAGTTCGGCCGGACACACCACCTGCCCAAGGCACAACTCGCCGGTGTCGTCGACGGGTTGCGCCGCCGCGGCCTCGTGGACGCCGCCGGCGGGTTCACCGACGCCGGCCGCCAGACCAAGGAGCGGATCGAGGCCCTCACCGACGAGCTGGCCGCGCCGGCGTACGACGTACTCACCGCCGACGAGCTCGACGAGCTGATCGCAGGGCTCGAGCCGATCGCCGCCGCGGCACAGGAAATCGACGACTGAGCGGGCGCGTCAGGCGACGGCCACGAGATCAGACGGTTGCGGCGCGTAGTCATTCGCGTGCCCTGTCCGGCAGCGAGCGCACTGCGGCAGATGGGCACGCCCAGACGCGTCGCGTGAGACTGATCGTGTGACCAATCGCCTCGTATAAGAAGTCACGGGTGCCCGACCCTGGGTGTGCCTGCCCACTCCGCAGGCTTAAAGCCGAACCCACGCTCCGAGTCGTTTGGCTGGAGCACCGTCGATGAAGGCTGCGATTGCCTCTGTTGCCTTGGCCACGCTGGAGACGAAGCCACCCGAGAATGTGCCGTCGCCGCCGAGCACCGGGAGTTCGACGGTTTTCGTCGCGGGCAGCACGCCATCCCCAGGAAGAAGGCGGCAGTCGTCCGGGGGGATGCTGCCGTTGATGGATACGACTCGTTCCACTTCCGGGATTGCCGCTGGCGGTGGGACTGCGGATGCTGGGCGGGCGTCGCGGATGCGGGCGCAGGCGGTGGGCGGGAGTGGGCAACGCAGGGTGCGGCGCAGCTGCCCTGCCTCCTCGATGACGTGCAGGAGGATTCCGTCGAGGCGGACCCGGACTCGTTGGCCAGCCAAAGGCATGCCGACGCTGATCTGACGGCCGCCGATGCTGATCCCGCCGCAGGGTCGATGAGGGGGCTTGACCCCTGATCCTGGACACGGGGGTTATGCGGCCGGGGCCAGCGTAGTCGGTGCTGGCCGGGGGCTCTTCTCGTAGGTGATCGGTGGCTGCTGTCCGAGCCGGGAGTGGCGTCGGACGGTGTTGTAGCGGTGCAGCCAGCGGAACGCGGTCAGCCGGGCTTCGCGTTCGTCGGTGAAGGCGCGGCGGCCTTGCAGGGTTTCGCGTTTGAAGGTGGCGTTGAACGACTCCGCGGCCGCGTTGTCGGCGGAGCTACCGACCGCGCTCATCGACTGCCGGACCCCTGCCGCGGTGCAGGCGGCGGCGAAGGCCCGAGACGTGTACTGGGCTCCGTGATCCGTGTGCATGATCGCCCCGTCGAGGCTGCCCCGGGTGCGCTTCGCGGCGTGGAGGGCGTCGATGACCAGGTCGGTGCGCATGTGATCGGCGATCGCCCAGCCCGCCAGGCGCCGGGAGTGCAGGTCGAGGACGGTGGCCAGGTAGAGGAACCCGCGGTCCCCGACCGGCAGGTAGGTGATGTCGCCGACGTAGCGCTGATTCGGCTCCGGGGCGGTGAAATCCCGGCCGATCAGATCCGGGGCCTTCGCCGCGGCCGGATCCGGCACCGTCGTACGCGATCGTCGGCGCAGCCGCAGCCCTTGCACGCCGAAGCGGCGCATCACCCGCGCGACCCGCTTACGGTTGATCGCCAGACCGGCATCGCGGAGTTCGGCGGTGATCCGCGGTGCCCCGTAGGTGCCGTCATGAGCGGCGTGCACCGCCCGGATCCGGCCCACGAGAGCCGCATCCGCGGCCTCCCGGGCGGCCCGCGCTTCGGCGGCCGATCGCCAGTAGTAGAAGCTCGACCGGGACACCCCGATGACCTTGCACAACCGCTTCACGCCGAAGCGCTGCTGATGGTCGGCGACGAACTGGAAGCGGTTCACCAGCGCGTCTCCCCGGCGAAATACCGGGCCGCCTTCCGCAGAATGTCCCGCTCCTCCTCCAGCTCCCGGACCCGCCGCCGCAACGCGGCGTTCTCGTCCTCCACCGACCCGGCCGCCGGCGACGCCGCCGGCCCGGCCGCTGCACCCCGACGTTGATCATCAGCGCGGACCCAACTACGCAACGTCTCCCGATTGACCCCGAGATCGTCAGCGATCTGCGCGATCGTCGCCCCCGGCCGAGACCGATACAACGCCACCGCATCGGCCTTGAACTCGGCAGGGTAGTGCTTGTTCGCCATCTGTCAGGGACTCCTGATCTCCCCGGACCATCACGATCCAAGGCTCAAGTGTCCAGGACCAGGGGGCAACTCCCGAGGCCGTGTCGGACCAACACCCGGTAGATAGTGCTCAGCGATGGAACCGGTCCGGGGCAACCGCGGCGGCCCAGTTCGTAGTGCAACCGCCGTTGGCCCCAGCGGGGATGGTTGCGGCGCAGTTCGCAAATCAACGCCTCTACCTCGCCAGGAGTCTGGGCGGGATGCGCATGCGGTCGGTGCGATCGATCGGCCAGGCCCTCCAGGCCGTGATCGTGATACCAGCCCAACCAGCGGTGCACCGCCTGGCGTGAGACGCCGAACCGTCCGGCGACCTCGGTCACGGACAGGCCAGCCTCGGCTTCCAGCACTGCGCGGTAACGCTGCTCAGTCACGCTCATCTCCACCAGCACTCGGCGGAGTGTCACCCATCAAGTGAAGCCACCGTGTAACGCATCAACCGGAGTCGGACACCGGCTGCCGGCGATGTGGTTAAAAGTTTCTGTACGTCTTCAAGGCGGCCCTGAACGGGCCGCGCGCCCCGCCGCCTGGGCGCGCGTCCGTCGCTCCGCTGTCGCTCCACGCCGGCCGCGCAACACACCCGGCGGGCTGGCGCGGAGAGCGGAAAGCCCTGGGGCCGCCGCAGACAGTAGCGCCGAGAGTGGTGAGGTTCGCGGCCAGCAGTCGGCCGAGGCGCGGCAGCGGTCGCACCGCCGCGCCGTAGGGCGACTCACCGCCGGCCGTGGTGGGGATGCGGCGCGAAGGATGCGGGGCCGCACCTCCGACCTCAAGGGCGCTTCGCGTCGCTACGCGACGGCCCTCGGGGCCGCCCTTGACCCCGGAGCCTCTGCGGCCCCTCGGGCCGGCGTTGCCGGCAGGCGGGGGCCTGCCCGTGATGCTCGCGCCGCATCCCCACCCCAACCTCGTCGCACGCGTCGCTGCGTTCGTCTCGGCGCCAAGGATGACTTGACGCCACATCGGCTGCTGGATGTCCCCGGGACCCTCTACTGGGCCGCCTCACAGCCGGACCTGTCCACCCTGGCCGACTACGGTTAAGAAGGCGGTGGCCCAGGGCACCGACACCCCGTACAAGCAACCTGCCGACGGCCGCCGCCTCGCCGTCGACAACCGCACCTACAACGCCGTCTTCGATCTATGCGATGCTTTGGAGAACGCGCTTCGTGATCCTGGTCGGCCGCTGGCGCACTACACGACATACCACCGCCCGCCCCCGACATCTCGGCGACATCGTCCGAGCCGCGCTCCACCTCACCCACCGCGAATACCGATACCTACCGGACCCTTGTTCAGATCACTTTACTGCGTTTGACGCCCGTATCCATCCCGATAGGGGTACGACGCGTTGCAAGCCTTTGTGGAGTAGTTTCCGATCGACACCCAGGGGCCATAGTACGTGTAAGAACGGTTGGAATCGTTCCAGCAGCGGACCCAGACCCGGTAAGTACCGGTGCCACCGTCGCAGCGAGTCGTAGCACCGGGATAGGTGGAGTACGGATAATCGCTAGTGCTGAGGATGCAGTTCGTCGGCGCGGCGGAAGCCGCCACAGGAGTAAGGGTGACGGCCGCAACCGCCGCAGCCAGAGAAAAGGCCAATTTCCCTACCGTGATTCTGATCATGAGATAAGACCCTAGCACTCTAACTAGGTCACGTCCACATTGGAAGGAACGAGACCAACGGTAGTTCACCACCTTCGACGGGGGGCCATCGTCACCAGGACGCACCGGAGCCCGGCTTGGAGGTGAGACGAGGCCCTTCTGGCCTGCACCCTCGTTCGTGGCAATGGCGAGCCGCTCGACTCTCCACCGCTCACTCGGTTAAGAGCGAGGCTCGGAGTTTCGCAACCCCGACGGCGTAGACCGCAAGACCGCCGACATCGCCACCCAGCACCCGAACTGCACAGGCAAGCCAACGAACGGCGGCCGATGAGGTTCGGAACATGCACGGAATGACCAAGTGCATCGCTGGCAAACGTCCGGTCGTATGCACTGGTTGCAGGAGGGTCTGCGTAGGAACCACTAGACCATTCCTAAACCGTGTGCGTCGACGCCGCCTCGGGGACGACTGGGTGCGGCAGATCCTCTCGGGGCACAGATGGGGCACAAGACACCGTCAAACGTTGGCAAGCAGCCGGCAGTACTGTGAGGTACCAACGCCGCCTGACTGGGCCGCTGGCATGTCGGTGCAGGTCATCGGCGAGCCGGTCTAAGTTCCGCTTCAACTCCTCGACGTATCGGCCCTGCTCGTCGCCGGGCTGACCGACGTCGCTAGCCTGTGTCCGATCTTCGAGAGGGTGGGTGCGATGCGCCGCTGGCTTGTGACGCCTGCCGTGATGGTCCTCGGGCTGTTCGCAGCCGGCTGCGGCACGTGGTGGGCACTGCGGACCCGGTTGACAACACCGGGCAGGTCTGTAGCAACTTCCGCTCGGTCTTCGGCCGGTACTCGGACGGCGATTCTCCAGAGCGGCTCGCCTACGTACAGGCGGTGGAAGCGGACTACAACGGCAACGGTAAGCCGGGTGCAGCAAGCGCGGCGAAGGCTGCCTACTTCCAGGCATGGGCTCGCGACCTTCGTCCAGTCGCACACGCGAGTAACCCGGCGCTCAAGACAGCTCTGAGCCGGGCGGCCGATGCCCTTGACGCGGCGGCCGATGGGCGCGCCTTGACCGCGGCGGACTTGAACAACACTTGGCAGCCGCTCCTCGATACCTGTGCGGAGACATCACCTGGCGCCTCGCCCAAGAGCTAGTGCCGTAGCAGGCAACGTTTGCCCTGTTGTGATGTGAAGCGCCGCCCGGGGTCCCGCACGGTCTGCCGTGCGGCCGCCATCGGTGTGCGGGTGGCTGAACGAGTACGTGTACGCGAGATCGACGAGGACGAGGGCGCCAAGCTTCTGCGGATCATCCGCAGGGGCAGTGGCTCAGTGGTGACCTGGCGGCGGGCGCGGACGGTACTGCTGTCCGCCCAGTGCATGCCGGTAGTGAGAATCGCCGAGGTCACCTTCACCAGCGCAGACCGGGTCCGGGACGAGATCCACGACTTCAACGCCGACGGCTTCGCCTCCCTCTACCCGAAGTACGCCGGCGGCCGCCCGAAGACGTTCACGCTGCCCGAGCGCCGCGAGATCAAGAAGATCGCGAAGTCCAAGCCGACCGAGCATGACCTGCCGTTTTCGACTTGGAGTCTGACCAAGCTGGCGGACTTCCTGGTTGCCGAGGGGGTGGTCGACGACATCAGCCACGAGGGCCTGCGCATCCTGCTCCGCGAGGAAGGCGTCTCCTTTCAACGCCTGAAGACCTGGAAGACCTCCCGCGACCCGGACTACGCGGCCAAGAAGGCCCGCGTCGAACACCTCTACGCGATCGCCGACGGCGAGGTCATACCCGAGGAGGACGAGCCCGAAGTCATCTTCTGTATGGACGAGTTCGGACCCCTCAACTTGATGCCCCACCCCGGCCGGCAGTGGGCCGAGCGCGGTGGTAAGCACAAGGATCCCGACCGGCAGCCGCGCCGCAGGCGGCGGGCGACCTACAACCGCTACGGCGGAGTGCGCCATCTATTTGCTGCCTATGACCTGGGCAAGGACAAACTCTACGGCCACATCAAGCCGGTCAAGAGGCGCACCCAGTTCCTGGAGTTCTGCCGATACCTGCGCACCCTCTACCCGCCGACGGTCCGGATCGCGATCGTCTGTGACAACTTCTCCCCTCACTTGACCACGAGGAAGTGCCGCCGCGTGGCCGACGGGGCCGCGTCGAACAACGTCGAGATCGCCTATACCCCGACGAACAGCTCCCGGCTCAACCGCATCGAGGCCCAGTTCACGGCCCTGCGCTACTTCACCCTCGACGGCACCGACCACGCTACCCACAAGGCGCAGGCCAGCATGATCCGCCGCTACATCATCTGGCGAAACCGCCACGCCGCCGACGAACACCTTCGCGCCGTCGTTGCCAGGGCGAACGCCGCATAACCGGCCACCGCCGCTCGACGGGCGACGTGCATCCGCCCCGATACTGGCCGTCGTGAAGTTAGACAGACGACGGCGTGATCGGTCCATGGCTGAACAGGAAGAAGCTCGGCGCCTGCTTGATGCCTTCGAGACCTGCCGACACATGACCGGACAGGCCGCAAAACCCATTGGCGGACCACGGCGACCACTGCTACCTTTCCGGAGGCCGTGCGAGAGAACAAGGAGGTGGTACCCATGAACGCAGTATCGACATGGGTGCTCCCCTCTGGGGTCACGGTCGGGCGATAGCGATAGGTCGTCCGGGAGCGCCGTTTCATGAGCACTCCCGAAAGGCACGACCATGCAATTCACTTCCGAACAACGCCTCGACGACGGCGTCCTCGAGCGCGGATTCACCCTCGGCGAGATCCCCGGCATCCTATGGACGCCCGCCTCCGCACCGGCCCCGCTGATCCTACTCAGCCCCCCTCCTCTCGGGCTGCGCAAGACGTACCCCCGCCTGGTGGCCCGAGCCCGACACTCCGCGGCGGACGGCTTCGCCACGGCCACCATCGAGCTCCCCGGAAGCGGCGACCGGCCCCGTTGGCCCGCCGCCGAGCAGGCCCTCGCCGACCTGCGCCGGGCGATGGAGGCCCGCGAGCCGGTCAGCGACGAGATCATCGACGCCCTCATCCTCCCCCTGGTCGACAAGGCGGTCCCGGAATGGCAGGCCGCCCTGGACGCCCTCCTTTCGCTGCCCGAGATCGGCGGCCCGGTCGGGTACTCGGGGGGAGTGATCTCCATCGGGACCCGGCTGGCAGCGGTCGAGCCGCGCATCGCGGCCGCCGTCCTGTTCGCCGGGAGTTTCGTGCCCCGCGCCATGTTCGAGGAGGCCCGCCGGGTCACCATTCCGCTGCACGTCCTGCTGCAGTGGGACGACGAAGGGAACGACCGGCAGGCGGCCCTGGACCTGTTCGACGCCTTCGGCTCCAAGGAGAAGACACTGCACGCCAACATGGGCGGGCACACCGGCGTCCCGCAGTCCGCAGGCGACGAAGCGGGCCGATTCCTCGCCCGGCACCTGAAGTGAGGCCAGCCCGTCGGGCCGGCAGCAGACGATAGGAGCTGCCGGGTCACGATGCCGCCATCGAGGACAGGCCCTCTCCTCGATGGCGGCGGCCAGCAACCCGACCGGGCGCGTCACGAACTACAGGGCGAACATTGCCTGATGCGGCACTATCAGGTCTAGCAGGGCGTCATGGAGGCGTCCGGTGCTGAGCAGGGAAGTGAGCGTCATGACGGCGCCGTCCTCGTGTGCGCCGGTGGATCGGCCTGGGCCGTCTGGCCGATCCACCGGCGGTCGTCAGCGACGCGGGGCGCGCCGGCGCGGCAGGCGCCGGAAGGCGATCACCACCGCGACGCCGAAGCCGATGAGGGCCGCCGCGAACTTCAAGCTGATTGTGACGTAGGGCAGCCAGGCCCAAATGTTGTGCCAACCAGGGGTGACCATCGTTTCCTCCTCCGAACGAAATGCCGATGAGGACCAACGGTCGATGCGATGTAGTCCAGCATTGACCAATCTGGACGGGGACACGATATTTGACAGGCTTCAGCCGCCGATCCGGTGGGAGGTCACCCCGGTGCTCAGAGACGATCTTCGGCGGCTGCACGTGGGGGTTGGGAGGCCTTCGTACCGGGATTTGGAGACCGCAGCCGATCGGGCTGGTCTCGGGCTAAGTCGGCAGTCCGCAGCGAACCTCCTTACCGGGACCGGAACGCCCCGATGGAAGACCGTCGAGGCGTTCGTCCGCGTGTGTTGGGCAATCGGCAGGGTTGGACCGAAGGATGAACTGACGCGGCTCGCCTCCTTGACGGAGTGGCAGGAGCGCTATTCCGCCGAGTTCGACCGCGACGATGTCGGAGCATCGGGCTCGCTGCCACCGCTTAGTCTCGGCGTAGCAGGGCCCTGGCGCCTGACACCGATTGACGGCGCAGCACCGCCAATCCCGCCGCAGGCCGCGCTGAGCTATCTGCTATCGGCGCGCTACCGGGTCGTCCCGTTCCTGGCCCGCGGAGCCGAGCTCGACTCTCTGACCAGTTGGCGGGACGGCGGGCCGTCCGAGGCAGCACGACTCGTGCATGCGCCCGGCGGCCACGGGAAGACCCGGCTTGCAGACCGGTTCGCGGCGCTATCGCGAAAGGCGGGCTGGACCACGACGGCGGCGGCCCCATACCGGCCGGGAACGCCCGGCCGTCGCCACGCGGGCGGCCAGGATATGGTCGTGATTGACTACGCCGAGCGCTGGCCGATGCAGGACCTCGTCGACCTCATGACCGCCCTGCATGACAGATCGAAACGGCTACGCGTGCTGCTGTTGTCGCGTTACTCGGGCACGTGGTGGCAGATCTTGCGGGCGGAGCTAACCAGTCTTGGCGTCGTCGCCGACCCCACCCCGCTCCCGCCGATAGCCCTGACACCTGAGCTACGCCGGGAGACCTTCGTCGCGGCCCGTGACGCTTTCGCGGAACGGCTGGAGCTGCCGCCCGACATGGCCACGTCGGTCGCGACACCGCCATATCTCGGCGACGGCTACTTCAGCAGGGCACTGACCCTCCACATGGCCGCGCTCGTCGCGGTGCACGCCGCCACGACTGGCCAGCTGCCCCCCGCGGATCAATCAGCGTTATCCCGCTACCTCCTTGACCGCGAACGCCTGCACTGGCACAGGTTGCACGCCAAGGGCCACGCCGCCCCGGGCGTGGACGGCGCGGTGACGGTCGCCGCTGGCACCATGGCTCGGTTGGTTTACGTCGCGACCACGACCGGACCTCTCGACCACGACGACGCGCGGAAAGCCGTCACCGCGGCGCTTGAGGACCCGTCGGCGGCAGACCGGATGCTGCGGGATCACCGTGTCTGTTACCCGCCGGCCGAACAGCGGCTGGCACTGGAGCCCCTCTACCCCGACCTGCTTGGCGAGGACTTCGTCGCGCTCATGACGCTCGGACACCAAGTCGCCGCGTTCGAGGCCGATCCGTGGGCCACCGACGCGCCGATGCGCCTCGTCGGTGCGTCGAACGCCGCGCCCCCGTGGACGCCCCGCCTGATCGCTACGCTCGCGGAGGCCGCGCGGCGCTGGCCGCACCTGGCCACGGAGGTGCTTAACCCGTTGCTGCGGCTCAGACCGGAGCTAGCGGCCCTCGCCGGCGGCCCTGCGTTAGCCGGTCTCCTGTCGCTGCCCGGTCTGGAGCCACCGGCCCTCGAAGCCGTCCGCGAGAACCTCGCGCAGCGCGGTCTGCCGGAGTTCCATCCGGCCCGCGCGATCGTCACCGAGCGGCTCACCGACTACTACTTGGGCGGTCCGACCATTTTCGGCGTCACGGCCATCCGACGGGGGCAGTCAGGCGTGCGGCACGCGATCGCCGGCAACCTGAGGCGGGCACTGGTCGAGCTCACCGAAGCCGTCGACGAGGCCCGGGAGCTAGCCCGGATACTCCCCAACCACCACGGCGACGAGGCCCTTGCTGGGCATCTTCTTAATCTGGCGGGCGTCGTAACACAGATAGACCGCCTGGACGAGGCGGAGACCCTCGCCCGAGAGGCCCTGGCACTCGCGCGACAGGTTGCCGAACGGGATCCGCACACTCGGCGCGCGCTCGCCCGGGCGCTCACCAATACCGCCATCATCCTTCGCCGGCGGGGACAGCTAGACAACGGCCTCCGGCATGCCGAGGAAGCCGAGGACATCCTGCGCGATCTCGCCTCGACCGACCCGCAGATCGAGGAGGACTACGCGCAATGCCTTATGACCATTGCCGCCAGCCACCAAGCCCTCGGCAACCTCAAGGTCGCCGGCGAGAGTGTCAACAATGCCTTGCAGACCTTTACCCGACTGGATGGCGCCTATCCGGGCCGTTACCGGGACCGCCGGGCGCGCGCACTTCTTCTCACAGCGGAGCTACATTTCCTCAGTAACCAGCCGGGCGAGGCGGCGAGAGCTCTCTTCGCCGCGGTGCCGTTGCTCCGGCCGCTCGCCGCCGCCATGCCCGCCACGTACGAGCGCATGCTCGCCCTGACCTTGCGCAACCTCGGCACCATGCTGATGGTCACTGACCGGCCGACTGAGGCTATCGAGTTCGCGCTTGAGGCCATCGATATGGGACGGAAGTTCCGCACGGTCGAACCGCATGAAGGGTCGGCGGAGCTCGCCCAAGCGCTTATCACGGGATCGGGCGTCATGGCCTCTGTGGAACGGGACCGGGACAGCCTGGCCTTCATTGAAGAGGCGGTCAGAATTCTGGAGGACCTGTCAACGAGCGATCCACGACACGATCGGTCGCTCGAAATCGCTCGCGGAAACCTGAAGCTGGCCCGCAAACGGCTCTCGGGGGGACTTGAGTAGGGCCGGCCAGAGTACCAGGCCTGACCCGCCTCAGCGGTGAACCACGGCGCGACTTGAACCATCGCATTCAGCCCGCCGCCGTGGATGGCTTCCACGTATCCGTCGAGCTTGCCCTCCGTTGGCCGGAAGCGTTCCGATCCGCTGGCCATGCCGATGCGTTGATGCCCGAGTCAGACCAGATGGGACACCGCGAGCCGTCCAGCGGGGCGGTCGTTGCACGAGACCAACGCCGCCTCGACGTCGGGCAGGTAGCTGTTCATGGCGACCGTCGGCAAGGAGCGACCCACGAGCGGGCGGTAACGGTCGCGATCGGCAGTGGTATCCACGTGAAGCCCAGAGACGACGATGATCCCCGAGGCCGCCAGGATGGAGGCCCGAGGTCACAAACAGACCTATTGGTCGACCGATCAGCCTGACCTCCACCGGCGAGTTCGACCTAGCGGGGTCGGTGGGCTTTATGCGCGCCAATCCTCAGTTGATGTCGGCGTCTCCGGTGTATCGGTGCGGGTTGGTGGCGGTGTGTTGAGGGCCGTGGTCTGAGGGCAGTTCATGCAGCCAGCGGCGCGGCCCGGCGTCGGAGGCGAGAGCCCAGGCGGGTCCGGCGGGGTGTTCGTCGTGCAGGCCGGTGGCGATGGGCATGACGGTGGGCACCCCGGCGAGCGCGCGTTGGAGGTTGGCCTCCCGGCGGCGGCTGGGCACCCGCAGCAGCACCGGGTAGCGGGGCCCGAACTGGGCGAGGCGCTCGTAGCCGCGCAGCTTGCGCAGGACGACGGCCAGGGACTCAGTGCCGTTGTCGTGCTCCAGGAAGAACCCGACCTGCCGGTCGCCGACACACCACACCCCGTGGGCGTCGGGGCGGATGCCGGCGATGGCGTAGGCGGCGGTCGCGTGCTGCTCAGACCACCACCTCGCCAGCCGCACATCGGGTAGCCGTAGCCGGAGCTTTCGTCGTAGTGCCACGCCGTGTGTGGGTGGCGGCGGCGAACACCGCGTCCCGTAGGCACTCGTGGAAGGCCACCAGGAGGGCCAGACCACGCTCGTACACCGCAGCGGTGCCTCGCCACGACTCGATCTCGGCGAGCGCCGGCGCGAGCACGGCCACGCCAGCGGGCACATACCGGCGGATGAGGTCGCGGTGATAGGTGTAGAACGAGGCGTTGACGTCGTGCTGCCACCGCGCGGCGGTTTCCGGAGCCGGGGTGGAGGTCGTGGCGAGCAGGTCGGCCACCCGTCGGGCTCGGGTGCCGGGGAACAGGTTCCAGCTTTGCCCCGCCGTCCGGATCGCTGCGTTGGTGTTGTTGCAGTTGACCGGGGCCGTCGGCGGAGTGGATCACCCGGGCAGCTCGGCCGGTGGGATCCAGTCCTGCGGCGTCGATCACCGACCGTCGGTGCGGAACCCATGCGGTCCACCGCTGCGGCGCGGGAACGGTCCCCCCACCGTCCAGCCGATGGTGCCGCTGGCGTCCGCGAACATCGCGTTCACCGGTGGCAGGCTGCTGCGAGTGAAGATGTCTATGCCGTCTGCCACCCGATCAGCGTGGTAGAGCGTCACCTGCCCGAAGTCGGCAGATCAGGTCAGCCTTCCAGGTGGGCAGACGCCCGGCACGACAGTTCACCATCGCCCCAGCCTTCTTGACGTAGCCATAGGCGTGGTACACGGGCTTCGGCATACGGTCGTCGCCAAGTGGATGAGCGACCGCTGAGTCTGCGCCCCCCAGTAATGGCCGGCGGGTACGTCCACATCGCCGGGGAGTCGGTCCCTGTGCGCGTGCCGGTCGCGTCGATGCCGATCGGCAGGTCCCGGATCGTCGGGGCGTCCTGCTGCTGTGGCGCGCTCATCGCGACGCCGCCGTGACCTGCCGGTAGGTGGGCTGCCACATGGCATCCTGTACCTGCTGGACAGGGTCGGTCAGCGTGACCTGCGCCAAACCCTCTTGGGCAGCTCGCTTGGCGACGGCGACGGCGACGGTGGCCGAGGTTGTGCGGAGGTTCTCCACCTGGGGAAGCAGCGAGGCGCCAGGCGTGGCCACATCGACCATGCCGGCGATCGCGTCAGCGGCGGCCTCCAACATCCCGTCGCTGATCCGCCGCGCCCGGGCCACGATGGCACCCAAGCCCAAGCCCGGGTACACCAAGGCGTTGTTGGCCTGGCCGATGGCGTAGGTGACGCGGTTGTAGGTGACGGGAGGAAGCGGAATCCCGGTCGCGATCAAGCCCCGGCCGTCGGTCCACGGGATGATCTGGTCGGGCATGGCCTCGATCCGCTCGGTCGGATTGGACAGCGGGAAGATGATCGGCCGCTGCACGTGCGCGGCCATCTCCCTGACCACCTGCTCGGTGAAGGCGCCATGCACGGTCGAGGTGCCGATCAGCATCGTCGGCTTGACCTGAGCGACCACGTCGGCCAGGCCGATACCCGCCGCCCCCCGCTTCCAGCCGGCGACCTCCGCGGCCGGCCGGGCGTAGCCGACCTGGAAGTCCCGCAGATCCCGCATGTCATCGATGAGCAGCCCTTGCTTGTCCACGCACCAGAATCGCCTCGTCGAGGCGTCTCGGTCGGCACCATCGCGGACCATCGCGTCACGAAGTTGGTCGGCGATCCCCACCCCGGCAGTGCCGGCTCCGAAGATCACCACCCGCTGCTCGCGCATCGGCGTGCCCGACACTCGTATCGCGCTCAGCGCCGATGCCAGGACGATCGCACCGGTTCCCTGCATGTCGTCGTTCAGCGTGCAGACACGGTCGCGGTAGCGCTCCAGGATCCGCCGGGCGTTGCTGGGACCGAAGTCCTCCCAGTGCAGCATCGCCTTGGGGAACAGCTTGGTCGCCGCGGTGACGTACGCCTCGATGAACTCGTCGTAGCGCTTTCCACGTACACGGCTGTGCCGATTGCCCAGGTAGAGCGGGTCGTTGAGCAGATCCTCATTGTCGGTGCCAACGTCCAGGGACACTGGGATCACCCGGGCTGGGTCGATGCCGGCCGCCGCGGTGTAGACCGCCAACTTGCCTACGGCGATGTCAATCCCGCCGGCCCCCCAATCGCCGATGCCCAGGATCTCCTCGGCATCGGAGGCCGCGATCAGGTCCACGTCGTCCGGGCCGAGCCCGAGGTTGCCGAACGCGTCCTCGATCCGCTCAGGCGCGTCGATCGACAGGTACACCCCGCGCGGCCGACGATACTGGTGGCTGTACTGCTTGATCGCCTGCCCCACGACGGGGTCATAAACGATCGGCAACAGCTCCCTCAGATGATCGGCGAGCAGCCGGTAGTACAGCACCTCGTTGCGGTCGTGCAAGGCCTCCAGGTAGACGTTCTTGAGCAGGTCGTTCGACTGCGCGTGCAGCTGCGCGTACGCACGCTCGGCTTGCTCGTCCAGGCTCAGGAACGCCGACGGCAGCAGTCCCTCAAGCCCCAACGCCTGCCGCTCCTCGGGCGTGAAGGCCGTCCCCTTGTTCAGCAACGGCGTCTCCAGCACCTCCCGACCGCGCGCGGTCGTGCGGTAGCCGTCACCAGACTCCTGAAAACTCCGCCCCACGCCCGCCGTCCCTATCGTGGCCGACATGTAAATAGCCCCCCTGGATCAGCGCAGAACCAGCAGCGGGCGCCGATTGCCCTGCACTAAGTCGGCTAAACTTCACACAGAGAGCCAGGTCGCCGCCGGCCTACGCCTCTTGCCGGGCGGCGGCAGGGTGCGGTATTCCTGGCCGGGGTCTGCGCGGTTGCGGGCATAGACTTTGACCGCCGATCACCTTGTCAATGCCGCCGCGCTTCTCCTGGCCCAGGGGCAGTCCGCCCGTTGTACCCCGACATAGGCAGCGACAGCGCCGAGAAGCTGCGAGTGCTGGCGTAACTGGCCACAACTACCGCAAACGACGAGGCGCCCACGGCCAGCTACCAGCGCACAAGAGCGGAAGCCTTCCGAGTCGACAGGATTAGCGCGTGATGCCGCCACTAGAGGACTTTCCGAAACGCTTCGAGCGTCGCGATCGCCAGCACTACGAGGGCGGAGACTTCCCAGATCCACCCGTGAGTGGGGGGCGCGATGTTCGGCCGCGATCACATCGACCCTGCCCCTCGGAAACGAGTCGAGTCCGAACAGGACGAGCCCGGCGCGCAGCATTCGGCGGCATGGCCGAGCGCACTTGGCGTTGCCGTCCTCGTCCTCGTGCCCCTCACGGCGGGCCGTTGCGGTCGTTGACTCGCGAAGGAGCGGGTTTATGGTGGCTGGATGCTTGACCTGGCAGCAGGCTGAACCGATCACCGGGCCACGCTGGAGACGTTGGCAGAACGGATCACAGGCGGCCAGGCGAGAGAGGTGCGAGCCAGCCGGTTGAGCATTCTCTGGAGGCGGTCGAGGCCTTCTTGCTCGATCAGGCGTTCGCGAGGGCCCGTGGCCGGGGGGTTGCAGGCGATTGCGAGGACGTTCGCGGGCGCGTTGGTCTCCGCTGAGGCGGACACGGCGGGTCGGCCGTGGCCGGTTGTGCACCGAGGATATTCGCATCGCGATGCTTCCTGTTCTGACCGTTGCCGCTCAGCCTCATCTCGGAGGATGGAAGGGAAGCTGAAGAGCTGTGTGGATGATCTCGTGCTCGCCGAGCGGGCCGACGTTGAGGCCGCGTGCTCGGCAGGTGGTCAGGATCTTGGGTAGCGCCCCGAGCGTTGCCTTCCAGGACCGCTGGGCGGCATAGTGGTCGCTGTCGTGTAGCAGGATCGTGGCGCCGCCCGTGAGCCCACGCCGCACCGCGCGGAAGATCGAGTCGGGAGTTGCTCGCGACGTCCAGTCGCGGCCCCAGCAGCTCCACAGCACGGGGGTGAGGCCGAGACGCCGGGCTGCTAAGAGCCCGGCGGTGCTGGCGACGCCGTAGGGCGGGCGCCACCAACGCGGTGTCGCTCCGGTCAGTTCAGAGATGACCGACGTGGCGCGGGTCAGGTCGGCGCGGGTTTCGGCGGGGCGGCGCGTAAGCAGGAGACGGTGCTCGTACCCGTGCACACCGATCTCGTGTCCGGCTGCGGCGATGGCCCGGGCGATCGACGGATGCTGTTGGGCCATCTCGCCGACCAGGAAGAACGTCGCCCGTATCCCGGCACTGTCGAGCAGCCGCAGAAGTTCCGGGGTTGCCTCCGGATGCGGGCCGTCGTCGAAGGTGAGGGCTACGTGTGCGGGGTGGCCGATGCCCGCGGTGGCGGGCAGGAGGCGCCGACGCAGCGGTCCGATGGCGGCCAGGGCAGGCGTGCCGTGGGCAACTGCCAGTCCTGTGGCGGCCGCTGCGAGCACCTGGGCGGTCGCGCCGGGAACGCTCATGGCGTCCTGCTCCCGGCGGCGGCCGGCCCGACCACCCGGGCGAGTCCGGCGATCACCTCGGCCGCATCGACGCTCACCGTCGCGGCGGTCAGCGCCGCCCGCTGCCGGATGATCGCGCTGCCGTCCAGGGCCAGGCGCAGCTGCGCGGAGAGTTCGCGCGGGGTGCGCGGCCAGGGCGACAGGTTCGCCGCCGCGAGCACGGCGGCGTTGGCGGCGCCGTGCCCGGGCAGGCAGCGGTAGCTGATCAGCGGTACGCCGCTGGCCATCGCCTCCACGCTTGACAGCCCACCGGCGTTGTGGACGACCATGTCAGCGGCGCGCAGCAGCTCCGGCATGGTGTCGACCCAGCCCAGCGCGATCGCCTCGCCCGATACGCCGAGCCGGCGGCGCAGGACGTCGTTGCGTCCGCACACCACTACCGGGACGGCGATGCCGCCGGCGGCGATGTCCCGCACGGTCGACTCGACATCACCCACGCCCCAGGAGCCGGCGACGACCGCCGCGAGCCGCTCGTCGGCCGGCAGCCCGAGCAGGCGGCGGGCCGCGGCCTGCTCGGCACTGCCGCGGGCGGGCCGGAACGCCGGATCGACGATCGCGGAGACCGCCACCGCTGGGAACCCGAACCGGCGTACCTGGGTGGCCGTCGGGGTCCCCGGTGCCAGGTGAAGGTCGATGCCCTGCGCCACGCACAGAGGATGCACGGATGGGTCGGTCATCACCGCCGCCGCGGGTGCGGTGATTCGGCCGCTGCGGCGCAGTTGCCCGAGGACCTGAGTGGCCAGCGGATAGGTCGAGACGACCGCGGCCGCGGCCGGATCGATCGCGGCCAGCATCCGCGTGGCGGCCGCACCGGCCGAGAGCGCGGCGGCCGCGGCCGACATCCGGGGACCTCCCACGGCACGCAACAACCACCCCCACGTCGCCGGCGCGGTGCGCAGTTGCCGGGCGTACGTATTGCGCAGCGCGCTGCCGAGGCCGGGCGGGAGCAGGTCGAGAAAGTCGTGCCGTATCACCGGGAACCCCAGCCTGGTCAGCCGGCGGGAGAGCTCGCGTGCTGCGCCGTCGTGTCCGGCGCCGATGCTGGCCGAGATGACGACGACCGGCCGGGTCACCACGACCGGGTCCGAACCCACTCCGCCTGCGCGTCCAGTGCTGGCTGGTCGCGCTTGGAGGCGCTGAGGTACGTGACGGCGGCCACGATCGTGAGGAGGAAGACGAGGCTGGTGACGACGGTGCCAAGGCCGAGGCCGCCCTCGTCGCCGGGTCGGGCGAGCAGGTCGCCCAGCGACGCACCCAGTGGCCGGGTCAGAACGTAGGCGGTCCAGAACGCGACGACGGCGCCGAGCCCGATGAACCGGTGCGCGACCCAGACGGCGGCGATCAGGGCGGTGAAGATGGCCGCGGCGACGGCGTACCCGAGCCCCAGCGCCTCCGCGGCGAGGTCTCCCGCGGCGGTGCCCAGCGCGAAGGTGAACAGAATGGCGAGCCAGTAGAAGGCCTCCCGGCGCGGGGTGTCGATCGTGTGGATCGAGAGGGTCTTCTCGGTCGCGTACCAGACGGCGAAGGTGGCGGCCAGCAGCACGGCGAAGACGACGGTGGTGACCTCGAGTGGCACGCCGACGTTGTCGACGAGGTTGTCGGTGATGAGTGTGCCCACGATGCTGATCAGCACCACGACGAGCCAGTACAGCGTGGGCACGTAGCGGGCGGTGCGGGACTGCAGGACGAGGACGATCGCGAGCAGGACGCTCATCACCACGGTGGTCAGCGTCAGGCCGAGCCCGAGAGTGACGTTCAGGAAGTCGCCGAAGGTTTCGCCGACGGTGGTCGCCAGGATCTTGATGATCCAGAAGAAGACGGTGACCTCCGGCACTTTGCTCAGGAAGCGCCGCAAGGCACGGTCAACGTCAGGACGCGCGGTGTCGGTCATGGCGGAAGGCTGACAGCGCCGTCCTAAGAGATCGCTGAAGACCGCTCGGGAGGTAGTGCAGCGGATCTCAGGATGCGGATCGACTGCTCGCGCCGATCCACGCGCCCTCGACCAAAGCGCCGACCGCCGCGTGCGTCACGCGGCCAAGCGGTCGCCGACCTGCCAGGTCCGACGGATCCGCTGTTGGATCGGGCTGCCTTCCACGGCTCAGTGGATCGGGCAGGTGTTGATTTACCGGCCGCCGTCGGCGGCCAGGCGGTAGCCCATCCCCCGGACGGTCTCGATCGCCGCCCGGCCGAACGGGTGATCGATCTTCTTGCGCAGGTAGCCGATGTACACCTCGACGATGTTCGGGTCGCCGTTGAAGTGGGCGTCCCAGACGTTTTCGATGATCGCGGTCTTGGTGACGACGTGGCCGCGGTGGCGCAGCATGAACTCCAGCAGCGCGAACTCGCGGGGGGTCAGCGCGATCGGAGTGTCACCGCGGGCGACGCGGCGTTCGGCCGGGTCGAGGCTCAGGTCGCCCGCGGTCAACACGGCGGGGCGTTCGGGAGCGCCGCGGCGGATCAGGGCGCGTAGGCGGGCGGTCAGGACGACGAATGAGAACGGCTTGATCAGGTAGTCGTCCGCGCCGAGGTCAAGGCCGTCGGCCTGGTCGTACTCGCCGTCCTTGGCGGTCAGCATCAGTACCGGTGTCCAGATGCCGTCTCGGCGCAGCCGCCGGCACACCTCGTAGCCGCTGAGGCGGGGCAGCATGATGTCCAGCACGATGGCGTCGTACGCGCCGTGCGGCGTCTCGGTGGCGGTCCACAGGCCCTCGGCCCCGTCGTGCGCGAGGTCGACGGTGAACCCCTGCGGGGCGAGTCCGTCGCGGATCGTCTCCGCCAGCCTCACCTCGTCCTCGACGACGAGCACCCGCATCCGCAACCTCCCAGTTCCCGGTCTAGATTGCCTGATTCTGCTGAAAGAGTTCTGAGCGGCGCCTTCAGCGGGTACTCAGGCGGTCACGGTTAGTGTGGCGGCCATGCGAGCACCCGATCTCTTGCGACGGCTGAGGCTGAGGCTGGGTGTCCGGCTGCGCTCCGCGCTCGCGGCCGGCCTCGTCGTTGCCGTCGCGTCTGTGCTCGCGGGCGGCGTGTTGCTGGTCACCGCCCGCGGCATCCTGCTCGACAACGTGACCACGTCCGTGAACGACCGGGCCACGCAGGTGACGGCAGCGCTGGCCGGGGGTGACTCCTCAGCGCTCACGGAGGCGCTGCGACCGTCCGCGCCGCAACGGTCCGTCGTGCAGGTGCTGAATCCGGCCAGTGAGATCGTCGCGGCGTCGAACTCGGTGTCCACCGTGTCGCCGATGTCCGCATTGCGGCCGGCGGTGGGACAGCGTGAGTGGGAGACTCGACGGCTCGAGATCGAGCAGGACTCGCCGTTTCGGATCGCGGCGACCGGGGTGAGCACCCCGGCGGGTCCGCGGATCGTGCTGGTGGCGGGGTCCCTGGACGCGGTCGACGACGGTACCGAGGCGATCATTGCGGCGCTGTTGGTCGGACTGCCCTTGCTCGCGGTCGTGGTGGGCGTCGCGACGTTCCTTTTCGTCGGCCGTACCCTGCACCCGGTCGAGGCGATGCGGCGGCAGGCGGCCACGATCACCGCGCGCAACCTGCACGCCCGGCTGCCCGTGCCGGTGGCAGACGACGAGATCGCGGCGCTCGCGGCGACCATGAACACGATGCTGGATCGGATCGAGGCCGCCTCGGCGGCGCAGCGCCGGTTCGTCGCTGACGCCAGCCACGAGTTGCGCAGCCCGTTGGCGACGATCCACGCCAACGTCGACCTGCTCGACGCGGCGGGGCTGGCCGAGACTCCGGCTCGTTCGGTGCGCCGCATTCACGCCGAAAGCGCCCGGATGGCGCGGCTCGTCGACGATCTGCTACTGCTCGCCCGTGCCGACGACCAGGCCGTGCGGCTGCGCCGCGACGAGGTGGACCTCGACGATCTGGTCTACGCCGAGCGGGAACGGGTCGCCGCCGAGCATCCCAGCCTGCACATCGAGGGCGGCGTCGAGCCGGTGCGAGTGGTGGGGGACCCCGACCAGTTGCACCGGGCGCTACGCAACCTGGTCGACAACGCCGTGCGGCACGCCGGCCGCGCCGTCGTCGTCAGCCTCGCCGCCAGCGACATCCACGCCGAGATGGTCGTCGGCAACGATGGGCCCGCCATCGCCGCCGCTGACCGGCAACGCGTCTTCGACCGGTTCGTGCGGCTCGACGACAGCCGGTCCCGGCAGGGTGGCGGTGCAGGGTTGGGGCTGCCGATCGCCCGTGACATCGTCGTCGCGCACGGCGGCAGCTTGACCGTGGACCCGCTGGCCGACGGCGCCGCGCTGCGGGTCCGGCTGCCGCTTCCCACCCCTAACACCTACGGCGTGTAGGTTTAACGGCGTGCCGTCGAGGAGAAGGTCGTGCAGATGCTCTCCGCACCGAACACCCTTGCGCTGGGCCCGTCGTTCCTGGACCCGGGGTGGCTCATCTCCACCTTCGGACTGATCGGCATCCTGGCCATCGTCTTCGCCGAGTCCGGCCTGCTGATCGGCTTCTTCCTGCCCGGGGACTCGCTGCTGTTCACCGCCGGGCTGCTCGTGGCCGACGGCACCTATCTGCACCAGCCGCTGTGGCTGATGTGCCTGCTGGTGTCGATCGCGGCGGTCGCGGGCGACCAGTTCGGCTACCTCTTCGGCCGACGCCTCGGCCCCGCGCTGTTCCGGCGACCCGACTCCCGACTGTTCAAGCAGGAGAACCTGACCAGGGCCCAGGACTTCTTCCGGAGGTACGGCGCCCGCTCGATCGTGCTGGCCCGTTTCGTGCCGATCGTGCGGACGCTCACACCGATCGTGGCCGGCGCCAGCCAGATGCACTACCGCACATTCCTGGTCTACAACGTCCTCGGAGGCACCCTGTGGGGCTGCGGGGTCACCATCCTCGGCTACTTCCTGGGCCAGGTGACGTTCGTCAAGAACAACATCGAGTTCATCCTGATCGGCATCGTGGTCGTCTCAGTGGTCCCGATCGGCATCGAGTTGCTGCGCGCACGCCGCCGCAGTCGTCGCGTCCCGGTTGAGCGAGGCTGACGCGCACCTGGGCGCGAGCAGCCCTGCACGAGACTGAGATGTCCTGGCGTCCGACTGGTGCCGCCGTAGGTGGGTGGAAACGCCGACGTCTGACCGCGGTGACTGCGACCCACTCAGATCAGAGCCAGGCGCATGCGAGGGCCACGAACTCGAAGGTCGCCACGGTGACTGTCGTGAGAAAGCCCGCGCCGAGCAGGGCCGGGACAACCAGACGCCGTCGACGCGGTGTGGGAGCGGGCTCGGTGAGTGCCCGCACCCGGTGCACCGCCGTGCCGCCGTTGATCCCGAGCGCGGCGGCCGAACCGGACCCGACCGTGGCCAGAGCGGCCCGGGCCACCGCCCGAGCGGTCAGGTCGCGGTCGCCCACGGCCGCGGCGGCGTCCTCATCGGCCCACCGCTCGACCAGATACGCCACGGTCCCGCGAATCGGCACGAGCAGCGGGTTCAGGGCGGCCGCGGCCGCCGTGGCGGCCACGAGGCGGTGGTGACGGTGCGCCAGGTGGGCGTGCTCATGGGCGAAGACCACCCGGCGCTCGCCGGCGTCGAGCAGCCGCAACATGCCGGTGGTGACGAGCACGTGACCTTCGCGGCCGCGCCGGCCGGGCACGGCGACGGCAAACGGCGCAGACCAGTCGGCTACGACCAGGCCGTGCTCCGCCGCGCCGGCCGTCCGTAACTGCCGGTGGGTGCCCAGCCGACGGCGCACGTCGATCAGCAGCCGTATGCCGCCGAGGAGCAGCGCGAGTCCCGCGACGAGCGCGACCGGCCCCGGTACGGGCTCGGGCAGCTCCAGGGTCGGGTGCTCGTCCAGGGCGGCCAACGGCGGCAGGTCGTCCAACATGGTCAGCGCCAGCATCGTCAGCGACCAGGTGGACGAGGCGGCCGCGGCGACCGCGATCGCGGTCAGCCCGCGAGCGGCGGGACCGGGCCCACCGCGTTCGGCAATCCGAGGAGCCGACCAGGCCAGCACCAGAGCCAACAGGAGGGGCAGGTACACCGTGACCGTCATGAACGCCGCCCACGCCGGGCGACGTCCAGAAGGTCACGCAGGGCCACGGCGTCGGACTCGTCCAGGGAGGCCGCGAACTGCTGAAGTACGGCCTGGCGGTCGGGCCGCCCGGCCAGCGCCGCGCGCATCTGCGAGGCGGCTGCCGTGGCCCCGTCCTCGACCGGCCAGTACAGGTGTCCCCGGCCCGCTCGGCGGCGCGCGACGAGGCCCTTGTCGCGCAGCCGGATCATGATCGTTTGCACGGTGTTGTACGCGAGATCACCGCCGATCGCGGTTTGAACCTCGGCCGCCGTCATCGGCTCGGCATGAGCCCACAGCACCCCCATGACCTCGGCCTCAAGAGTGCCCGGCGGCCGCCGCCCGCCCTTCGTCGTCACCGTCACCGACCTCCGCCGCCAGGATAGCCCGACACCTCCCAGGCAATCCCCAGGACGGCGCCAGGAACCTACAATCTGTAGGAGCTAGTCTCGGCGTCGTGACTGAGCGCTCATGGCGCCACTATCCCGCTGGGACCCGCGCCGCTGTTCTGCTCCTCGGCCGTCCGGCGGCGGCGTTCCTGCTGCTCGCTCTGCTGGTGGCCAGTCCGGCAGGGCCGGTCCCGCGCCTCGACGCCTGGGTCAGCAGGGCGGCGTACGCCGCGGCGGTGGCCCATCCGCTCTGGCGGGCCAGCATGGCAGCTGTCACGGTAACCGGCAGTACCGCCGTGCTGGGCCCGCTGACCGCCCTAGGCTGCGTGGTCCTGCTGGTGTCCGGCCGGTGGCGGCAGGCCGTCTTCACCGCGTTGGCGATGACCGCCACGGTCTGCCTGCGGCTGGTCGTGCTCGCCATCGTCGCCCGGCCTCGTCCCGTCGACCGGCTCGCGCCGGCCTCGAGCTACTCGTTTCCGTCCGGGCACACCACGGCGTCCGCCGCTGCCGCATTGATCCTGGTCGTCGTGTGCTGGCCGCTACTGCGGCTACGGCGGAGCCGGATCCTGCTGGCAGTCGCCGCCGGCGGGTGGGCGCTCAGTGTCGGGGTCAGCCGGGTCGCGCTCGTGGTGCACTGGCCCAGCGATATTGTCGGCGCCTGGCTGTTCGCGCTGGTCACAGTTCTCGGTACGGCGACGGTGCTGCGCGTCGCGCTCGGCCGTGACGGGCCGGAGGTCACCGCCGGCCGATCGCGGCGGCAAGCCGGCTGACCGGCTCGGCCATGCCGTTGATCGCATTGGAGAGCTCACGCACCTGCGCCGGGGTCAACCGCTGGTAGTCCATGTACCGGCCAGCGGCGTCACGGTGATGCGCGACGAGGGCGTCGACCGCGGCCGCGCGCTTGCCGATGAGCGCGCCCAGCGCGGGATCGCGCGGGTCGATGGTGGGCGCAGCGCCTGGAATGATGGCCGTGCAGCCGTCGACGGTGGCCGCGCGGTCCGACGGGTCGGTGTGCGAGAAGCGGTACTCCTCGCCGGTAATCTTTTTCGACGCCACCTCGTCCAGCAGGGTTTTCGCGCCGTTCGCCAGATCCAACGCCGTAAGGGTCTGGGTGGCGAGCTGGCGGTGCACCGTGGTCACGTCGGCGAGCAGGTGGTCGGCCACCGCCGGGTCGGGCGGGCCGTCCCACAGGTCCTTCTTGAGGCGGTGGAAGCCGCTCCACTTTCCGGCTTCCTGCCCGTGACGCGCGCTCGAAATCTGCCAGTCCAGCGCTGGGCAGGCGCTGGTGCCCGCTCTGGATCAGACCCGTGCGGTGAGCCTGGTCGCGCTTCCCGGGGCGTCCGTCGGCGTGCTGCTGGGCGGCGGCTCACCCTTCAGGCCGGAGCAACCTAACTTCTGGTCCTGGTGGCGCTGCTGACCGTCGAGGCGATCGCAGTCACCGTGACCGTCGAGCTGGTGTCCAACGGGCTGCTACGCCGCCCGACCCTGCACGGGTCACCCCTTCTCAGCGTCTTCTTATTACCAGCTCGGCAGAATGAACGCGTGAACTATCGATTGTTCGAGCTGATCAACGCCTCGGCCGGGCGGATCGACGGCATCGACGACGTGATGGAGTTCGCCGCGACCTGGCTGGTGTACCTGATATTCGCGGCCTCCGCGGTCCCGGTTGCGGTGTCGCTGCACCGCCGCCGAACACGCCCGGTGCTCGAACTCGGCGTCGCCCTGGTCCTCGCCTTCGCCGCGGCTACCGCCCTGGCGCACCTGAACAGCCAACTTCGGCCGTTCCAGAGCCATCACGTCCACCAACTGATCCCCCATGACCCGGGAGTGTCACTGCCCAGCGATCACGCCACCGCGGCGTTCACGCTGGCCTTCGGCGTCTACGCCTTCCTGAACCACCGGTGGGGCGTCATCCTCGGAACAGCGGCGCTGACCGTCGGCGCCGCGAGAGTGTGGGTCGGCGTGCACTATCCCGGCGACATCCTCGCCGCGGCAGCCATCGCCGGCCTCGCCGTCATGGCAGTAACAGTCGGCAGCCACCGGCAACGGGGCCGGACCCGGTCCCCGAGCGCCGCCAGGTAAACCAACACGCGGACGCGCGGGGGCCTTGTTGGAGGTGCTGGATGCACTCAAGGTAGCCGATGTGAATGATCGTGCCCGGCGGCCGGCGCCCGGTCGGCGGCAGGTGGCGGGGGGAGCGAGTGCACCGGCGCCCGAGGTGGCGTTTGAACGGCTGCGGCCGGTTGCTCGGGTCCATCGGACGAACCCCGGGACACCCGGCGGCGGCCGGCCACCGTGACGCTGGGTCTCCCTGGTGGTGGTAAGCCGGGTTCACCTCGCCGTCGCGCATCCGCCGGGTGCCGGCGTCCCGTGTATGCCGAACGAGCGCGGCGCCGGGCGCGGCAGCCACCCGCGGCCCGCACCCGCCGCGCAGCCGTTACCTGGGTGCTGCCGCTGAGCGCTGCGGCAGGTACACCTCCCAGCCCGAGGTGGTGAGGTTCCGCACCGGAATCCGGTGCCAGTCCTTGGCCCAGTCGGGCGGCGTGGAGTCCTTGACCAGCAGGGCGAAGCGTCCGGTCGTCGCGACCTGCCGCAGCTGCGCGGTGCTCGCGTTGCGGTTGTATCCCCGGTCTTCCAGCGCCCGACACCCCGCGTAGTAGGCGATCGGGATGGCCTCGTGGCCCGAAATCATGCACGGCGGGCGCACCCCGTGCGACCGCAGGGTCTGAACGAGGCGTGCCCAGTCGCCGCGGCCGCGGACCTGCTCCGCCACGACGTGGTGCAGGATGCCGGCCTGGATGGCGAGATGGCCGGCGAAGCTTAGCGCAACCACGGCCGCGACGACCCGCCGCCAATGACCGACGGCCGTGGAGAACAATGCGGCGAGCCCCGGTACGGCGCAAACCAGAGCGACGGCGTACGTCGGCAGCAGGAACCGGGGTGCGGAGTATCCGATCAGGAACAGGTAGGGGAAGGCCATGGCGGCGGCGACCACGAGTGGCAGCCATGCCGTCCGTGCCATGCCCGCCCTGTGGGCCGCCCGGACAGCCAGTGGCACCAGCAACGCCAGCGCCAGCCACCACAGCACCGCCGGCCACCGCACGGGGCTGTCGCACGGGCGGCACAGGATCGGCCCGTCCAGGGTGCTGATCACCTGCCCGAGGGAGAACTGTAGCCTCGTGCCGCCCTGCACGTGACCGGCCTGACGGATGCGCTCCAAGAGCCCGCCGTAGCGCAGCTCGGCCTCGACCGCCCACGGTGCGCCGCCCAGCACGAGGCCTGCGATCACTGCCGCGGTCAGCCGCCACCGCCGGAACGCGGGCACCGCGACGGTGGCGGCGAGCAGCGGGAGCCCGAGCCAGAAGGCGTCGGCCGGACGCATCAGGGCGGCCACGGCGAGGGCGGCGACGAGCCCGAGGTACGCCCCAGGGCGGGCTGGCTCGGCCACCGCCAGGAGGAAACACCCGACCGCTGCCACCGCCGCCATCGCGGTGTAGTGGTTCGGCATTGCGGAGTTCGCGTAGAACAGGGCGGTCCAGAGGCTCGCGTACAGCCCGGCGGCGACCGCGGCGGTGCCGGGCCGCCGGGACACCCGCGACCACACCCAGAACGCCAGCCCGAGTGACGCCGTCGCCGTGACGGTGAGGAACAGCCGAAGTACGACAGTGGAATCGAGCCAGGACGCCACCGGCCACACCAGCAGGGTCACGCCCCGGGCACGCGGTGCGCTCATGAACGCCGGCGGCGCATGGCTGCCGTGCTGGCTCACATAGACGACCTCGTCCCAGCCGAGGTCGAGACTGGCCGGCACCGCGACCAGCGACGCGGCGGCGAAGATCACGCAAACCGCGACGAGGGGTCGCGCGCCGGATCGGGATGGCACGAATGAGGAGCGCACCGACACCTCGCTTGACGAGTCACGCCGGGCCGCGCCCAGCGAGGAGCGTGGAGGTTGTGTGAGCAGTCCTCACCTTGGTAGGAAAAGGAACCTTTGGGGTCTTGTCCCCGAATCCTGGGTCTTCTTCGCGAATTCGACCATCGGTCAGACCTTGATCAACCTGCAATTCGGCGATCACCCTGCCGGTCACCGTCACCGGTCCATCACAAGTCGATCGCCAAGGGCCGATGATCAGGGTGATGAGCTACTGCCGCTGTTATCGGGCCTGCCGTAGTCATCGCGTTCAGGAGCACACTGGTCTACCGGGCCCGGGCATGTGCGGGTTCGAAGACTTGGCCGCTCAAGGCCGTCCGCGGCACGCGGTCGGCGGCAGATCCGTGCACGCGCCCGGCGAAGGGGACGTGAGATCAGCGCGGTGCGGGTCGGCGTTCACGCTGCTTCGTCGATTGAACGGCTGCGAACAAGGCCTCGACTCGGCGATCAGCGTCGCTGGGTGAGAGGGCGTAGCTCCGCGATGGTGTGGGAGTAGCGCGCGGGGTCGTCGAGGAGTCGGATTGGTGGAACGACCTCGGCCCAGGATGGCAGCCGGAAGAGAGGGCTGAGGTCGCCGTCGCCGATGGTCACCTCGTTAAGCCGAAGGTCGCGCAGCTTCGGCAGCGCGGTGATCGGGTGCAGGGAACGGATCATGCCGGCGGCGATCAGCCGCAGGCTGCGCAGGTCCTGCATGGCGGAAAGGTCGCGCAGGTCGAGGTCGTTGTCGGCGGGCAGCCTGCGAGGGCCGCTGACGAGCATGGCTTTCATGCGGGTCAGCTTGCGTAGTGGGGCCAGGGTTGGGAATCGGTAGTCGAGCACCTCCAGGCTCGTCAGCGCCGTGCAGGCCTCGATGCCGTCGAGCTGAAGCCGAGCCGGGCGGCCGTCGAGCCGCAGCCGGCGCAGATTGGGCTTGTCACCGAGGAACGACAGATCGGCTCCGCGCCACCACGCCACGTACAGCGCTTCTAGCCCGGTGAGCCCGCGGACCCCGGACAGGTTCGGCCGGCGTCGATCGCCAGGTTGCGCAGCCGGTGTAACCGATTGACCGCCAATGGAACCGGGGAAGGCTCGTCACTAGCCAGGGCCCTCTTCACGGTGTTGCGAGAGATCTTCAACCGCCGTGCGATCGCCTGGATCGCCATGCCCTCCGACCGCCGCAGTCGGCGGATCTCCGCCCAGTCCTCCACGCTCAGCACCTCCCGATGCTTCAGGAGGTGGTCCGGATTCAGCCGGAACCACGCGGTCAGTTTCAGGCGGAGCCGACACGGCGAGTACAGCAGCAAGGCCAGCCGTCGCCCTGGTGGTGTGTCCATCGGGGCTGATCACCACGATCGGCCAGCGCGGTTGGCAAGGCCAGTGACTGGTTGTCAACCCTGTGTCGGGCGGTCAGCTGTCGGCACCGTGGATCGGCCCAGCGCGGCTGATGCGGCCTCGACCACAGCCGGGCACCGTCCTTCGGCTACCGCGTGGCTCGCTGGATCTAGTGGGGCAACCGGTGCCGCTCGGCGCCGCCGATCGCGCCGTGCAGCGCGGACTCACCTGCGGTCACGTCGCCGGCGGCGAGTAGCGCCCATACCGCCCCGGGCCGCGATCAGTTGCCCGCTGGTACGGGTGAGCCCGGCTGCCAGCGAGTCGAGTCCGAACAGGACAAGTCCGGCGCGCAGCATTCGGCGGCATGGCCGAGCCTTGGGGGACGGAGGCGTACGACGCGGCGTGGTTGGCGTTCGAGCTCGGTCGTGCGGTTCGCGAGCGTCGTGAATGCCGGGGTTGGAGCCAGGCGTAACTTGCTAAGGAGTCGGGGATTACGCAGTCGGCGGTCGCGCGGTTCGAGGCGGGCGGCACCGTCCTACGCTGTCGGTGTTGGAGCGGTTGGCGGCGGCCTTGGATGTGAGGCTTAGCGTGAGTTTCCAGCCACGCGACGCGGGGCTTGAGTCGCTGGCAATCGCTGATGCGGTGCTGGCATCGTGGGTCGGCCGCCGCGACCACCGCCTGATCCACTCGGCGGCGCCGTTCTGGGCTGCGGGAAGATCGGCCCGGCGCGCAGCTTCGGGAGCGCGGGCGCACGCCTTCGGCGGTGGTGGGCAGGATCCGTGGGCGGTGGCTGTTGGGCGCTGCGTTACTCGGCTCTCGACGCGTCGCACGGGGTTGACACCGGTCACGGCGATGAACCTCCGCGTCGATCAGCGCCTGGCCAGATGTCCTGGTGAAGCATCCGGCGATGTCATCGACAGGCAAACGTGTGGCGGCTGGGACTGGGCCGATCGGCCACGGGCAAACGGCCTGAGCGGCGAGGATGTGGGTAGGCAGGGTGGCGTGGACCAGCCTTCCATCGCCGACTACGGCTTCCTGTCCGACCGCCGGTCCGCGGCGCTGGTCAGCCGGGACGGCTCGGTGGACTGGTGGTGCCCGACGCGGTTTGACAGCCCGTCTGTCTTCGGCCGGATGCTCGACGCCGACGCCGGTCATTGGGTCCTGCGCCCTGCGGGTGAACGGAACGGCTGGCACATTGACCGCGCGTACGTCGGCGACAGTCTGGTGCTGCGTACCGTGCACCAGACCGATGGCGGCAGTGTCGCGGTCACCGAGGCGCTCGCCGCCGAGCCGGGTGCCCGCGGCCACGACCTGGGCATCGCGTCACCGGCGGTCCTGTTGCGCCAAGTCGAAGGGCTGAGCGGGCGGGTGCGTATGTCGACCGACTTCGCGCCCCGCCCCGAATACGGTCTGCTCACGCCGTACCTGCACAGCCAGCCGGACCGGGTGGTTGCAGCAGCCGGACCGGTCACCCTGACCTTGCGGGCTGGCGTACCGCTGACCTGCGAACGCGGTCGCGCCCACGCCGACTTTGATATCTCTGCCGGCCAGGTAGTGGGGTTCGACCTGGCGTACGCCGCGTCGTTCGGTGGCCCGCCGGCAGCCGAGTTGGATCCGGTCGCGGCGATCGCCGAAACCATCGAAGCGTGGCAGGTTTTGCAGGACGGCCACCGCTACGACGGCCGCTATCCCGACCTCGTCCGCCGCAGTTCTGTGATCCTGCAGGGACTGATCTATCAGCCCAGTGGGGCGATTGTGGCCGCCGCGACCACCTCACTGCCCGAGGAGCTCGACGCCGACCGCAACTACGACTACCGGTTCGGCTGGCTGCGCGACTTCTCTTTCACCCTGGAGGCGCTCTGGGCGGCCACCTGCTCCGATGAGGCGTCCCGCCTCTTCGGCTGGGCTGCCCGCTCGGCTGGCCGACTCGGAATGGAGCCCGGGCCGATCATGTACGGCGTCGAGGGCGAACGGAACCTGTCCGAGCACGTCCTCGATCATCTAGGTGGTTACGCCGGAAGCCGGCCGGTACGCGCCGGGAACGAAGCCTGGAAGCAGCGACAACTCGATGTGCCCGGCGAGCTACTCGAGGCCGCCCACCGACTCCGCGACCGGTTGGGGCCGTTCGACGAGGAGCTGCGGCGGATGCTGGTGGACCTCGCTCATCAGACGGTGGACATCTGGCACCTGCCCGACTCCGGCATGTGGGAGGGACGCGACGAGGAGCGGCACTACACGTCGTCGAAGGTAGGGTGCTGGGTGGCGCTGGACCGGGCGGTGCGGCTTGCGCCGCGGCTCGGGGAGGGGGCAGACCCTCGGCGGTGGGCCGCTGCCCGTGACGAGATCCACCGGACAGTGCTGGAGCAGGGCTGGAACGAGCGGGTTGGCGCCTTCACGGGCGCCTTCGGGTCGGACGACTTGGACGCCTCGGTGCTGTTGATGCCACTGGTGAACTTCCTGCCTGCCACCGATGGGCGGATGCGGGCGACGATCGGGGCCATCGAGCGGGAACTCTGCACCACCGACGGCCTTGTTCGGCGCTCGGCGAGCGACCCTGCCGGCTTCGTGTGGTGTTCGTTCTGGCTGGTCGGCTGCCTGGTTCTCGCTGGTGACACCCAACAGGCGGCAAACCTCTTCGAGAACATTTGCACCAAAGCCAACGACCTGGGCATCTTTTCCGAGCAGGTGGACCCGGTGACAGGTCAACACCGGGGGAACATCCCCCAAGCGCTGTCGCACATAGGCCTGATCATCGCAGCCAGCCGGCTCACCAACCCGACCGTCGAATTTTGACCAGCTTGCGGTTCGGCGGGGACTCGATACGACCAACGGCGGGCGTTCGAGGCGAATCAATCCATTCGTGCCGCCGTCCATCGGAGCGTCCGTTCGGCGCCTAACTTGATCTTTAACCTCCGTAGGTCCACTGGGGACCCTGGTTGGCCACGGAAACAGCCCTGACAGCACCACTGGTGGTCAGTCACTCCACAGGGGCCGCCGCCAGGGCGGATGTTGGGCCGGGCGGAGCGGTTCCGGCGCGGCCTGGGCCGTGCTTCGCAGCACGGTCCGGGCCGGGACGGTTACTGTGGATGGTAGGGGCGGCGTCCGGGTCGGGTTCCGGTGCGCCGCGCGGTAGAGCAGGACGCTGATGAGCAGGCCGGCGCCGAAGAACGCGGCGGACCACCAGTACGCCGCGGAGTAGCTTTCCAGCGCGGGTTGGCGAGGGTGGCCGGGTCGGCGGGGTTCTCGCCGGCGACGTAGTCGCTGGCGGCGCTTGAGGCGAAGGTGGTGAGCAGCGCGGTGCCGATGGACCCGCCGATCTGCTGCATCGTGTTCACCGTGGCCGAGGCGACGCCGGCGTCCTCGGCGGCGACACCGTCGGTGCGAGGCTCATCGCCGCCGACATGATCAGGCCCATTCCAGCGCCGAGAACGACCAGCTGCGGCAGGATGTGGGAGGCGTAGGTGCTGGTGAGGTCCAGCGTGGTCATCCAGACCAGGGCGGCGGCGGCGATGCCCATGCCCAGCGGGACGACGGGTTTCGGGCCGACCCGCGGGATCAGGAAGTTGGTCGCCACGATCGAGGTGACCATCAGTGCGGCGACCATCGGCATGAACGCCAGGCCGGTCTTGACAGGTGTGTAGCCCAGGCTCTGCTGCAGGTAGTAGGTCAGGAAGAGGAAGACGCCGAACATGCCGGCGCCGCTGATGAGTACGGCGATGAAGGACGCGGCGCGGTTGCGGTGGGTCACTACGCGCAGCGGCAGCAGCGGGTGTGCGGTCCTGGTCTGCCACCAGGTGAAGGCGGCCAGCAACACGCCGCCGACGGCAAGCAGACCCCAGGTGGCGATTGAGGCCCAATCGTGGGATTCGGCGTTGGCGAAACCGTAGACGAGGCAGAACAGGCCGGCGGAGACCAGGAGTGTGCCCGGGATGTCGAGATTGACATTGGTGTTCTGGACGGTGCGGCACAGCAGCACGGCCAGAGCCTACCGGTTGTCGGCGGGGCGCAGCAGTCGCCGGCTGCCCACGATCAGCACGGCGAGCAGGGCGGCGGTGAAGCCCAACAGCGCGATTCTGGTCGGCAGGAACTGGGTGGCCAGGCCTAGGCCGAGCACCGGCACGGCCAGTCCGATGTAGGCGGCCAGGAACAGGCCGGCGAGGGCCTCACCGCGAGATTTGGAGGGAGCCAGCCCGAGGACGGTGGTGATGGCGCCCTTGAACGCCGCTCCGGCGCCGGCGCCGGCGAGTATCCCGCCGGCGAGGAACAACGTCATGCTCGCCGTCCACACTCCGAGGGTCAGCAGGGCGAGCCCGGCCGCGAGGGCGCCTAAGCCCAGGCGTAGCTGACGGGCGAGCGGGATCCGGACGATCAGGATCTGGGCGATCGCGCCGGAGGCGAACACGAGGAACGCCACCAGACCGGCCAGCGCGTGCGAACGCTGGTGCAGGGTGCCGGCCAGGAAGCCCGGGGCCAGCGAGGTGAACAGTCCGAAGACGGCGAACGCGGTTAACCCGACCGCGCCGGCGGAGAAGTAGCGTGGCCGGGCCTCGATCGGCACCGTGACCCGTTGCGGCCGGTACGCAGATCGGATGGAGCGGCGCTCGACGGTCTCCGGGACCAGGGCGACCGCCACCGCGCCTAGCAGGAGGAGCGCCTCGAAGACCAGGTACGGCAGGGACAGCGGGTGCGGGGCGTACTCGGCCAGGATTCCGGCGATCAGTGGTCCCATCCCGATGCCGCCGAGGTTCGCGGCGGTGGCGACCAGGTCGGCACGGACGCGGGACTCGCCGGGTCGGGCGGTCAGGTGCAGCTCGGTCAGGTGCGCGGTGGCCGTGGCGGTCAGCATGCCGATGCTGATCCCGGAGACGAACCGCGCTACCAGCAGTGCCGGGACGCCGGGAATGAGGAAGATGGCACCGGCCAGCATGTTGATCAGGATCGCTGGGAGCAGGATGCGGCGGCGGCCGACCCAGTCGGATATGTGACCGGCGAGGAACAGGCTCGCCACCACGCCGATCGCGTAAGCGGCGAAGATCAGGGTCACCGTGAACGCACCGAACCCGTCGCGCTGCTGGTAGAGCACGTACAGCGGGGCGGGCGCGCCCGAGAACGCCATGGTCACCGCGAACGCGTAAGTCACCAGCCAGAATCCGCCGCCGTGGCTGATCCGGCCGCTTTCTACCGGGCCCACGCCTGGCACCATCGGAATGGCCTCGTCCGCTTGTGGGCGCCTACGCCCTGCTGCCATCGTTCCTCCTCCGCAGCGCCTCGGCAGCACGCATACGTTGGCGATGCCATGTCGTCAGCACGCTCGGACTGGGTCCGCAACGGCCTGGACGTGAGCGTTCTCCCCGATTCCGCCGTGACCGGGCTCACCGACCTGGCCGTCATCGCGGGCGACGCCGACGATCTGATCCTGCCCGTGTCCATCGCCACCGCCACCGCGAGGATGCGGTCCACCGCCGCGTCCGCCCGGATCGGCGAGATCCAGGCGCTGCGCGCCGTCCACCCGCACGACCGTCGGCGTCACCACGGGCGATGTCGGCCGCCCGCATCGAGCAACGGCCGAATCGAGAAACGGGCGAGGTTGGGGCATGCCCCGTTGCGAAAAGCGTCGATCCTCCGGAGCCGCATTCCGGAGCGCGTCGAGTTGCCGCCGCGACCATCGTCCCCACCTCCAACGCGCGGGCTACCCGCACCCGCGCCCTCTACGCTTCCCCTGCCCGCTTTCGCGGAAAGTGCCTGCGACAGCTGGACCCCGCCGCGGGCGAGGCCATGGGCGTCACGGGCCTTGATGCCGTCTGGGTTGAAGCCAGCGGGGGCGCGGTCGGCGGCGGAGTGCCCCGCTCCACCCAGCGAGGGTTGGGTTTCCGGCTGGTCAGCCGGGGTTGGCTGGGATCGTAGAGGGCGTCGAAGGCGGCTGGTGGTAGGTCCGCGGGCCGCTGTGCGTCCGGTCTCGAGACAGCTGAGGGCGAGGGATCAGGCTGTGCTCGACCGGGCCCACAGATCGATGCCGGACTCCGTCGCGTACTTGTCGATCTCGGCCAGCTCGTCGTCGGTGAACGCGGTGTTCTCCAGTGCCGCCACGTTCGCCTCCAGCTGTGCCACGCTGCTGGCGCCGAGCACCGTCGAGGTCATCCGCGGGTCGTGCAGGGTCCAGGCGATCGCCATTTGCGCGAGGCTCTGCCCGCGCCGCGCCGCGATGGCGTTCAGCGCCCGCACCTTGGCGAGGTTCTCCTCCGTCAGCCACTCTGGGGACAGGGAACTCTGCGTGCTGGCCCGCGAGTTCTCGGGCACGCCGTTCAGGTAGCGGTCGGTCAGCATCCCCTGTGCCAGCGGGGAGAAGCCGATGCACCCGATGCCTTCGCGCTCCAGCACGTCCAGTAGGCCGTTCTCGATCCACCGGTTCAACATCGAGTACGACGGCTGGTGGATCAGCAGCGGCGTACCGAGGTCGCGGAGGATTGCCGCGGCCTCGGCGGTCCTTGCCGGGGAGTAGGAGGAGATGCCGACGTACAGGGCCTTGCCGGCTCGCACCGCCGCGTCCAACGCACCCATGGTCTCTTCCAGGGGGGTGTCGGGATCGAGCCGGTGGGAGTAGTAAATGTCGACGTAGTCCAGGCGCATCCGCCTGAGCGACTGGTCCAGCGAGGCGGTCAGGTACTTGCGCGAGCCCCACTCGCCGTACGGCCCGGGCCACATGTCGTAGCCGGCCTTGGTGGAGATGACCAGCTCGTCGCGGTACGGCCGGAAGTCGGTGGCCAGGATGCGGCCGAAGTTCTCTTCGGCCGAGCCGTACGGCGGGCCGTAGTTGTTGGCGAGGTCGAAGTGGGTTATGCCGAGGTCGAAGCCGCGGCGGAGGATGGCGCGCTGGGTATCGAGAGGCCGGTTGCCGCCGAAGTTGTGCCACAGACCGAGCGACACGGCGGGCAGCTTCAGGCCGCTGCGGCCACACCGACGGTATTCCATGGTGCCGTACCGGTCTGGCTCGGCGATGTAGCTGGTACTCACGGCACTCCTTCGTGTGAGCGTAATGTGACGGCGGCGATACCCGTCGCCATCGCGAACATGCGCGGTGGGCCGGGACTGTCAGTCGAGGCTGGCCAGGTCCTCCGTGGTGAGGTTCAGCTCGGGCGCCTGTGCGGAGTCGAGGATGGTCTCCGGGCGGCTGGCGCCGGGGATTGGAATGACCCTCGGGGACTTGGCAAGGTGCCAGGCGAGGCAGACGCGCTGCGGGCTCACGCCGTGCCGTTCGGCGATCATGGTGAAGGCGGCGGCGTGGCCGCCCAGCTGGTCGGCGCGGCCGATACCACCCAGGGGCGACCAGGGCAGGAAGGCGATGCCGAGCTGGTCGCAGAGCTCCAGCTCGGGCTCGGAGGACCGGAAGGCCGGCGAGAACTGGTTCTGCACCGAGACGAGTCGGCCGCCGAGAATCTCCTGGGCCTGGCGGATCTGCTCCGGGTTGGCGTTGGAGATCCCGGCCATGCGGATCTTGCCGGCGTCCAGCAGGTCGCGGACGGCGCCGAGGGACTCGGCGTACGGGACCTTCGGATCCGGGCGGTGGTGCTGGTAGAGGCCGATGGCCTCAATGCCGAGGCGCTTGAGAGACGCCTCACAGGCCCGCTTGAGGTAGTCCCGCGAGCCGTTGATGGTCCATGTGCCGTCGCCGGGGCGCAGGTGCCCACCCTTGGTGGCGACCAGCACATTCGATGTGTCGCCGCCGTAGGTGGCCAGCGCGCGGGCGATCAGCGACTCGTTGTGGCCGACCTCGTCAGCGTGCAGGTGGTAGGCGTCGGCGGTGTCGATCAAGGTGATGCCGGCATCCAGGGCGGCGTGGATGGTACGGATCGAGCGCTCCTCGTCCGGACGACCCTCGATCGACATCGGCATGCCACCGAGACCGATCGCGCTCACAGGAACGTCACCGATGCGGCGGCTTTGCATGGCACAGACCTCCTCGTCACGGATCCCGCACGCACGGGACCCGGCCTCCACCCTGGTACCGAGCGGGCCGCTCGTCCAACAGAAGAAACAGCTCGAAATCAGCACGTAGACTGCTGAATCATGGAGTTACGGCACCTGGAGTACTTCGTCGCGGTCGCGGAGGAACGCCATTTCACCCGCGCGGCGGAACGGATGCGGATGGCGCAGTCCGGATTGTCCGCCGCCATCCGCTCCCTGGAGCGGGACCTGGACGCCGAACTGTTCGTGCGCAGCACCCGGCGGGTGGAGCTGACCGACGCGGGGCGGGCGCTACTGGTGGAGGCGCATCGGACGCTGGCCAGCGCAATGGCGGCCCGCGACGCGGTGGCCGCCGTACGCGGGCTCCTGCGGGGCAGCCTCACCGTCGGCTCCGAGCAGTGTCTGGGCGTCATCGATCTGCCGCCCTTGCTGGCGTCGTTTCGACGGGCCCATCCCGGCGTGGAGATCCGGCTGCGCTACGCCGGCTCTGGCCAGATCACTGAGCAGATCCGGCAGGGCCGGCTCAACGTCGGCTTCGTCGCGCTGCCCGGCCCACCGCCAGACGGCGTACGCCTGCTGCCGCTGGCCGCCGAGAAGATGGTCCTGCTCTGCCACCCCGGGCACCGGCTCGCCCAGCGGGACAACGTCGACCTGGAGGCGCTCCTCGACGAGGACTTCGTCGACTTCAGCACCGATTGGGGCGCTCGGCGCGTGAATGACCAGATGTTCGCCCGCGCGGAGGCCGAGCGCCAGATCTCGGTCGAGGTCAATGACGTGCACACCCTGCTCGACTTCGTCCACCAGGGGTTGGGTGTCGCGCTGGTGCCGGCCCCGGTGACCCGCAAGCCCCACGCCAAAGGGCTGCACGTGGCCGCGTTCGCGGTGGAGAACGGTCCGAGCTGGCAGGTTTCGGTAGCCGTGGCGGCTGCCACGCCGCCCGGCCCGGCCACCAAGGAACTTCTCAGAATGGCTCTGCCCCACCACCGTTGACCGCGCCCGATCGAACGCGTTCGCACGTCGCCGATCACGGGGGCCGAGCGCCGCGGCGACCGCGGGGCCGATGAAGGAGAACGCTCGGGCAGGCGACCACGCGCGGAGCGGACGAGGCAGCCAGCGTCACGCGCGGCTGAGCCGCAGCGGTCCCCGAGACGACACCGGACGACGACGGCCGGGGCCGTGTTGCGTTCGTGCCGGCTTGGGCCTGTGTCGAAGTAGGCCACAGCCATTCGTTGATCGCCGCGATGTGCTCGGTGGCTTCGTAGCGCACGGCGAGCCTGTCGAAGCGGGTGGCCACGGCGCCGGCTCGCGCGGCAACGCCGGTGCGGCGTCGCTGTTCAGCCGCCGATCGCCGACATGTCCGGATAGCGGTCGCCGACCGGCGGTGCGATCGCGTCCAGCCGGCTGATCTGGTCGGCGGAGAGCACTACGTCGTCGGCGGCAGCGTTCTCCTCCACTCGCGCGACCCGCTTCGTGCCCGGAATCGGCGCGATGTCCTCGCCCTTGCTCAGCACCCACGCGATCGCGACCTGGGCCGGCGTGGCGCCGACCTCCCGGGCGACGGAGTCGACCTCCTCGACGATTCGCAGGTTCCGCTCCAGGTTGCCGCCGGCGAACCGGGGATTGCTCTTGCGGAAGTCGTCGTCGGCGAGCTGATCCGTCGAGCGGATCGCGCCGGTCAGGAAGCCGCGCCCGAGCGGCGAGTACGGCACGAACCCGATGCCTAGTTCCCGCAGCACGGGCAGGATCTCGGCCTCCACGTCCCGGGTCCACAGCGAGTACTCCGACTGCAGTGCGGTGACCGGATGCACCGCATGCGCCCGGCGGATCGTCTCTGGGCCGGCCTCGGAGAGCCCGATGTGGCGGATCTTGCCCTCGCGTACCAGGGTGGCGAGGGTGCCGGTGGTCTCCTCAATCGGCGTGCCCGGATCGACCCGGTGCTGGTAGTACAGGTCGACATGGTCGGTACCGAGGCGCCGCAGTGAACCGTCGAGCGCGAGCCGGATGTTCTCCGGGCTGCTGTCGAGTTCACGCACGCCACCCTCGCGGTGCGACAGCGTTCCGAACTTCGTCGCTAGTACGACCTGGTCGCGCCGTCCCTTGATCGCCTGGCCGACGAGTTCCTCGTTGCGGTACGGCCCGTACATCTCGGCCGTGTCGAGGAACGTCACCCCCAGGTCGAGGGCGCGGTGGATCGCCCGGGTCGACTCGGCGTCGTCGCTGTTCGCACCGGTGTAGAAGGCGGACATGCTCATGCAGCCGAGACCGATGCGGGATACGTCGAGCTGGCCGAGCAGGATGTGCTTCATGAGATAACCCTTTGCTGGTCGGTTCCGAGGGTGGGGACCCGCCAGCGACATCAGGAAGATCCGGTCGAGGTAGCCAGGTTGTGTCGCACCCCGGGTGCACCACTGCCAGTCTCTCCGCCCGGCGGGGTGTGCCGGCCCCGTTTGGCGCAAACGATGCTGGCCGGTGGGCGCGAACATCGGTGACTGGTCAGTTTGCGCAGTTCGGTGGGTTGTATGACGCTTTTGACTAGGAAATGACCCTAGCAGGATCGCGACCGAAAACTGGTCACGGTGTTCATAAATGAACGTCATGATCGCCGCCGGGTCGGGTCGAGCTCCGCCGCGAAATACGCGCTCGCCGCCTTCAAGATCTCGTTCGCCCGCCGCCACCCAGCGACTTCCGTACGCAGCCGCCGATCTCCTCGACCATCTCGCTGGCGGCCGATCGGTGACGCTCACCCGCGTCAGCCTTAGCCTGCCGAAACCAGTTCGGCAACGCCTCATGATGCATGCCGAGCTGCTCGGCCAGACGCCGGATCACGGGCTTCGGGTCCGACTCACGCTACAAGCGCACCGCGCGCTGACGTAGCTCGTCGGGGCCCCAACCCTGCCCATGTGCCGGCTTAACTGGCTCCACGAGGCATCTGGCTCATGAGGTGACCCCGAATCCGATGGCGAACGATACGACGATCGGGGCGCCGAGGCCGCCGAGAATCGCCGGGCTTTCAAGTCGTCGCCGCTGCGACACGACGCTGAGGCCCAGCACCACCAGCAGCACGGCCTGACTGACGTAGAGCCACGCCACCAGGGCTTCGTAGCCGGGCAGATCGTTTCCCGCAGACCATCCGGATCTGGGCAGGGCGGTGTATCCCAGCGTTAGGGCGGTGACCGCCAGCATGAGGACCCATACCGCACGGACCGACGAACTGACGCGCCTGTCCGCAGGGTTCGTAGGCCACGCCGGGCGGCAGAGTAATGCCATGGCCGCGGCGATCACGACGATGACAAGAGCCAGCAGACCGTAGCCTACGGCTCGATCGTCGCGCGGAGCGACCGCACCGAGCAGAACGATGTCAACGGTGCCCAGGGCGATCGCCGCGTGTAGTGCCCTGAGTCGGAGCAGGAGAGCGCGGTTATCCCAGAAATCGGGGGATTCGAGGCGGAGAGCGCCGAGGCCCGCCGGCGAGGCCTTGGCATTGGGCTGTCGCCACGCCCGACCTCCCAGCCACCAAACGATGGCGACGGCGGCGATCGGCACCAGGGCCGAAGCCGCGAGTCGCTGGCCCGGCTGCCTTCCGATCAGCCACGACATCGGTGCGCGGTCCGCGGCGCAATGGGAGTAGCCGGCGCACTGCCAGGCGACGAGGTCGATCGCCACCCCGACCACCGCCAGCACGTACATCGCGGTCAGGCTGGCGGCCAGCAGCCGGCATACGGCTCGGGCGAGGCCCCCCGACCCGGCCGGCGCTGGCGGTAGCATCCAGATCGCGACGTTGCTCAGCATGAATGGCAGCAGAAGCACGAACGAGAGGCTCCGGCTGGCCTTGCCGCCGGTCAGGTTGGCCCAGTGGTAGGTTTCGAGAATCACCCCACCCGGCTCTGGGGAAGCACGCCAATCAACCTTCGGGCGGAAGAAGCCGGCGTCCTTGTCGCCGGCGACCCTGGTCACGGTCGGCTGATAGAGAATCCGCTCCGCACTCGAGCCGCCGACGCCTGGTACCCGCAACTCGGTCGTGCCCACCGACACCGCCATCCCGTCGACTGTCGCCCGCGATTACCCGCGCCCGCGCAAAATGCACACGTCCAGCGCAGCGGCATGACAGTTCTTGGGAGAGCGGTCGTCACGATGTCGTGTTCGCGTCGCCTGCCTGCACCACGACGTCGGCGACGCCCACCACATCCTGTACTGGCACACTTCGCCGAAGTCGACCGTCTGGAAACGGCGTCGTCACGGGTGAAGGACCGCCTTGATCACCCCGTCCTCGCGGCGGTCGAAGCGTCGGTACAGGTCGGGCGCGTCGGAGAGGGTGCCGTGGTGGGTGACGATGACGCCGGGCCTGGCCCGGCCCGAGACGACCAGGTCTCGTAGCAGCCGGGTGTAGCGGCGGTCGTGGGTGCGGCCGAACCGGACCGCCACCCCTTTGCTGAACAGGGTTCCCCATGGCGCGGTCAGGTCTTCATGGGTGGTGGCGCCCGGGCGTGGGTGCAGGTCCTTGTCGGGGTACACGCCGGCAACGCCGATCGAGCCGGTCGGGTTGACCAGCCGGGCCGCGTCGGCGAGCACCTGGTTCGGCTGCTCCTGGCCCGGTTGCTCCCGGTCGCGGGCCTGGAATCCGACCGCGTCGATGACCTTGTCGACGCCCCCCAGCTTCTCTTCGCCAAGGGGCAGGCCGGCCCTCGCCCGGCTCTCGCGGATCTGCTCGACCGGGTCGCCGCGACGGAAGTCGATTGGGACCGCGCCGAGTTCGCCGGCCTTGTCCAGCCGGGCGTCGACGTAGTCCACGCAGTAGACGACGCGGGCACCCCGCAGCAGCGCCGAGTACGCGGCGAGCAGGCCGATGGTGCCGGCGCCGAAGACGGCCACGGTGTCGCCGGGTTCGACCTCGGCGAGGGTGGCGGCGGCGTGCCAGCCGGTGACGAACGCGTCGGCGAGCAGCACGAAGTCGTCCTCGTGCGCGTCGCCGGGCTCTCCGGGCACCGGTAGGCAGTTCGCGTCGGCCCAGGGCACGCGAAGCAGGTCGGCTTGGGCGCCGGGGTAGGGCCCCATCCCGGCGTAGCCGTAAGCGGCGCCCGGCCCCTCCGCTCGAGCCCGTAGACAGGCCGCGGACAGTCCTCGGGCGCACATCGCGCAGGTGCCGCAGAACAGGTGTGTAGGGATCACCACCCGCGTGCCCGGGCGGACGGTCTGCACGGCGCTACCCACCCGCTCCACCACGCCCAGCGGTTCGTGGCCGAGCACCAGGCCGGGGCTGGCTCCGGTCCGGCCGTCATACATGTGCAGGTCCGTGCCGCACAGGGCGCTGGAGGTGATCCGCACCAGCGCGTCGGTTTCCGCTTCCACCCTCGCGTCAGGGACCTCGCGCAACCCGACGGTCCGGACATCCTCGTAGACGACGGCTCTCACTCGTTCCCCCTCCGGTCGGTGATCCGGGCCGTCCGACGCGCCAAACCGGCGGCGACGACTACGACACCGGCAACCAATGCCGCCGCCAGGGCCGGCGCCCACAGCGGCGCGACGCGCAGCGTCAACGCGCCGAGCACGGCGCCGCCCAGCAGCGCCAGCAGCCGGGCAACCCCACCGCCGCCACCGGCCAGGCGGTGCGGGTCGAGCACGACGCCCCGGACCACGTCGGTCAGCGAGCCGGTCAGGTATGTCGTCGAGGCGCCCCGAACCCCGAAGCCGATGGTGACGATGCTCTGCATCCCGCTTGCCATCGAGGCGCAGCCGAGCAGTGCCAGCCCGTCGGCGTACCCGGGGCGCCCTCCGGCACTGAACCAGCCCACCGCGACACCGGCCAGCAGCACCGCCTCAGCCGCTGCGACGACTCCCGTACGCCGGTGCCAGCCTGCCACGACGCGACGCAGCGCGAGCGTGCCGACAGCCACGCCCAGCGCGTAGCCGCCGACCGCGATCGCCCCGCCCGCCAACACCTTTGCCTGCGCCGTAGCGATCGCGTGGCCGAACTGCACCAGGTTGCCGGTGATCACGCTGGCGAAGTATCCGCCGAGCCGGGTCAGGCAGAACACGTCGAGGCAGCCCGACGCGGCGGCAAGCGCCACCAGCAGCCGGACCACCAGTGGCCTGGACAGGACGGCTTCCCCGGCTGCGTGCCCGACCCCGGATGTCACTCGTACGACCGCCCTCCTCGCCTCGTCATGGCTGACGGACGGCAACGACACTTCCCGCGCTCGCGCGGATCATGCCGCCTGCCGAACGTCTCTGGGAGGGGTGCTGGTTGACGAGGTAGTCACTGAAGTCCGGGCAACCCAGCAGGGGCGCGTGCCGTCGAGGAGCCCGCGCTCCACACCCGGGTACCGCTCGGCGGCCAGCTTGTCGGCCCCGGGAAGCCGGTCGACGTCCACCTCACACAGCGCCAGGTCACGTCCCTGGTGGGGAGAGAGTCCCGACGGGGGCGGGTGATTGACCGGAATGGGGGATACGTGGGCCGGGCGACCTCGGATCGCTGTCGATTACCGCCACTTCCGTGTCTCCAACCGCATACGCTTCGTTTTGGGCCCGCCCGTTCGCCCGGCTGCCGAACCCGGCTGGTGAGCTGTCGAGCAGCGGCCCGGACGGGGGAAGACACGAAGGGGACAGCATGTCGCAGCAGAAGGTTCCGTCGGACAGCCAGCCGCTGCTGCACCAGCACGGCCGCGAGATCCAGGCATTCGGAACCGTGCGGCAGCTCCCGATCGGCCTTTCCCATGACGCGCGGATGTACTCGTGCGAGCGGTTGAACAAGATCCTCGCCGATACCCGGATTCTTCACTCGCTCTACAAGAAGCACCACTGGCTCATGCGGGGTCCGACCTTCTACCAGCTTCATCTGCTGCTGGACAAGCACGCCGACGAACAGCTGGAACTAGTCGACATGGTTGCCGAACGTATTCAGACGCTCGGCGGCATCGCGGTGGGGGATCCGCGTCACGTCGCGGAACTGACGAAGGTGCCACGCCCGCCCGACGGCGCCGAGGAAGTGCCCGCGATGCTCTCGCGCCTGCTGGAGGCGCACGAGCTGATCCTCGACGACGCGCACGACGCCGCGGCGCGGGTGGCAGAGGGCGGCGACGACGGAAGCAACGACATGCTGGTGTCCAACGTGATCCGCACCAACGAACTCCAGACGTGGTTCATCGCCGAGCACCTCGTCGACACCCCCATCGTCCGGGTCTAGCGAACGATCGCCACTGCGGATGCCGATCCAGCAGGCCGGCGGCACCCCAGAGCATCCCTCGGCCACCACCCATGACTCTCGACACCGGCCGCGGCAGGCGACGCTGCCCGAAAAGGAACCCCAGCTGGCTGGCGCTCGCTCCGCAACGGCGGTGTGTGTGGTCGCAGGCGGCGAGCAGGCTTGCGTCGGCCGGCGACACATCCGGCTTCCGCGTACTGAAACATCAACATCGCAGGGAGACGACAATGAGGGTGCGGGAGGTGCGCCACCAGACGGGGCGGGTCCTGGTGGTGATCTGCGACAAGGAAGAGGAAGCGGTCGGTGCCATCGTGGCGGCCCTGCGCGAGCAGCGACTGCTCGCCGCCCGGGTGTCCGCCGTGGGCGCGTTCGCCGACGCCGAGGTCGGCTGGTTCGACCGGAACGCCCGCGACTACCGCCGGATCCCCGTCACCGAACAGGTCGAGGTGCTGTCCCTGCTCGGCGACGTCGCCGAGCAGAACGGCGAACCAGTCCTGCACGTGCACACCGTGCTGGGACGGTCCGACGGAAACACTGTCGGCGGGCATCTGCTGCGCGGCCAGGTATGGCCGACGCTGGAGGTCATCATCTCGGAAGTGGCGCCGGAGCTGGCGAAACGGGTGGACCCGGAGACCGGCCTGGCCCTGATCTCTGGCGCCGACTGAGCGGAAATCTCGAGCGCCGGGAGACGGTCAGCAGCAGGCCGCCCGCAGCGGGCTGCGACGACGTGATCGGCGCTCACCGGAACCCGACGCCGTTCGGCTCGTCTACCGGGAGGGCTGGCTGATCATCGCCATCATGTGCGCGGTCCACGGCACCACCAGACGCCCGTCCACCTCGCCCCGAACGTACCGGTAAAAGTTCGGCGTATTCATATGCTTGGAGAGAGCATCCTGGTTGGTCCAATTCTCGTAGAAGAACATCACCGACGGGTCCTCCCGAGACTGGTACAGGTCATAGGCGAGGCAGCCGGGCTCGCCCCGGGTCGGCTCCACCATCGCCAGATGGGCCCGGCGTACCGCGTCGACCTCGCCCGGCTTTATGGTGAAGAACGGGACGAGAGTCACCTGGGCGGGGGATCCCGCCGTCGCTCGCGGCCGGTCCGGTCTGGTGTCCGGGCTGGAGAGCAGCCGCGCACAGCTCAGCATCGGTCGGGCCAGGAGCTCCGGAATCACCCGCTCGTCCAACAGTGCGCGCACGTGCGCGCTGGCCATGTGCTGATCGAGTGCCGCCTGGTCCGTCCAGTTGGCCAGTATGTAGAACGCCGCCGGGTTGTTCTTCAACCGGTGAAGGTCGTAGCTGACGTTTCCGGACTCTGCGCGGGAGGGCTCGACCAGATGCAGCAGCGCGTCACACACCTCGGATTCCCGGCCGGGTTTCGCCACGAACTGGGCGAGTACGGCGACCTGCTCGGGTGCCGGCGAGGGCGAGGCTTCGTCCCGTCCGGCTGCCGCACTCGCTGCCATCTGCTTCCCCCGTCTGCTGACTGCTGGCATGCACATTCTGCAACGACGTCTTCTGGGGTGACTGCCGCCAGCCGTCGTTGATGGCGCTCAGCGGTCCCGTGAAAAAGTGGCCGTCAGCGCCGCCCCACACGCCGACCTAACAGGTCGGAACCCAAACCAACAGCAGGGGCTGAGTCCCCCCGGCCGCAGCCGCTAAACGGGCGAGGTGACCCGCAAGACCGGAAATCTCGGCCGTCGATCGGCGTCATGACTGCTAGTCGGGCGATCACCAGGAGACGCTGGCGGCCGTGATGGTTCAGCTGGGCAGGAGCCGGTGCAGGAAGGCAGGGAGGGCGAGTGACACGTCGTGTTGGGCCGTGATTACGGGTGGTGGCGAC
>NZ_WBKT01000003.1 GCF_008868175.1 Micromonospora sp. AMSO31t
CGCTCCGGCCTCCGCCCCGGACCGGCCTGATCCGCCGACCGCCACCCGGGCCGACCACGGTCCGCCGTCCCCGGCTCCGGCGAGGGCGGCCCGGACCAGTTCGGCGCCCGGCGCCGCGCTCCGGACCACCGTGGACGCCGCCACCGCCGACGCGGCGCGCGAGTTGGCCCGGACCGGGCGGGCCACGCTGCACATGGTCGGGCTGGCCGCGTTCGCCACAGTGCTCGGCGCCGCCACCGGCCGGCGCGACCTGCTCGTCGGCGTCGCCTTCGCCGGCCGGACCAGCGTCGCCGCCGAGCGGAGCGTCGGCTGCCACGTCAACACGCTGCCGCTGCGGCTGCGGCCGGCGCCCGACCGCACTTTCGCCAGCTTGCTGGCCGAGGCCCGCCGGGTCACCCTGTTCGCCGCCGCCCACCAGGACGTCCCGTTCGACCTGCTGGTGGAGCGGCTGCGGCCCACCCGCCGGCCGCGGCGCAACCCCCTCGTCCAGGTCGCCTTCGGGGTGCAGAACGCCCCGCCGGCCCGGCACCGCAGCGCCGCCGGCGTCGAGTTCAGCGGCGTGGAACTGACCCCGGACACCGCCCGGCTCGACCTGACCCTCTGGCTCGACGAGCGGCGGGACGGGCTGGCGGCCCTCTGGACCTACCGCACCGACCTGTTCGACCACGACGGCGTGGTCACGTGGCACCGCCGGTTCGGCGCGGTGCTGCGTACCGCCGCCGCCGACCCCCGGCGCAGTCTCGCCGACTGCGCCGACACCGCTGGAGAGTGAAGATGACTGAGCAGAACCGGGTCGCGCGGACCATCCCCCGACGCGGCCGCGAGCGGAACCTGGTGGACGTGCGCCCCGACTGGCCCGGCGGGCCGCTGCCGGCGCTGGTGCGGGCCAACGTGCCCGACGTCGACCTGACCGGCTGGCTGGCCGGTCACCGCGACGAGGTCGACGAGCTGGCCCGGCGCGCCGGGGCGGTGCTGTTCCGCGGTTTCGCCGTGGCCGGCGCCGACGACTTCCGCGCGGTGATGGCCGCCCTCTCCGACGGCGTGCTCTCCTACGGCGAGCGCTCCTCACCGCGCAGCCAGGTCACCGAGGGGGTGTACACCTCCACCGAGCACCCGGCCGACCAGCCGATCGTGCTGCACAACGAGCAGTCGTACACGGTGAACTGGCCACTGCGGATCGTCTTCCACTGCGAGGTCGAGCCGGCCGCCGGCGGGCGCACCCCCCTCGCGGACAGCCGCCGGGTGCTGGCCCGGCTGCGCCCCGGGACGATCGCCGAGTTCGAGCGGCGGGGCGTGCTCTACCGGCGCAACTACCTGCCCGGCATCAGCCTCTCCTGGCAGACCGCGTTCCAGACCGAGCGGCGCGAGGACGTCGAGGCGTACTGCGCGCGGGCGCTCATCGACGTGGAGTGGGTGGGCGACCGGCAGCTGCGCACCCGGCAGGTCCGCCCGGCCGTGCGCCGGCACCCGGTCACCGGGGAGCGGACCTGGTTCAACCACGCGCTGTTCTTCCACGTCACCTCGCTGCCCGACGACGTGAGCGCCGGCCTGCGGGCCGCGCTCGGCGAGGAGGACCTGCCCTACCAGACCGCGTACGGCGACGGCACGCCCATCCCCGACGCGGTGCTGGCCGAGCTGCGGGCCGCGTACGCCGCGGAGACCCGTTCCTTCGCCTGGCAGCGCGGCGACGTGCTGCTGGTGGAGAACATGCTGGCCGCGCACGCCCGGGAGCCGTTCACCCCGCCCCGCCGCATCCTCACCGCGATGTCCGACCCGGTCGCCGCGCCCGAGCTGACCGAGGCGCTGCGGGCCGTCGCGACGGGAGGCCGGGCATGAGCGGGCCGGCGCCCCGGCGGCGCGCCACCGGCACGGTCACCGCGCCGGTGACCCGGCGGGTCCTCGTGGACGAGGAGTTCGTGCTCCTCGTCGAGGCGGCCGTGCCCGACCTCGACCTGGCCGGCTGGCTCGCCGGCCGGCGCGGCGAGCTGCTGGCCGACCTGGACCGTCACGGCGCGGTGTTCTTCCGCGGCTTCGAGGTGCGCACCCCCGACGACTTCAGCCTGGCCGCCCGGGCGGTCAGCCCGGACCTGCTCGGCTACCTGGAGCGGGCCGCGCCCCGGCACGAGGTCGCCGACCGGGTGTTCACCTCCACCGAGTTCAACGCCGAGCAGTGGATCCCGCTGCACCACGAGATGTCGTACTCGCACAACTGGCCGACGCACCTCTACTTCTGGTGCGCGCAGCCGGCCACCGGCAGCGGCGGGGCCACCCCGCTGGCCAGCGAGCGGGTCATCACCCCGCTGATCCCGGCCGACGTGCGGGAGCGGTTCCTCCGCGCCGGCGTCAGCTACGTGCGCAACTACGGCCCGCACCTGGACCTGCCCTGGCAGGAGGCGTTCCAGACCAGCGACCGGGCGGAGGTGGAGGCGTACTGCGCCGCGTCGGCGACCGAGTTCACCTGGCTGGGCTCCGACGGGCTGCGGACCCGGGCCCGCCGGCAGGCGGTGGCCACGCACCCCCGTACCGGGGAGACGGTCTGGTTCAACCACGCGCACCTGTTCCACGTCTCCAACATGCCGGCCGAGGTGTCCGGCGCCCTGTTGCGCGAGTACGGCCCGGACGGGCTGCCCCGCAACGCCTACTACGGCGACGGCGAGCCGATCCCCGACGAGGTGGTCACCGGCATCCGCGAGCTGTACCGGCAGCACGCCGTCTCGGTGCCCTGGCAGCGCGGCGACGTGCTGGTGGTGGACAACTTCCTGGCCACCCACGGCCGGGAACCCTTCAGCGGCGACCGGCAGATCCTGGTCGCCATGTCCGACCTCTACGTCAATCGGAGTGTGGTGTGAACGGATACCGTCTGTCGCCGATCCAGCGCCTGGCCTGGGCCGGGAAGCAGGACCTGGTCCGGGCGCGGGTCCGGCTCGACCGGCCGCTGGACCGGGCCCGGTTGCAGGCCGCCGTGGACGCGGTGGTGGCCCGCCACGAGGCGCTCCGGCTGACCCTGGTGCACCATCCCGGGCTGCGGGTGCCGTTGCAGGACGTGGACGACGCCCGCGCCGTGACGGTCGGGGCGCAGGGCGACCTGTCGGTCACGTTGACCGACGACGCGCTGGAGGTGGCCGCCACCCCGCTGATCGCCGACCCGGCCAGCCTGCGGCTGGTCCTCGCCGACCTGGCGCGGGCCTACGCCGGCGAGGCGTTGCCGGAGGACCCGGAGGCGTTGCAGTTCCTCGACGTCGCCGAGTGGCTGCTGGAGGAGCGGGAGCAGGCCCCGGCCACCGGGCCGGCCGCGCCGGCCGCCCGGCTGGTCACCCCGCACGGCGACGACCCGAGCGCGGTCGTCACCGCGGCGGTGCCCGCCGCCGCGCTGGCCGACGCCGCGCGGGCCGCGGGCGTGGAGCCGGGAACCGTGCTGCTCGCCGCCTGGGCCCTCGCCGTGTCCCGGCGGGCCGAGGCGCCGGACGGGGCCGACGAGGCGGACCTGGTGCTGGCCCGGTGGAGCGACGGCCGGCAGGCCGACGGCACCGCGGAGGTGGTGGGCCCGCTGGGCGCCTACGGCCCGCTCCGGCTGCCCCTGCCGCTGCCGGCCTCCCCCGCCGACCTGCTGGCGGGCGTCCGCGCCGCCGAGGCCGCCGCCGACCAGACGTTCCACCTGGTCGACCCGGTGGACGAGCAGTCCGGGGCGGTCGCCGCCTTCGCGCTGCGGTCCGCCGTGGACCCGTCCTCGGTGACCGGTCTCGGCGCCGCCACGGTGACGGTCGCCGACCCCGCTCCGGTCGCCGGCCCGCAGCTCACCGCGCTGACCGACGGTGACCGGGTCACCCTGCGCGTGGTCGGGGGGCAGTGGCTGCTCGACGCGCTGCTGGCGGTCCTGCGCACGCTGCCCGCCGCGCTCACCGGGGACGCCCCGCTGGCCCTGCTCGGCGACGGGGAGGCCGGCTGGCTGGCCGACGCGGCCGGCACCGCGTCCGAGGCGCCGGGGCGTACGCTCGTGGACCTGCTCGACGCGGGCCTGGCCGGGATGGCCGGGGAGGCTCCGGCGGTGGTCGCCGCGGACGGCGCGTACACCGCCGGTGAGCTGCGCGAGCGGGCCGCGCGGGTGGCGGGCGCCCTCGCGGCGCGCGGCCTGGCCGGCGCGCCGGTCGGGGTGCTGGCCGCCCGCTCCCGGGACACCGTCGTGGCCTTCCTCGGCGTGCTGCGGGCCGGGTCGGTGTTCGTGCCGCTGGACGCGGACGCCCCGCCGTCGCGTCTCGCCGCCCAGCTCCGGGCGGTGGACGCGGAGGTCGTCGTCGGCGCCGGCGGCCCGGCGACCGTCACCGTCGAGGACCTGGTCGCGGCCGGCGGCCCGCCGCCCGCGGCGCCGGTCCCGGCCGACCCGGCGTACGTGATCTTCACCTCCGGCTCCACGGGAACGCCCCGCCCGGTGCGGGTGTCCCACGGCGCCGCCACGCACCTCGCCGGGGCGCTGGAGCAGACCGTGTACGCGGGCAGCCGCCCCGGCCTGCGGGTGGCGGTCAACGCCCCGCTCACCTTCGACGCCTCGGTCAAGCAGCTCGTGCAGCTCGGCCACGGGCGCGCCCTCTACCTGGTGCCGGAGGAGGTCCGCCGGGACGGCGCGGCGCTCGCCGCCGCCCTGGCCGCGAACGACGTGGACGTGCTCGACCTGACCCCCGCCCAGCTGCGCATCCTGCTCGCCGGCGCCGGGGACACCCGGCTGCCCGGCCTGCTGCTGCTCGGCGGCGAGGCCGTCCCGCCGGACCTGTGGGAGACCGTGGCGGCGCTGCCCGGCGTCCGCGCGGTCAACCTGTACGGCCCGACCGAGTGCACGGTGGACACCAGCGTGGCCGAGATCCGCGCCGGGGACGCGCCGACCATCGGCCGGCCGCTGCCCGGCGTCGCGGTCTGGGTGCTCGACGAGCGGTTGCGGCCGGTGCCGCCGGGCGTGGCCGGGGAACTCTGCGTCAGCGGCCCGCAGCTCGCCGACGGGTACCTGGGCGACCCGGAGGCCACGGCGCGGCGTTTCCCGGAGGTGGGCCTGCCCACCGGGACCGCGCGGGTCTACCGGACCGGCGACCGGGTGCGCCTCGACGCCGACCGGCGGCTGCGCTACCTGGGACGCCTCGACGACCAGGTGAAGATCCACGGGTTCCGGGTGGAGCCCGGCGAGGTGGCCGCCGTCCTGCGCGGGCACCCCGAGGTGGCCGACGCCGCCGTGGTCGCCCGCGACGACGACGGATACGGCGACCGCCTCGTCGCCTACGTCCGGCCCGGCGCCGGCCCGGCGCCGACCGTCGACGTGGACCGGATCGCCGGGGTCAACCCGCACGAGACCCGCTACCTGTACGACGAGATCTTCGTCCAGCAGGTCTACCTGCGCGACGGCATCGTGCTGCGGCCCGGGGCGACCGTGCTCGACGTGGGCGCGAACATCGGCATGTTCTCGCTCTTCGTCCACGCCGTCTGCCCGGACGCGACCATCCACGCGTTCGAGCCGGTGCCGTCGGTGGTCGACGTGCTGCGGAGCAACGTCGCCGAGTTCGGCGTGCCGGCCACGGTGCACGGGTTCGGGCTGTCCCGGGCGGCCGGGGAGGTGTGCTTCACCTACTACCCCGGCTACTCGATGATGTCCGGCCACGCCGCGTACGCCGACGCGGACGCCGAGGTGGCGGTGATCAAGCGGTACCTCACGAACGAGCGGAACGCGGGCGCGGGCGAGCGGGACGTCCTGCTCGGCCGGGTCGACGAGCTGCTCGCCGAGCGCTTCGCCGGCCGGCGGCTCACCGTGCCGGTCCGGCCGCTGTCGGCCGTCCTGGACGAGCTCGCCCCGCAACGGATCGACCTGCTCAAGATCGACGTACAGCGCGCGGAGGCCGACGTGCTGGCCGGGCTGGAGGAACGGCACTGGCCGCTGGTCGCGCAGGTCGCCATGGAGGTGCACGACGCGCCCGGCACCGACACCGCGGGCCGGCTGGCCGAGCTGGTCGCGTTCTTCGAGGCGCGCGGCTTCACCGTGGTCACCCGGCAGGACGACCTGCTGGCCGGCACGGACCGGCACACCCTGCACGCCGTGCGCCCCGAGTACGCCGCCGACCCGCGCCCGGCGGTGGTCACGCCGGCCGCACCGGCGGCCGGCCCGCTGGCGGAGCGGCTGCCCGGCTGGCTGGCCGACCGGCTCCCCGCCCACCTGCTCCCGGCCGCCGTGGTGCTCGTCGACGAGCTGCCGCTGACCCGCAACGGCAAGCTCGACCGGGCGGCGCTGCCCGCGCCCCGCCTGGGCCGGCCCGGCGCCGGCGAGGGCGTCTCGCCCGCCAACCGGGCCGAGGAGATCCTGGTCGAGGCGTGGCGTGAGGTGCTCGGGGTGGCGGACTTCGGGGTGACCGACAGCTTCTTCGCCCTGGGCGGCGACTCGATCCGCAGCATCCAGATGCAGGTGGCGGCGCAGAAGCGGGGGCTGTCCTTCCAGCTCAACGACATCTTCGCCCACCAGACGATCCGGGAGCTGGTCGCGCACGGGCGGCTCACCGTCGACGGTGTCGAGGCCGGGCCCGGCGCGGTGGAGGCCGGGCGGTTCGCCCTGGTGGCCGCCGCCGACCGGGAGCGGCTGCCCGACGGGCTCGCGGACGCGTACCCGATGACCGCCCTCCAGCAGGGCATGGTCTACCACGGCGAGCTGACCGGCGACCCGGCCATGTACCACAACGTCACCGCGCACCGGGTCGCCGCGCCCCTGGACGCGGCGGCGCTGCGCCGCGCGCTGGCCGGGCTGGTGGCCGCCCACCCGGTGCTGCGGACCGGGTTCGCGCTGGGCGCCTACTCCGAGCCGTTGCAGCTCGTGCACGCGGACGTGCCGGTCGAGGTGCCGGTGACCGACCTGGCCGGCGCCGACCGGCAGGTCCGCCGGGCGCGGATCGACGACCTGGTGGCCGAGGAGCGGGTACGCCCCTTCGACTGGGCCCGCCCGCCGCTGCTGCGGCTGCACGCCGTGCGGGAGGACGCCGAGGCGTTCACGCTGGTCGTCGCCGAGTACCACGGCATCCTCGACGGGTGGAGCCTGCACCGGTTCCTCACCGGCCTGCTCGCCGCGTACGACGCCGAGCGGGCCGGCCGGACCCACCCGGCCGACCCGGGCCTGCCGTTCCGGGAGTACGTGGCGGCCGAGCGGCACGCCCTGGCCGACCCGGTCACCCGCCGGTTCTGGCTGGACGGCGCGGGCGCGGTACGGCCGCTGCTGCTCGGCGGGGCGCAGCCCCGGACCACCACCACCCAGCGGGTGCCGTTGAAGGCGGACACCACCGAGGTCGTCGCCGAGGCGGCCCGGGCCGCCGGGGTGCCGGTCAAGTCCTGGCTGCTCGCCGTCCACCTGCGTCTGATCGGCGAGCTGGCCGGCCGGGACGACGTGGTCAGCGGCCTGGTGGTCGGCGGCCGGCCGGAGGGTGCGGGCAGTGACGCCACCCTCGGGCTGTTCCTCAACACCCTGCCGGTGAGCGTGGCGCTGGGCACCCGGTCGCCGGCCGAGCTGGCCGCCGAGGTGTGGCGGGCCGAGCGGGAGCTGATGGGGCACCACCGCTTCCCGCTCGCCGAGATCGTCCGTGCCGGCGGCGGCCCCCGCTTCGACCACTTCTTCAACTGGACCCACTTCCCGCACGGGCCGGCCGACGGCGGCAGCCGCATCGTGGACAGCCGGGGCATCACGGTCGACGTGGCGTTCAGCCTCGCCGTCGACGCCGAACTCGACGCCGGGACCGGCCGGCTGGCCCTCACCGTCCAGTACGACCACCGGCACGTTCCCGCCGAGCGGGTGGACGCGCTCGCCGACGGCTTCCGCCGGCTGCTGACCGCCGACCCGGCCGCGTCGCTGCCGCCCGTCGCCCCTGCGGGGCCCGCGGCCGGCGACGGGCGCGGCGAGTGGGCCACCCGGGTGGCGGGGGCCTGGCAGGAGGTGCTCGGGGCCGCGCCGCGCGACCCGGCCACCGACTTCCTGGCCGCCGGCGGTGACTCGCTGCGTGCCCTGCGGCTGGTCACCGTGCTGCGGCAGCGCCACGGCAGCGACCTCACGCTGCCCGAGTTCGCGGCGCTCGGCAGCTTCGGCGCGCTGGTGGACCGGGTGGCGCGCTCGTGACCGGCTTCAGCACGGCCGCCGTGCACGGCGACGACGGCCTGGTTCCCGGTGGGGCGGTGGCGCCACCGATCGTGCAGAGCGCGACGTTCAGCGCCGAGTCCGACGAGCGGTTCACCGAGATCGCCACCGAGGCCCGGGGCAGCGTCTTCTACACCCGCTACGGCAACCCCAACCACGCCCAGGTGGCCGCCGTGGTGGCCGAGCTGGAGGGGGCGGAGACGGGCCTCGTGACCGCCTCCGGCATGGGCGCGATCAGCACGATCACCCTGGCCCTGCTCTCGGTCGGCGACCACGTGGTGGTGCAGCGCAGCACGTACGGCGGCACCACCTCGCTGGCCACCGGCCTGCTGGCGCGCTTCGGGGTGTCCTGCACCCAGGTCGACCAGACCGACAGCGGGGCCTTCGACCGGGCGCTGCGCCCGGAGACCCGCCTGGTGCTCGTCGAGACGCCGAGCAACCCGCTGCTGGAGCTGACCGACCTGGCGGCCGTGGTCGCCGCGGCGCACGCGGCGGGCGCGCTGGTGGTGGTCGACAACACCTTCGCCACGCCGGTCAACCAGCGCCCGTTGAGCGCCGGGGCGGACCTGGTCTGGCACAGCGGCACCAAGTTCCTCGGCGGTCACTCCGACGTGTCGGCCGGGGTGGTCGTCGGCCCCGCCGGGCTGGTCGAGCGGGTGTGGCGGACCTCGATCGTCACCGGCAGCACGCTCGGCCCGGTGGACGCCTGGCTGTTGTTGCGCGGCATCCGCACGCTGCCGCTGCGGGTGCAGCGGCACAACGCCAACGCGCTCGCCCTGGCCGAGGCGCTGGAGGGGCACCCGGCGGTCGCCCGGGTCCGCTACCCGGGGCTGCCGTCGCACCCCCAGCACGATCTCGCGCGCCGGCAGATGACCGGCTTCGGCGGGGTGCTCGGCGTCGACCTCGCGGCGGGCCGGGCGGGGGCCGCCGCCCTGCTCGCCGGTCTGGGTCTCGCCAAGCGCGCGGCCAGCCTGGGCAGCGTCAGCACCCTCGTGGTGCATCCCCGGTCGATGTGGGCGGGGATCGTGGACGCCGGCCAGCTGGCGGCCACCGGCATCGGGGAGGGCCTGGTCCGCGTGTCCACCGGCATCGAGGACACGGCCGACCTGGTCGACGACTTCCTGGCGGCGCTGGACACGGCGCCGACCTGACGCGGGACGGACGTCGGCGCATGGTCCGGGCCGCAACGGGAATCGGAGTGCCGCCAGCAGGACCGACGGACGCCAGGAGCCACGCCATGACGGACCTCTCGCCCACCGGGTCGCCCCAGGCCGGCAACGGCGGCTTCGCCGTCGTGGAGATGTTCACCTCGCAGGGCTGCGAGAGCTGCCCGCCCGCCGAGGAGGTGCTGACCGAGATCGAGCGGGACGCCCGCAAGCGGGGCGAGCCGGTCTTCGCCCTGGGCTTCCATGTCGACTACTGGGACCACCTGGGTTGGCCCGACCCGTACGCCGCCGGGGCGTACACGGCCCGGCAGGAGGCGTACGCGCGGGCCTTCGGGACCGGACACCTCTACACCCCGCAGATGGTCATCAACGGCACCGCCGAGTTCGTGGGCTCCGACCGGCGGCGGGCCGCCGAGGCCATCACGTCCGCGCTGTCGACCGCGGCCCTCACGCCGCTGGCCCTGTCGGTCGGGGACGCGGGCGGCGGGCACGTGGTGGTGGACTACCGGACACAGCGGCCGCCGGCGCGGGGCATGCTGCACGTGGCGGTCGTCGAGCGCGGCCTGGAGAACGACGTGCCCCGGGGCGAGAACGCCGGCCGCCGGCTGCGGCAGGACAACGTGGTACGCGCCTTCACCTCGGTCGGCCTGGGCGCCGAGGAGGGCCGGGTGGACCTGTCCGTGCCGCCGGATCTCGATCCCGCGCAGGCGTCGGTGGTCGGCTACGTGCAGCAGGAGGGCGAGCGGGCCGTCGTCGGCGCGGCGGCCGTCGACGTGTCCGCCTGAGCCCGCCCGCGCGCCGCTCACCCGAGGAGCACGCCCGATGAGCATCGCCCCGCAGCAGAAGCGCCTCACGCCGAACGTCACAGTGGTCCTGCTCGCCTCGATCATCGTGTCGTTCGTCGCCGCGTCGACGGCCCCGAGCCCGCTGTACGGGATCTACCAGGCGCGCTGGCACTTCTCGCCGATCACCACCACCGTGGTGTTCGCCGTCTACGCCGTCGCGGTGCTGGCCTCGCTGCTCACCGTCGGCAAGCTCTCCGACCATGTCGGGCGGCGCCCCGTCCTGCTCGCCGCGATCGCGGTCCAGATCGTCTCGCTGGTCATCTTCGTCCTCGCCGGCGGCGTACCGGAGCTGGTGGCCGCCCGCGTCGTGCAGGGCCTGGCGGCAGGCACCGCCACCGGCGCGGCGGCCGCCGCCATGCTCGACATCGACCGTGCCCGCGGCACGCTCGCCAACTCGATCGCCCCGGGCATCGGGACCGGGGTCGGTGCGCTGCTCTCCGCGCTGCTCGTCCAGTACCTGCCCGCGCCGACGCGCCTGGTGTACGTCGTACTGCTCGTCGTGCTGCTCATCCAGGGCGTCGGGGTCGTGCTGATGCCGGAGACGGTCACGCCCATATCGGGGGCGCTGCGGAGCCTGCGGCCGGAGATCCGGCTGCCCCGCGCGGTACGCGGGCCACTGCTGGTCGTCGCGCCGGTCGCCTTCGCCGTCTGGGCCCTCGCGGGGTTCTTCGCCGCGCTCGGCCCGGCGCTCGTGCGTGCGCTCATGAACTCCTCGATCGTGGCCGGGGGTCTGAGCATCTTCGTCTTCGCCGTCTTCGGGTCGGTCGCCATCCTCGTGCTGCGCGACCGGCCCGCGCGGACCGTCATGCTCACCGGCATCACCGCGCTCGTGATCGGCATGATCATCACGCTGGTGTCGGTCCGGGCGGAATCCATCGCCGGCTTCTTCGTCGGCCTCGCGTTCGGGGGCGTCGGCTTCGGCGGCGGCTTCCAGGGCAGCCTCAAGACCGTCACGCCGCTGGTCGAGGCGCACGAGCGCGCCAGCGTGCTCTCCCTGCTCTACATCGTGTCCTACGTCGGCTTCGGCCTGCCCACGGTGATCGCCGGCTTCCTCGTGGTCCACGGCGGGGGCCTGCGCCGGACCGCCGAGGAGTACGCCGTCGCCGTCATCGTGCTGGCCGCGGTCGCCCTGCTGGGGCTGCGCGGGACGGCCCGGACGGCCCCGGCGGGCGCGCGATAGCGTCGCAGCTGATGCCCAACCCGTCCGGACCGGCCGCCCTGACCACGGCCGAACGCGCGATCGACACCCGCTCCCGCGCCATCCTCGCCCGGCTGCCCCGGCACGGTCCGGCCGGCTGGCTGACCGAGTTCGCGGTCTTCGGGCTCAAACAGGCCTGGGCGTGCGTGTTCGGTGGGGCGATGCTGGCGGTCATCTTCGCGGCGCACCTCTGGTACCCGGCGGACCCGGCGTTCGCCCGCAACGACTTCCTGACGCTCGCGGCGGTCGCCATCCAGGTCGCGATGGTGGCCGGCCGCCTGGAGACCCTGCGCGAGCTGCGGGTGGTGGTGCTGTTCCACCTCGTCGGCACGGCGATGGAGCTGTTCAAGACCGAGGTGGGCTCCTGGTCCTACGCCTCCGACGGGCTGCTGAGGGTCGGCGCGGTGCCCCTGTTCAGCGGCTTCATGTACGCCGCGGTCGGCTCCTACCTGGTCCGGGTGAACCGGCTGTTCGACCTGCGCTTCACCCGCTATCCGAGGCGCTGGGTGACGGCGCTGCTGGCGGCGGCGATCTATGCCAACTTCTTCACCAACCACTACGTCGTCGACGTGCGGTGGCTGCTCATCGCCGCCGTCGCGCTCGTGTTCGGGCGCTGCGTCATGCAGTTCCGCATCTTCCGGTTCCGGTGGCGCATGCCGCTGCTGCTGGCCTTCCTCCTCGTCGCCTTCTTCATCTGGCTCGCCGAGAACATCGCCACCTGGTCGAACGCCTGGCTCTACCCCAGCCAGCTGGGCGGTTGGCACCTGGTCTCGCCGGCGAAGCTCGCCTCCTGGTTCCTCCTCATGATCATCTCGGTGGTGCTGGTCACCTGGATCTCGCCGCCGCAGCCGCCCGACCCGCCGCAGCCGCCCGACGACCCAGGGCCGGCGGCGGCGGACCGCGACGCGGCCGACACGCCGGCTCCCGCCACCGTCACGCGACGGACGCCGGCGCGCTGAGCCCGCCCTCGTTGCCGCTGCGGTCCAGGCCGGACACGCAGTAGGTCAGCGGCCCACCGGCCGGGGCGGCGGTGTCCACCCAGTCACCGCTCCGGGTGGTGCCGATCAGCCGGGCGACGCCACCGTCCACGCGGTAGACGGCAAAGCTCACGGCGTCGCCGCGCCAGGTCAGCGCCACACCGCCGGTGTCCTGACGCCGCGCGCCGCTGAGGGCGGGTGCGGGTGGCGGCGCCGCCGGCAGCTGGGCCATCGGGGGCAGCAGCGCGGGGGCGGCGTAGTGCGCCCGGCTGTACCGGCTGACCGCCCCGAGCTTGTCGGCACGCACCTGCCGGGCGCTGAAGTGCACGCTCCCGCTCACCCCGTGCCGCCGGTTCAACGCGAGCTGCCGGTCCAGCTCGGCCGGATCCCGCCACGCGCCGCGCTCACCGACCCGGTAGTCGGCCTGACCGATGTAGAGCTGCACCCGGGTGCCCCGCACCGTGGCCGCCCACCACGGCAGCAGCTTGGCGTAGTCGGCCTTGCCGAACCCGATGTGCCAGTAGAGCTGCGGCACGACGTAGTCCAGCCACTGCCGGCGTACCCACAGCCGGGTGTCGGCGTAGATGTCGTCGTAGCTCTGCAGGCCGGCGGTGGACGAGCCGGCCGGGTCGGTGCGCTTGTTGCGCCAGATGCCGAACGGGCTGATGCCGAACTTCACCCACGGCTTGATCGCCTTGATCCGCTCGCTCATCTCCCGGACCAGGGTGTTCACGTTGTCCCGGCGCCAGGCGTGCCGGTCGGCGAACCGCCGGCCGTAGCGGGCGAACGCCGCGCCGTCCGGGAAGTCCTGCCCGGCCTCCGGATAGGGGTAGAAAAAGTCGTCGAAGTGCACCCCGTCGACGTCGTACCGCTGGACGGCCTCCAGCATCGCGTCCTCGACGAACCGGCGCGCCTCCGGGATGCCCGGGTTGAAGTAGAGGCGGCTGCCCGGCTTGTCGGCGCTGGGATAGGTCACCATCCAGTCGCGGTGCCGCCGCAGCGGGTGCGTCGGTGCGAGCTGGTCCAGGTGGGGGCCCGGTCCGCCCACGGTGGCGGGTTGGCCGCCCCGGTAGGGGTTGAACCAGGCGTGGAACTCCAGGTTGCGGGCGTGCGCCTCGGCGACCATGAACTCCATGGGGTCCCAGCCCGGGTCGCGGCCGTCACGGCGCCCGGTCAGCCACTCCGACCAGGGCGCGTAGCTCGACGGCCAGAGCGCGTCCCCGCTCGGTCGCACGTGCACGAAGACGGCGTTGTGGTGGCGCCGCACCGCCAGGTCCAGCCAGCCGCGGAACTCGGCCCGGGCGGCGTCGGCCGGCAACCCCCGCCGGCTCGGCCAGTCGATGTTGTTCACCGTCGTGATCCACATGCCGCGCAGCTCGCGGGTCGCCCGGGTCGGCCGGCCCGCGCAGTCCCGGCCACCGCCGGCCGGGCCGGCGGCCGCGCTCCCCGGTTCCGCCGCGCCACCGGTGCCGGCGACCCGGTCGCGCAGCGACCAGGCGCCGACCCCGGCCACCACGGCGAGCGCGACGACGACCGCGACGAGCGCCCGGGTACGGCGGCGGGGAACGGGCGGAACGGGCGTTTCGGCGGCGGGCATCGACCCAGTCTGCCAGCGCCGCCCGGCGGGCGAAACCGGCCGGAACCGCTTCTTGACGGCCGCCTGAGGCGCCGGCCGCGCCGGGCAGCGGCGTGGACCGGTCCTGGATGGACCGGCCCACGCTGTTCGGATCTGCGGTACGCCGGCCGTCGCGGCGTCGGTGCCTCAGCCCTGGATGAGCGAGGCGCCGTAGTAGGTCAGCGACCCGATCTGCGCGTCACCCACCGGCCGCAGCAGCGGTGCGTACCAGACGGTGCGGGAGCCGTTGGGGCTCACGCCGGGGCAGGCCGCCGTGCCGAGCACGCCGGCGGAGACGGTGCCGCGCGCGTCGACCCGGCCGTCCGACCGGTACGAGTACACCGGCCCGCCGCTGTCGCCCGGCGCGGCGGCGCAGCCCCCGGCGACGATGTGGTTGGCCTGCGTCACCGGCCCGATCACGTACCCGATGTTGACGAACTGGTTGACCACGTCGACCCGCAGGCTGCAGTGTTCACCGCTGGAGGAGCCGCCGGTGCAGACGTAGTTGCCGACGTAGTCCGACGCGGCGCCGCCGACCCCGATGCTGGTGGCCGCGTTGTACGGCCCGGTGTAGATCCGGCCGCCGGCCGCGACCCGGATCATCAAGGTGTCCCGCGGGTTCCAGTCGTTGATGATCGGCCCCATGGTGTTGGTGACGCCACCGCCGTCGTAGGCGACCTGGCCGTTGTAGCCGCAGTGCCCGGCGCTGAGGATCTGCCGGGCGTCGTTCCAGTACACCCCGAAGCCCGTGCTGCAGCCGCCGCTGGCGTAGTAGCGCGCCCCACCCCAGTACGGGGCGAAGTCGTTCTGGCGGTTGAGCGGCGTCGCGTTCGGCGTGGTGCTCACGCTGAGCGGCAGCCGCGCGGTACGCAGGACGTCCCGCTTGCCCGACGCCAGCGCCTTGCCGGTGACGGTCACGGCGAGGCCGCTGCCGTCGACCTTGGCGGCCACCGAGACGGCCCGGGGGTCGGCGGCGAGCCGCTGCGCCTCGGCGACCATCTCGCGCTGGTGGAACCGGGCCGGCTTGAACTTCACCGGCACGGAGAGCCGCTTGGCCAGGTCACGGACCGACCCGGGCACCCGCCCCTTCCAGTAGACGGTGAGCCTGCGGGCCTCCGGCGCGGCGACCACGCCGGCGAAGCCCTCGCCGCGGGCGGCCGTGATCTCGCCGGCCGCCGCGTTGAGCCGGTCCTGCTCGGCGAACAGCGCACGCCAGCTGGCGAACCCGCCCGGCACCGCCTCGGCCGGCTGGGTCGACGGCGTGACGGGCTTGCCCTCGGCCATCGCCGGGGTCCCGAGGGCGCCGGTGGCGACGATCGCGGCGGCCAACGCGAAAAGGGTACGGCGCATGACCGTGCCCCCGCGTCCGCCCGATGTCATTGGACTCATAGAGATTTACCTCCTGGAGGTGAGAGCCGCCGGGGTGACAATTTCCCCGGTCGACCTCGAATTCTGCGCGATGAATCCCATTCACCGGCCTCCTGCTACCAAGCGGACTCAGCCATTTACGGATGCTCGGTCGGCGTGCGACCATTGCCGGTTCCCACACGAACGCTGAGCAGGGAAGACACCTGTCAGGAACGCTTCCCGGCGATCCCGGAAACTGTCGGAAAAGCGCTCCGCATTGAACGGCCGCTCGCTTTTCCGGGGGCCGCCGTCGCGCATTTGTAACCGGCTTTTCACAATCCTCTTCGCGCGTATGTCACCCTGTCGCAAGGCCGACATCCGGCCTTGGCGCGCCACCACTTCGGGTGGGAGTCCGATCCGCTAGACCTTCTGCTCTCAGGCGATTTCGTTGTGGCGCGGCGCCCCCGTCGTGTCGGGTGGCGACATGCCGCCCGACACCGCGACGCCCCGATTTCCGCGTTCCTCGCCCTACTGGCCGGTGGTGACCCATCCGCTGCTGCGCCGGGTCCTGCCCGGGCTGGCGGTGTCCGCCCTGGGCGACGGCATGGCCCTGGTCGCGGTGACCTGGCTGGCGTTGCAGCTCGCGCCCCACGGTCAGCGCGGCACGTGGACAGCCGTCGCGGTGGCGGCGTACACCCTCCCCAGCGCCGCCGGAACCATCGCCTTCGGCCGGCGCCTGGCCGGTCGGAGCGGTGCGCAACTCGCCGGCTGGGACGCCGTCCTGCGCGCCGGCGCGCTCGCGGCGATCCCCGCCGCACACCTTGCCGGGACGCTCACCATCGGCCTGTACGTGGCCCTGCTCGCCGCGTCCTCGCTGCTGCACTCGTGGGGCTCCGCCGGACGCTACGCGCTGATCGCCGAACTCCTGCCCGAACGGGATCACCTGCCGGCCAACGCGGTGCTCGGCATCATGGGCCAGGCCGCCACCATCGCCGGGCCCCCGCTGGCGGGCATCCTGATCGGCGCGGCCGGTCCGGTCTGGGTCATCGCGCTCGACGCGCTCACCTTCGCCGTGCTGGCCCTCACCTACCGCCTCGCCCTCCCCCGCGGCACGCGCGCGGACCCGACGGAGGCCGTCCCGTCCCGCACGGCCGGCCTCGGCGTCATCCGCCAGCACCGGACCCTGCGCGGCCTGCTGGCCCTGACGTTCGGGTTCTTCCTCCTCTTCGGCCCGTTCTACGTGGCCATGCCCGTCGTGGTCACCGAGGAGCTGCACGGCTCCGCGACGACCCTCGGTCTCTACTACACGGCTTTCGGCGCCGGCTCCCTCCTCGGCGGTCTCGTCACCGGTCACCTGCGCCGCTGGCCGCTGTGGCCCACCACCATCGGCATCGTCGTCGGGTTCGGCGCCGCCATGCTGCCGCTCGGCCTGGACGCGCCCGTCGGCCTCTCGCTGCCGGCCTTCGCCCTGGCCGGCCTCCTCTGGGCCCCCTACACGTCCACGTCGATGGCGCTGTTCCAGCGCAGCACCACCGGCGCGAGGCTCCCGCAGGCCCTGGCCGCCTACAGCGCGGTGATCGTGCTGGCGGTGCCGCTGGGCACCATGCTCGGCGGCCCGCTGACAGCCACGATCGGCGCCCGTCACACGCTGCTGCTGTGCGCCGCGGCCACGATCGCCCTCGGCGTGGCGGCCGCCGCACTCGCTCGCCTGCCCCGCCGGCCGTCCCCGACGGGCGACGACCCGACCGGGGTGGGCCCGGCGCCCGGGCGGCAGCCCCGCCCGGACGATGCCGTGGGCGCGGGCACCACCTGAGGCCGACGCCGGACGCGGTACGACGGTGCGGCTATGGTCGGGCGGTGGATGAGCTGTTCGCGCCGGCAGGGACGCTGCGCACGGCGTACCGCGCGGTGGACTGGGCATCCACGTCACTGGGCCCGGTGCGCGACTGGAGTCCCACACTGCGCGCGGCCGTCGACCTCACCCTGCACTCCCGGTTCCCCGTGACGCTGTTCTGGGGACCGGAGTTCGTCATGGTCTACAACCAGGCCTACGTCGAGTTGATCGGGCAGAAGCATCCGGCCGCGCTCGGCGCCCCCGCGGCGCGGGTGTTCGCCGAGATCTGGGACGTCATCGGGCCGATGCTCCGCTCGGTGCGGTCGACCGGGCGCGCGACCTGGACGCGGGACATGCGGCTGCTCATGGACCGGCGCGGCTTTCCCGAGGAGTGCTTCTTCACGTTCTCCTACTCCGCGGTCCGCGATCCGGACGGCCGGGCCGAGGGCGTGATCGACATCGCGACGGAGACCACCACGCAGGTGCTGTCCCAGCGGCGGCTGATCATGCTGGTCGGGCTCAGCGACGCCCTCAGCGGCATCGAGGACCCGGCGGAGATCCTCGACCTGGCGCTGCGGGTGCTGCGCACCGATCCGCAGGACCTGCCGGACGTCGACATCCTGGTCCTGGACGCCGGCGGCGACGCCGGTCACCCACCGCTGCCCGCGCTGCCGTCGACGATCCTCCGCGACGGGGACTTCGCGCTGGAGACGATGGCCGACGTCCCCGTGATGCGGATGCGCCTGCCGGGCCTGGCACCGTCCGCGGAGACGGTCCTGGTGGCACGGCTGAGCCAGCACCTGCCCCTCGACGACGGCTACGTGGGGTTCGTGCGGCTGCTGGGCGCGACGGTAGCGCAGGCGCTGCAGCGGGCCCAGGCGCGCCAGGCCGAGCGGCGGGTCGCGATCCTCGAACGGGACCTGTCCGAGCGGCTGCAACGCAGCCTGCTGACCCCACCCGCCCAGCCGCCCGGGACCGAGGTGGCGGTCCGCTACCAGCCGGCGGCGGAACGCGCGCGGATCGGCGGTGACTGGTACGACTCCTTCCTGCTGCCCGACGGCTCCCTCACCCTGGTCATCGGGGACGTGGCGGGCCACGACCAGCAGGCCGCCGCGGCCATGGCGCAGATCCGCAACGTGCTCCGTGGCGTCGCGTACACGGTGGGGAAGCCGCCGGGCGGGGTGCTCGAGGGCCTGGAGGCGACGACGCGGGGCCTGGGCGTGAGCGCGTTGACGACCGCGGTCCTGGCCCGGCTGGAGCAGGACGAGGAGCAGGCCCGCACCGGCGTACACACCCTGTCGTGGTCCAACGCCGGACACCCGCCGCCGGTCCTGGTCGCCCCCGACGGGACCGCGACCCTGCTGCGCACGCCGCCGGAGATGTTGCTGGGCGTCCAGGCCGGCGTCGCGCGCGGCGACCACCGGGTCACCCTCGCGCCCGGCAGCGCCGTCGTCCTGTACACCGACGGCCTGATCGACCGGCGCGACGCGATCATCGACGACGGGTTGGCGGAGCTGGTGCGGAGCCTCACGGGCCGGCACGGGTCGACCGCCGAGCAGCTCTGCGACGAGTTGCTGGCCCGCTTCGCCGCCAGCAGCGACGACGACATCGCCCTGCTCGTGCTGCGGATTCCGCCGGAGCCCGCCGGCACACCGGGGTAGGCGGGCGAGGCCGGGGCGTCGCGGGCGAAAAATCGGAATGCAGGTAGCCTCTTTTCCATGGGCGGTTCGGGACCGCCGGCCGACATCAATTCCACGGGGGCCGGGCATACGCGACGTGCGGCGTCGTCGCTGCTGGCCCGGGCCTTCACCACGGCCAGCATCACCGAGCTGCGGCATGCCGTCGCCGCGGCTGTCGCGGCAGCGGGGCTGACCGGCGAGCCCGCCGAAGACTTCGTCCTGGCCGTCCACGAGCTGGCCACCAACGCCGTACGCCACGGCGGCGGCACGGGCCACCTGCACCTGCGGCGGCAGGGCGACCTCCTGCTCTGCGACGTCATCGATCATGGCGCGGGCGTCGACGCGCCGCCGATCCGGCAGGTCGCCGGGGACGCGGCGGGCGGCCGGGGCCTCTGGCTGGCGGACCACCTGGCCGACTCGCTGAGCCTGCGCCGCCGCGCCGACGGGCTGACCGCCACCGTCACCATCGCGCTGAGCTGACCCGTCAGACCGCCACGGCCGCCTGCTGCACCACCTCGGGGGCGCCCAGCCGGGCCGCGTCGGCCGCCGTGTCGTCGGGCTGCTCGTGCGCGGCCCGCTCGGCCCGGACCCGGTCCCGGTAGTGCGCCACCTCCCGGTCGACCCGCTGCTCGTCCCAACCGAGGACCGGAGCCATCAGCTCCGCCGCCGGCCGGGCCGCCGTCAGCCCCCCGTCGAAGCTCTCGATCGAGATGTGGGTACGCCGGGTCAGCGCGTCCTCCAGGTGCAACGCTCCCTCGGCGGAGGCCGCGTAGGCGATCTCCACCCGCAGGTAGTCCTCCGCGCCGTCGAGCGGCCGGCCGAGCGTCGGGTCCTCCCGCAGCAGCTCCAGCACCTCGTCAACGGCGGCGCCGTAGCGGTGCAACAGGTGCTCGACGCGCTCGGTGTGCAGGCCGAACTGCTGCGCCAGCCGGCGTCGCTGGTTCCATCGCGCGACGTGGCCCTCCGCGCCGAGCAACGGCACCCGGTCGGTGCACGAGGCGGGAACCCCGCCGCCGAGGCCGCGCACGGCCTCGTCGACCGTGTCGCGTGCCATGACCCGGTACGTCGTGTACTTGCCGCCGGCCACCATCACCAGCCCGGGCGTCGGGCGGAGCACGGCGTGCTCGCGGGACAGCTTCGCCGTGGCGTCGGACTCCCCGGACAGCAGCGGGCGCAGTCCGGCGTACACCCCCTCGACGTCGTCGCGGGTCAGCGGGGTGGCCAGCACCTGGTTGACGTGCTCCAGCAGGTAGTCGATGTCCCGGCTGGTCGCCGCCGGATGCGCCTTGTCCAGGTCCCAGTCGGTGTCGGTGGTGCCGATCAGCCAGTGCCGGCCCCACGGGATCACGAACAGCACACTGGTATCGGTACGCAGGATCAGGCCGGTCCGGGACCGGATCCGGTCGCGCGGAACGACCAGGTGGATGCCCTTGGAGGCCCGGACCTGGACCTGGCCCCGCTCGCCCACGAGTGCCTGGCTGTCGTCGGTCCACACGCCGGTGGCGTTGACGACCTGCCGGGCGCGCACCTCCAACACCCGGTCGGTCTCCAGGTCGTGCACCCGTGCCCCGGTGACGCGGGCGCCCTCGCGGAGGAAACCCACCACCCGCGCCCGCGACAGCGGATGCGCCCCGTACGCGGCGGCGGTGCGGACCAGGAAGGTCACCAGCCGGGCGTCGTCGACCTGGGCGTCGTAGTACTGGAGGGCGCCGACCATCGCCTCGGGCCGCAGGGACGGGCAGGCGCGCAGCGCGCCCCGGCGGGTCAGGTGCCGGTGGGCCGGCACGCCGCGCGCGTGACTGCCCGAGAGGCTCATGGTGTCGTAGAGCAGGACGCCGGCTCCCGCGTACAGCCGCTCCCAGCCGCGGTGCCGCAGCGGGTAGAGGAACGGCACCGGGCGGACCAGGTGCGGGGCGAGTCGCTGCAGGAGCAGCCCGCGCTCGCGCAGCGCCTCCCGGACCAGCCCGAAGTCGAGCATCTCCAGGTAGCGCAGGCCGCCGTGGATGAGCTTGCTGGACCGGCTCGACGTGCCGCTGGCCCAGTCGCGGGCCTCGACGAGCCCGACCGACAGGCCGCGGGTGACGGCGTCGAGCGCGCAGCCGGCGCCGGTGACGCCGCCGCCGATCACCAGGACGTCCAGTTCCTGGCCGCCGCCGAGCGCGGCCAGGGACCGCTCGCGGGCGGCCGGTGACAGTGTCGCGGAATGCATCCGTCTTCTCTTTCTGCGCGGGGTGGGCGGCCGACGAGGGGGCGCCGGCCGCCCGGATCCTGGGGGTGGGACAGGGATACGGCTCAGTCGACATCGACCCAGTCGAGGGTGCGGCCGACCGCCTTCTTCCACCGGGCGTAGCCGGTCTCGCGCTGCTCCGGCGACCAGGTCGGCTGCCAGCGCCGGCTCTCGTTCCAGTTCTCGCGCAGTTCGTCGGTGCTCTTCCAGAACCCGACGGCGAGCCCGGCCGCGTAGGCCGCGCCCAGGGCCGTGGTCTCGGCGACCACCGGCCGGCTGACCGGCACCCCGAGGATGTCCGCCTGGAGCTGCATGCAGAGGTCGTTGACGGTGACGCCGCCGTCGACCTTCAGGCACTCCAGGTGCACCCCGGAGTCCTGCTCCATGGCCTCGGCCACGTCCCGGCTCTGGTAGCAGATCGACTCCAGGGTGGCCCGGGCGATGTGCGCGTCGGTGTTGAACCGGGACAGGCCGACGATCGCGCCGCGAGCGTCGGAGCGCCAGTACGGGGCGAACAGGCCGGAGAACGCCGGAACGAAGTACACGCCGCCGCTGTCCTCGACCTGGCGGGCCAGGATCTCGCTCTGCGCGGCGGTGCTGATGATCTTGAGCTGGTCACGCAGCCACTGCACGGCCGAGCCGGTGACCGCGATCGAGCCCTCCAGCGCGTACACCGGCGCGTCGTCGCCGAACTGGTAGCAGACCGTGGTGAGCAGCCCGGCCTTGGACCGCACGATGTCGGTGCCGGTATTGAGCAGCATGAAGTTGCCGGTGCCGTACGTGTTCTTCGCCTCGCCCGGCGCGAAGCAGACCTGCCCGACCGTGGCGGCCTGCTGGTCGCCCAGGTCGCCGGTGATGCGGACGGGGCTGCTGAACGGCCCGTGCGGCACGGTGCTGCCGTACGAGCGCGGGTCGGAGGACGGCCGGATCTCCGGCAGCATGGCCCGCGGGATGCCGAAGAACGACAGCAGCTCGTCGTCCCAGTCGAGCGTCTCCAGGTTCATGAGCATCGTGCGGCTGGCGTTGGTGGGGTCGGTGACGTGCACACCGCCCTCCGTGCCGCCGGTCAGGTTCCACAGCAGCCAGGTGTCGGTGTTGCCGAAGACGGCGTCGCCACGCTCGGCCGCCTCCCGGACCCCGTCGACGTTCTCCAGGATCCACTGGATCTTTCCGGCGGAGAAGTACGTCGCCGGCGGCAGGCCCGCCCTGCGCCGGATGACGTCCCCCTTGCCCTCGCGTTCGAGGGCAGAGGCGATCCGGTCGGTGCGGGTGTCCTGCCAGACGATCGCGTTGTAGTAGGGCCGGCCGGTCCGGCGGTTCCACACCACCATGGTTTCGCGCTGGTTGGTGATGCCGAGCGCGGCGAGGTCGGCGCCGGCCAGGCCGTGCTCGTTCATCGCGGTCTGGATCACCGTCTGGGTCCGTTCCCAGATCTCCAGGGGGTTGTGCTCGACCCAGCCCGCCCGCGGCAGGATCTGCTGGTGTTCGAGCTGGTGGCGGCCGACCTCGTTGCCACCGTGGTCGAAGATCATGAATCGGGTGCTGGTGGTGCCCTGGTCCACGGCGCCGACGAAGTCAGCCATGCGGGGGTCTCCTTCCGGTACGGGAAATACGGGGTCGGCGGATCAGACTCGGGAAAGCTCGGCCTCTCCCGGCGCGGCCTCGGTGGCCAGGGCGCCCGGCTCCGGGGTGTCCTCGTCGGGCAGGAACCGGCCGACGATCAGCTCGTAGAGACCGGCGCCGACCACACCGCCGACGAGCGGCCCGACGATCGGCACCCAGAAGTACGGGTAGCCGCCGGCATCCTGGAACGCTGTCTCGTAGCCGGTCAGGAAGGAGGCGAGGCGGGGGCCGAAGTCGCGGGCGGGGTTGATGGCGTAGCCGGCGTTGGCGGCGAAGGCCATCCCGATCGCCACCACGATCAGGCCGACGATCAGCGGGGCGAGGTTGCCGCCGGGCAGCGAGTTGCGCGCGTCGGTGACCGCCAGGATCAGGAACAGCAGGATCGCCGTACCGATGATCTGGTCGCGCAGGGCGCCCCACTCGCTGACGCCGGCGCCCGGCAGGGTGGAGAAGACGCCCTGGCTCTTGACCGTGAGGCCCGGGTCGAAGCGGGACAGCGCCTCGCTGTAGTTCCAGCGGATGACCAGGGCCGCAACGAACGCGCCGGCGGTCTGGGCCAGCGCGTACGGCATCACCTTGCGCCAGGAGAAGCCCTTGAACACGGCCAGGGCGACGGTGACCGCCGGGTTGAGGTGGGCGCCGCTGATCCGGCCCGCCACGTACACGCCGAGCGTGACGCCGAGGCCCCACGCCCAGGCGATGCTGTCGAACTCGCCGGTGCCGGCGGCGGCCACCTGGGCGACCACGCCCACGCCGAACAGGATGAGGATCGCGGTGCCGGCGAACTCGGCGGCCAACTCACCGAGAAGTCCGGGAACCTTCGCTCGTTGCGTCATCTGGCGCCTCCAGAAGCGGTGGGAGTGGCTGAACCGTAGAGAGCGCCGCGAGGTCGGGTCAACGAACCCCGGTCGACATTGCCGAACACTGTTGCGACTGGTGGAACGCCGCTAGCATTCCGCCCCATGCCGGGTCAGGTGCAGTCCATCGCGCGTGCCGCGGCGATCCTCCGCCTGCTGGCCAGCAGTTCCGGCCGGCTCGGCATCGGGGAGATCGCCCGTTCCCTCGACCTGCCCAAGGGCACCGCGCACGGGATCGTCCGGACCCTTCAGGACGTCGGCTTCGTGGAGCAGGACAAGACCTCCGGCAAGTACCAGCTCGGGGCGGCGCTGCTGCACCTCGGCACCAGCTACCTCGACGTCAACGAACTGCGCTCCCGCTCCATCAACTGGGCCGACCCGCTGGCCGCGCGCAGCGGCGAGTCCGTCCGCATCGGCACTCTGCTGGACGGCAAGGTGCTGGTGGTCCACCACGTCTTCCGACCCGACGACACCCTGCAGACGCTCGACGTCGGGTCCCTGCTCCCCCCGCACGCCACCGCGCTCGGGAAGGTCCTGCTCGCCTACGACGTCGGCGCTGCCAACGCGGTCCTGCAGGGCGAACCCGAGCCGTACACCCGCCGCACCCTGGTCACCCCGCGGACCCTGTCCCGCGCGCTGACCGAGATCCGGGACAACGGCTGGGGCGCCGAGATCGAGGAGATGACCCTCGGCGAGGCCGGCATCGCCGCGCCCATCCGCGGCTACGGCGGCCTCGTCGTGGGCGCGATCGGGCTCTCCGGCCCGGTCGACCGGGTCTGCGACGGCAAGAGCCACCCCCGGCCCGCGCTCGTCGCGTACGTCCGGGACGCCGCCCGGGCGGTGTCCCGCGATCTCGGGGCCGCCCGCTGGTGATCCGTCCAGGCTGCACCGCCACCCCCGCGCCAGAGAGGACGAGGACATGACCGACAGCTACGTCGTCTCCATCGACCAGGGCACCACCTCGACCCGCTGCATCGTGTTCGACCGCCGCGGCAACCTCGTCTCCGTGGCCCAGCGGGAGCACCAGCAGCACTTCCCCCGCCCCGGCTGGGTGGAGCACGACGCCCTGGAGATCTGGCGCAACGTCGGCAAGGTGGTGCCCCGGGCCCTCGTCGAGGCCGGCATCGGCGTCGACCAGATCGCCGCCATCGGCATCGCCAACCAGCGGGAGACCATCGTGGTGTGGGACCGCCGCACCGGCGTGCCGGTGGCGCCCGCGATCATCTGGCAGGACACCCGGACCGACGCGCTGGTGGAGACGCTGTCCGAGGCGGCCGGCGCCGACGGCCTGCGGGAGCGCTGCGGCCTGCCGCTCACCACGTACTTCTCGGCACCGAAGCTGCGCTGGCTGCTGGACCACACCCCCGGCCTGCCGGAGCGGGCCGAGCGGGGCGAGGTGCTCTTCGGCACCATGGAGAGCTGGCTGATCTGGAACCTCACGGGCGGCCCGGACGGCGGTCTGCACCTGACGGACGTGACCAACGCCAGCCGCACCATGCTGATGGACCTGCGTACGCTCCGCTGGCACCCCGACTCGCTGGCCTTCTTCGGCATCCCGGCCGCCATGCTGCCCGAGATCCGTTCCTCGTCGGAGGTCTACGGCACGGCGACCACCGTCCTGCCCGGCGTACGGATCGCCGCCGCGCTCGGCGACCAGCAGGCCGCCCTGTTCGGCCAGACCTGCTTCGCACCCGGCGACGCCAAGTGCACCTACGGCACCGGCAGCTTCCTGCTGCTCAACACCGGCGAGGAGCCGGTGCACTCCGACCACGGGCTGCTCACCACCGTCGGCTACCAGATCGCCGGCCGGCCCGCCGTCTACGCCCTCGAAGGCTCCATCGCGATCACCGGCTCCCTGGTGCAGTGGTTCCGCGACCAGCTCGACCTCATCACCACCGCGCCGGAGATCGAGACCCTCGCCCGCACCGTCGACGACAACGGCGGCTGCTACATCGTGCCGGCCTTCTCCGGGCTGTTCGCGCCGCACTGGCGCAGCGAGGCGCGGGGCGTGATCGTCGGGCTCACCTCGTACATCACCAAGGGGCACCTGGCCCGGGCGGTGCTGGAGGCCACCGGCTGGCAGACCCGCGAGGTGGTCGAGGCGATGAACGCCGACTCCGGACTGGATCTGACGGCGCTGCGGGTGGACGGCGGGATGACTGCCAACAACCTGCTCATGCAGTTCGTCGCCGACGTGCTCGGCGTCCCGGTGGTGCGCCCCATGGTCGCCGAGACGGTCTCGCTCGGCGCCGCGTACGCCGCCGGACTCGCGGTAGGCTACTGGGCCGACCTGGAGGGGCTGCGCAGCAACTGGCACCTGGCCGCCCGCTGGGAACCGGAACTGGACGAGACGATCCGCGCCGAGGAACGGGAGAACTGGCAGCGCGCCGTGGAGCGCACCTTCGGGTGGATCAAACCGGAGGCCCGGGCCGCCAACCGGTGACCCACCGGACGCCAACCGACCGAGACCCCTCCCGCACCGAACCAGGGCGAGCTCCGCAACAGCCGCGCTCACACGAGCCGCGCCATTCGCACCGACGGCACTCGCCCCGCAGATACCGCTCCTGCCGCAGGGACTGCACGAGAACCAGACTGCGGCGGGGAGAGCCTACGCTCAGTCGGTCGGCAGGAGGGGGCGCATGAAGGTGCGCTCGTAGCGCAGGACGCAGCCGGAGTCGTCGCGGATCCGGTCGGCGGCCACGAACTCCGGGTCGTCGTCGAACCGTGCGCGGTAGCGCTCGTACGCCGCCAGGCTCTCGAAGCTGAACAGCGCCTCGGCCCGGTCGCTGGCGCCCTCGGCGGGCAGGAAGTAGCCGTGGTGCACGCCGCCGTGCTTGGTCACCAGCCGCATCCACTCGCGGGCGAAGCGTTCGAACGCCTCAATCTGCGCGGGGTCGATCGTGTAGTGCACGACGCAGGTGATCACGGCATCCACCCTACGGGCCGCCGTGCCGGCGCTCCCCCCGTGGGAGCGCCGGCACGGCTGGACCAGGGACGGTCAGCCGCAGCCCAACGCGTCGGCGTACCTGACCGATTCTCCGGCGACCACCTTGTCCGCCGTCTCCCAGAACACCTCCGGCCAGTCGCCCTCGTCGTTCATCTGGTGCAGCACCTTCCAGTTGTGGCTGCTGCGCAGCGCGTCGGCGGCCCGCCGGAGCGCGGCGTCGTCGCCGGCCCGCTTCGCGCGCTGCCACTCGGCGATCCAGCCACAGCCGACCCGGGACGTGACCTGAGCGCCGAACTGGTAGGCGTCGTTGGTGCCGAGGCCGGCCAGCGCGGCCCGGTCGAAGTCCGGGGGCAGCGGGATGTCGGCCAGCACCTTCGTGGCCTGCTCGTCGACGCGGGCCGGCGTGACGATCTCCGGCGGGAGCGCGGCCAGCCAGGTGCGCACGTCGACGCGGACGACGTGGGTGAGGATCCGGTCGAACTCGGTGCGGTTTCCGCCGCTGGCCCGCAGTTCCACGAAGACGCCGTCGCGGGGGCGGAGCATGACGGCGAAGTCCTCGCCGCTGTAGCGGAACAGGTCACCCGGCCAGCCGTCCACCTTCACCGCCTGCGGGGCGCTGACGTTGCGCCGGTCCGCGTGGTAGCCGTCGTACTGGTCCGCCGGGTACCAGTTCATGTCCATCTGCCGCGCGCCGTTGCGGAACGCGATGGTGCCCTGCTTCTCGGCGAACCCGTAGACGGTGGTGACCTTCCACCCGGGCTCGTCGATGAGCAGCCGCGGGTTCTGCTCGGCGGCCTTCAACGCCACCGGCGAGTAGCTTACGGGCGTACCCGCACCGGCGGTGCCGGGTGCGGCGGCGGTACCGGCCGGAGCCGGCCCGCCGTCGTGCGGAGGCTCGCCGTAGACGGTGGCCACGGCGAGGACACCGATGAGCGCGGCGGCCGCGGTCAGCGGGCCGGCCAGGCGGCGGACCAGGGTGCGCCTGCTCCGGGTACGCGGCTGCGGTGTTTCGGCGACGCGGTCGAGCGTCGGCTCGGACATGATCTCCTCCAGGAGAGCCTGCTTGGCCCCGTCGAGGTGCCCGATGACATCGGGTCGGTAGGGGTCGGCGTCTCGGACCATCCGGTCGAGGTGCTCCTCGGTCATCTGCCCTCCTTCGGGGCGGGTGCGGTCAGGACGTCGAGTACATGTCCGGGCGGCCCGAGGTCGTCACCGACGAGTTCGCGGAGTCTGGCCCGTGCCCGCGACAGGCGGGTCCGGACGGCGGCCGGGCTCACCCGGAGGACCTCGGCGGCCTCGCGCGGTTCCAGTCCCTCCCAGACGGTGAGCAGCAGCACCTCCCGGTCCAGCTCACCGAGGCGGGCCAGCGCGGCCCGGACGGCGAGCCGTTCGGGCACCTCACTGCCCGGGTCGGCGCCGACCGCCGCGGTGATCCGTTGGCGGAGCCGCTCCCCCAGCCGCTGCCGGCGTACGCCGCCGCGGTGATGGTTGGCGAGCACGCGGCGGGCCACGCCGTACAGCCAGAGCCGGGCCTCGCCGTCGGCCGGCAGGTCGTGTCTCCGGCGCCAGGCGACCAGGAAGGTCTCGGCGACGACGTCGGCCGCGTCCTCGGGCTGCGCGACGCGGCGCAGCGCGTACGCCAGCAGCGGCGCGAAGTCGGCGGCGTAGACGCGTCGGAAGCGGTCCTCGTGCTCGGTCCCGGAGCTCACGTCCATCCCATGTCCGGTCGGGCGCCCATCGTGACAGGCCCGGGACCGGAAGAACAGGAAACCGGTCAGGCGGGCCGCAGGTGGGTGCGCCGGTTCTTGCGCCCCGCCTCGTACGCCGCCCGGGCGGCCCGCCCCTCCGCGGTGGTCGAGACCTCGGCGACCGGCACGTCCCACCAGGCGCCGGCGTCCGGTCCGGCCTCGAACCGGTCGGTCCGCACGTGCACCACGGTGGTCCGCGTGGCCGCCTTCGCCGTCGCCAGCGCCGCCCGGAGCTGCGCCATGGTGGACACCCGGATCAGCTCGGCGCCGAGGCTGGCCGCGTTGGCGCCGAGGTCGACGGGCAGTGGCTCCCCGCCCCGGTCGGTGTAGGCGGTGCCGAGCCGGTGCGCGCCGACGCTCTCGGACAGCCGGCCGATCGAGGCGAAGCCGGAGTTGTCGACCAGTACCACGACCAGCTTGACGCCCTCGGCGACCGCGGTGGCCAGTTCGCTGGGCAGCATGAGGTAGGAGCCGTCGCCGACCAGCACGAACACCTCGCGCTCCGGCGCGGCCAGCTTCACCCCGATCCCGCCGGGGATCTCGTAGCCCATGCAGGAGTAGCCGTACTCGACGTGGTAGCTCTTGGGGTCCGCGCTGCGCCACAGCCGGTGCAGGTCGCCGGGCATCGACCCGGCGGCGCACACCACCACGCCGCCCGGGCCGGCGGCGTCGTTGACCGCGCCGATCACCGCGGTCTGGGTGGGCCGGGCGTCCGGGTCGGCGTGCCGGGCGCGGTCCGCGACGGCCGTCCACCGCTCGCGCAGCCGGGCCACCGACTCCCGGTACGCGGGCTCGGTGGTCCAGCCGGCGCAGGCCCCGCCGAGGGCGGTGAGGCTCTCCCGGGCGTCGCCGACGATCTGCGTGCCGGACAGTTTCGCCGCGTCGAAGCGGGTGACGTTGAGGTTGACGAAGCGCGTGCCGTCGCCGAACAGGGTGCCGGAGGCGGTGGTGAAGTCGCTGTAGCGGGTGCCCACCCCGATGACCACGTCCGCGCCGGCCGCGATCTCGTTGGCGGCGGTGGTGCCGGTGACGCCGACCGCGCCGAGGGCGAGCGGGTGGTCGTGCCGCAGCGCGCCGGTGCCGGCCTGGGACTCGGCGACCGGCACCCCGTGTGCCTCGGCGAACCGGCGCAGCGCCCCGGTCGCCCCGCTGTAGATCACCCCACCGCCGGCCACCAGCAGTGGCCGGCGGGCCGCCCGCACGATCCCGGCCGCCCGGGCCAGCGCGGCCTCGTCGGCGCGGGGGCGCGGCACGTGCCAGACCCGTTCGGCGAACAGCTCGTCGGGCCAGTCGTACGCCTCGGCCTGCACGTCCTGCGGCAGGGCGAGGGTGACGGCGCCGGTGTCCGCCGGGTCGGTCAGCACCCGCATGGCGGCCAGCAGCGCCGCGGGCAGCTGCTCCGGCCGGTTGATCCGGTCCCAGTAGCGGGAGACCGGCCGCAGCGCGTCGGTCACGCTGACGTCGTGGGAGCGCGGGTCCTCCAGCTCCTGGAGCACCGGGTTGGCGACCCGGGTGGCGAAGATGTCGCCGGGCAGCAGCAGCACCGGCAGCCGGTTGATGGTGGCGCCGGCGGCGCCGGTGACCAGGTTCGTGGCGCCGGGGCCGATGGAGGTGGTGCAGGCCAGGGTGCTGAGCCGGTCGGTCATCCGGGCGTACGCGGCGGCCGTGTGCACCATGCCCTGCTCGGTGCGGCACAGGTGATACGGCAGGTCGGCGCCGGCGGTGGCCAGCGCCTCGCCGAGCCCGGCGACGTTGCCGTGGCCGAAGATGCCGAAGCAGGCCGGGATCAGTCGTTGCCGCCGCCCGTCGCGCTCGGAGAACTGCCGGGCCAGGAACGCCACGACCGCCTGCGCCACCGTCAACCTGGGCATCACGCCTCTTTCGTTCCGGGCCGGGTCAGCGGCAGCCGCGGGTCCACCGGCTGGCCGGCCCAGCTGCCCCGGATCCAGCCGTGCCGGGGATCGTCCACACAGGCCATCGTCCGGGCGGCCCCGGGTCCGGCCAGCACGTTGAGGTAGTAGAGGTCGTAGCCCGGTGCGGCCATCGACGGCCCGTGGTAGCCGTACGGGACGAGCACCACGTCGCCGGTGCGCACCTCGGCCAGCACGTCGATGGGCCGGTCGTCGGTGCCGTAGACCCGCTGGTAGCCCACCGGCCCCTCGCCGGGCGCGCCGCCCGCCACCTCGAAGTAGTAGACCTCCTCGAGCGCCGCCTCGACCCGCCCGTCGCCGTACGCCCGCTCCTGCTCGTGCTTGTGCGGCGGGTACGACGACCAGTTGCCGCTGGGCGTGAGCACCTCCACGGCGACCAGCCGGTCGCAGTCGAAGGCGTCCGGGGCGCAGAAGTTGTTGACCTGCCGGCTGGCCGGGCCGGCGCCGCGCAGTTCCACCGGCACGTCCCGGGCCGCGCCGTAGCGGGGCGACAGCCGGCGGGTGGCCCGCGCCGACGGCAGCGCGAAGCGTCCCGCCCCGCGGATCGTCACCTCGGCGTCGCGGGGCAGGTAGGCGAAGTCGGTGACCGCGGCGAACACCGACGTCCGGCCGGTCAGGGCGATCCGCAGCCCGTCGCAGTGCACGGTGGCGGCGCCGGCCAGCGGCAGCACCAGCATCTCCTCGTCGCCGGTGGCGAAGCTGGCCTCGCCGTCGGCGGGCAGGGTGAGCACCCGCAGCCCGGCGTAGGTCCAGCCGGCCCGCTCGGGGGTGACCTCCAGCGCCCACGGTTCCCGAGCGGCGCCGCCCCAGGGCAGGTGGGCGTCGGGGGTCCTCACGCGTCCTGCCCGGTGGGCAGCAGCGAGCCGGCCAGGTCCACGGCGGCGGCCACGTCGTCGTCGGGCGGGTAGAGCAGCGCGCGGCCGACGACCAGGCCGCGCACGCCGGGCATCCGCAGCGCCCGCGCCCACCGCGCGTACACCACGTCGGGCGCCTCCACCGGGTCGCCGCCGAGGAGCAGGACCGGCAGCGTGGTCGCGGCCATCACCCGCTCCATCTCGTCGACGGCCGGCAGCTTCAACCAGGTGTACGCGCTGGTCGCGCCGAGCGCCTGCCCGACGCTGACGCCCTTGATGACCGCCTCCGGGCGCAGGTCGGCGCTGACCCGGCCGCCGTCGCGGGCCACCCAGAGCGGTTCGACGAGGGCCACGGTGCGGTGCGCGGCGAGGGCGGTGACCGCCTGGGCGCAGGCCTGGAGGGTGGAGGCGGTGGCCGGGTCGTCCGGGTCGATCCGGCAGAGCATCTTGCCGCCGTCGTAGCGCATCGCGGCGATGCTGTCGGCGTCGTAGGCGGTGAACCGGTCATCGAGTTCGAAGGCGGCCCCGGACAGGCCGCCCCGGTTCATCGAGCCGATGGCCAGGCGGTTCTCCAGCGCCCCGAGCAGCAGCAGGTCCTCCAGGATGTCGGGGGTGCCGAGCACCCCGTCGACGCCGGGCCGGGACAGCGCCACCCGCAGCCGGTCGAGCAGGTCCGCGCGCCCGGCCATGGCCATCGGCCGGTCGCGTACCCCGAGGGCGCCGCGGGCCGGGTGGTCGGCGGCGATGACGAACAGCGGCCGGCCCGGTTCGGGCCAGGGCCGGCGGGTACGGCGGGCCGCGGCTTCGGCGATCGCCTGCGGCCGGTGCGCCCGGGTGCGGGTCAGCGCGTCGTACTCGGTGCTCACCGGTCTTCTCCTGTCAGGACGGCCGTCGACGGCGCGGCGTCCCCGGCCAGCGCCGCCGTCTCGGCGTAGTCGGGCATGGCGGCGGAGCAGGCCAGCCGGGAGGCGACGATCGCGCCGGCGGCGTTGGCGAAGCGCATGGTCCGCTCCAGCGGCCAGCCGCGCAGCAGCCCCAGGCAGAGCGCGCCGCCGAAGGCGTCGCCGGCGCCCAGCCCGTTGACCACGTCCACCGGGACCGGCGGCACCCGTACGCTCTGCTCCGCGGTGCGGGCCAGCACGCCGGCCGGGCCGAGCTTGACCACGGCGAGCCGCGGACCCCGTTCGAGCAGCAGGTCGGCGGCCCGGTCCGGGTCGCGGGTGCCGACCGCGACCTCCACCTCGTCGAGGTTGCCGACGGCGACGGTGACCCGGGGCAGCGCCTCGGCGACGGCCGCCGTCGCGGCGGCCGGGTCGGGCCAGAACATCGGCCGGTGGTCCAGGTCCAGCACGGTGTGCGGGCGGGCGGCCCGGGCGGCGAGCGCGGCGAGGTGCGCGTCCCGGCTGGGCTGCTGGCACAGGCCGGTGCCGGTGAGCCAGAAGACGCGGGCCGAGGTGATCGCGTCGAGGTCCAGCTCCTCCGGGCGGATCTGGAGGTCGGGGGCCGTGGGGGTGCGGTAGAACCACAGCGGGAAGTGGTCCGGCGGGAAGATCTCGCAGAAGGTGATGGGGGTGGGCAGCCCGTCGACCGGGTGGACCTGGCTGTCGTCCACACCGAACTCGCGCAGCGCCCGGTGCACGTAACCGGCGAAGGCGTCGGCGCCGGTGCGGGTGATCAACCCGGCACGCAGGCCCTGCCGGCTGGCCGCGACCGCCACGTTGGTGGGGCTGCCGCCGAGGAACCTGCCGAACGTCTCGACCTCGGCCAGCGGCGTGGCGATCTGCAACGGATAGATGTCCACCCCGACCCGGCCGATGGTGAGCACATCGAGCATGCGGCGCCCTCCGTCCCGGCCGGCGTCGGCGTGTCCGCCAGCTCGATTCCGTCCCTGATTGGTAACAGTGCTCTACGAGTTGTGTCAATGTGTTGTCATGACAACCGTGCTCTGCGCTCCGTGATCGCTTCGGTACAGTGGCGCGCATCAGCACGCCGATCCCGCGCAGCCGCAGCGAGGAGGATTCCGTGACCGGCCCCGAGATCGCGGTCGACCGCAGCAGCCCGGTCCCGCTCTACTTCCAGGTCGCGCAGCAGTTCGCGGCGGCGATCCAGCGCGGTGAGCTGGCCCCGGGGGACCGCCTGGACAGCGAGTTGCAACTGGCCGACCGGCTGGGGCTGTCCCGGCCCACCGTGCGGCAGGCCATCCAGCACCTCGTCGACAAGGGACTGATCGTCCGCCGGCGGGGCGTGGGCACCCAGGTGGTGCGGGGCGAGGTCCGCCGGGCCGTCGAGCTGACCAGCCTGCACGACGACCTGGTCCGGGCCGGCCAGCAGCCGTCCACCTCGGTGCTGGAGCTGGCCACCGTGGCCTGCCCGCCGGCGGTCGCCGCCGCCCTCGGCGTGCCACCGGGTGGTGAGGTGCAGCACCTGCGCCGGCTGCGGTTCTCCGACGGGGAACCCCTCGCCCTCATGGAGAACTGGCTCCCGGTCGACCAGCCGCGGCTCACCATGGCGGCCCTGCAGGCCGACGGCCTCTACGCGATCCTGCGTGCCGGCGGGCGGCGGATCCGGGGCGCCCAGCAGCGGATCGGGGCGCGCGCCGCCACGGCCGCCGAGGCGCAGATGCTGGGCGAGCGGCGCGGCGCGCCCGTGCTCACCATGACCCGCACCGCATACGACGACCAGGGCCGCTACGTCGAGCACGGCGCCCACATCTACCGGGCCAGCCGCTACTCCCTCGAGGTGACCGTCGCCGAGCGGTGACGGTGGATGTTTCGCGCTCATTTCAGTGACAGGTATTTACGTCGTCAAGCTGTCATGACATTGTGGCCGCAAGCACCGCCGGCGGCGGACCTGCGGCCGGTGGGGCGACCCCGCGAGTCTCTTCGAAGTTCCTCCTTGCGAAGGGAAACAGCCCATGTCAGCCAAGCCGAGACGCGCCGCCGGCGTGCTCGCCGCGTTCACCGCCGTCGCCCTCACCGCCACGGCCTGCGGCGGCTCGGACGAGCCCGCCGGTAAGGACGCCAAGAACATCACCCTCACCATCTCCGCCAACTCCATCGTCGGGGGCAAGAACTCCGCCGGCGCGGAGTGGATCGAGAAATGGGTCATCCCCAAGTTCGTCGAGGCGCAGAAGGCCAAGGGCGTCACCGCCAAGGTGACGTTCGTGCCCAGCGGCGTCGACGACGAGCAGTACAAGACCAAGCTGGCCCTCGACCTGCGCTCCAAGGGCGGCGCCGACGTGATCGCCGTGGACGGCATCTGGGTCGGCGAGTTCGTCCAGGCCGGCTACCTCAAGCCGCTGTCCGAGGTCGCCGGGGACCAGGTCGACTCCTGGGAGGGCTGGTCCCAGATCCCGGAGACCGTGCAGGGCCTCGGCTCGTTCGAGGACAAGCGCTACGCCATCCCGCTCGGCACCGACGGCCGGGTCCTCTACTACAACAAGAAGCTCTTCGCCCGGGCCGGCCTGCCCGCCGACTGGCAGCCGAAGAGCTGGCAGGAGATCCTCGACGCCGGCGCCAAGCTCAAGGCTCTGCCCGGGGTGACGCCGATCCAGATCAACGCCGGCACCGCGATGGGCGAGGCCACCTCCATGCAGGGCGCGCTGCCGCTGCTGGTCGGTGCGGGCGGCGAGATCTGGAAGGACGGCAAGTGGTCCGGCGCCACCCAGCCGGTCAAGGACATGCTCGACTTCTACACCAAGGTCTACGGTGGCGGCCTGGGCGACCCGAAGCTCCAGCAGGAGGCCAAGGGGCGCGACAAGTCGTTCGCCGAGTTCGCCGCCGGCAAGATCGGCATCCTCGCCGAGGGCGACTATTTCTGGCGCAGCGTGGTCAACCCGACCACCGGCATCGCCAAGATGGCCGACCGGGACACCACCGTCGGCTACGCGATGATCCCCGCCAAGCAGCCCGGCGCCGGCATCCGCGGCCAGGACTTCGTCAGCATGTCCGGTGGCGGTGTGCGGACGCTCAACCCCAACTCCAAGTTCCCCTCGCAGGCGTGGGAGCTGCTGTCGTTCATGCACTCGGCCGAGGCGGTCAAGGCCGAACTCGCCGGCGAGGCGCGCATCACCGCGCGCCAGGACGTCAACAAGGAGGTCCTCGCGGGCGACCCGATGCTGAGCTTCATCACCGAGAAGGTGCTGCCGGTGACCGCGTACCGGCCGCCGCTCGCGGTGTACCCGCAGGTGTCGGTGGCGCTGCAGGAGGCGACCGCCGCCGCCACGGCGGGCAAGAGCGCCGACGAGGCGGCCGCCGAGTACCAGAAGAAGGTCGAAGGGTTCGTCGGTGGTCCAGGTAACGTCACCTCCTGACGAGGTGGTCGAGGGAGCGCGCCCGGTCACGGGCGCCTCCCCGGCCCCCGACGCCGCCGGGCTCGGCCGGGCCCGGGCCACCGGTTTCCTCGTCCCGGCCATGGTGCTCATCCTGGTCTTCCTCGTGGTTCCGGCCGCCTGGACGATCTACCTGGGCGTGACCAACTACCGGCTGACCGGCCTGGCCGCCGCCCACCCCGAGGTCGTCGGCCTGGACAACTACACCCGGGCCCTCGGTGACGAGCGGTTCCGCACCTCCCTGCTGCTGACCCTGCAGTTCGTCCTCGGCTCTGCGGTGATCGGCCAGGCCGGTCTCGGCTTCGCCATCGCGTTCGCGCTGCGCGACCGCCGCGGCCCGCTGCGCCGGGTGGTCGAGGGGTTCGTGCTGCTCTCCTGGATCCTGCCCAGTTCGGTGGTCGCCTTCCTGTGGATCGCCCTGCTCGATAGGGACGCCGGCACGCTCAACGCGCTGCTCGGCATCCCCGGGACGGCGTGGCTGCTGGACCACCCGATGTTGTCGATCATCGTCTTCAACACCTGGCGCGGCACCGCGTTCTCGATGATGCTCTACGCCGCCGCGCTGGAGAACGTCCCCCGCTCGCACCTGGAGACCGCCCGGCTGGCCGGCGCCTCGACCTGGCAGCAGCTGCGCGACGTGGTCTTCCCCCGCATCCGCGGGCACGTGCTCACCAACCTGCTGCTGATCAGCCTCTGGACGTTCAACGACTTCGCGCCGTTCCTGATCACCGCCGGCGGGCCCGAGCAGCGCTCGGAGATCCTGCCGGTCTACGTCTACAAGGTGGCGCTCTCCGGCGGCGAACTCGGCTTCGGCGCCGCCATCTCGTTCGTCATGCTGCTGATCAACCTGGTCATCGCGCTGGTCTACCTGCGCATGCTGGGCCGGCGGAAGGAGTCGGCGTGACCACCGGCACGGCGCCCGCGCCCACCACCGAGCCGACGGGGCCCACCGTGGCCGTACGCCACCTGCTCGCCCAGATCGGCCGCTACACGTTCCTCTGCGCCGTGCTGGCCTTCTTCGCGCTGCCGCTGCTGTGGCTGGCCACCGCCCCGTTCGACGACACCCCGACGGTCACCGCCTCGCTGCCGCGGTTCACCCTGGACAACTTCCGCGCGCTGCTGGACAACCCGTACGCGCTGAGTTCGCTGCTCAACTCGGTCTACCTGGCGGCCGGCACCGCGGCGCTGGTGGTGACGTTCGCGGCGCTGGCCGCGTACGCGCTGAGCCGGGTCCGGGTGCCCGGCCGCGACGCGCTGCTCTACGGGCTGCTGCTGCTGTCCTCGATCGTCACCGGCACCGCCACCATGGTGCCGCTGTTCGAGCTGGCCTTCCGGCTCAACCTGATCGACTCCCGGCTGGGCGTCATCCTGATCCTCAGCGGCGGGCTGCTGCCGGCGGCCATCTTCATCCTCAAGGACTTCATGGACTCCACCCCGACGTCCTACGAGGAGTCGGCCCGGGTCTTCGGCGCGAGCCCGTTGCAGATCATGCGGCACATCGTGGTGCCGCTGGTCCGCCCCGGCCTGGCCACCGTGGGCGTCTGGGCCGTGGCCAACGTCTGGGGCAACTTCCTGGTGCCGTTCCTGCTGCTGCGCGGGCCGGACAAGGCGCCGGCCGCGGTGATCATGTACACGCTCTACACCGAGGGCGGGCAGGCCGACCTGCGGCTGCTCTCCACCTTCTCGCTGCTCTACTCGCTGCCGGTGGCGCTCATGTTCGTCTTCGTCAGCAGCCGATACGGGTTCCGCTTCCACGGAGGGATCAAGCGCTGATGTCCGCCATCACCATGCGCGAGCTGACCAAGGTCTACCCCGGCGGGGTACGCGCCCTGGACGCCCTCGACCTGGAGATCGCCGACGGCGAGTTCTTCGCCCTGCTCGGCCCGTCCGGTTGCGGCAAGACGACCCTGCTGCGCACCATCGCCGGCCTGGAGGTCGCCTCCGGCGGCAGCGTGCGCATCGGCGAGCGCGACGTCACCAACCTGCCGCCGGGCAAGCGGGACGTGGCCATGGTCTTCCAGGACTACGCCCTCTTCCCGCACATGACCGTGCGGGACAACATCGCCTATCCGCTGCGGATCAAGAAGGTCGACCGGCGCAGCCGGGGCAGCAAGGCCGCCGACACCGCCGACGAGCTGGGCCTGTCCGGGCTGCTGGAACGCCGTCCGGGGCAGCTCTCCGGCGGCCAGCAGCAGCGCGTCGCCCTGGCCCGCGCGATGGCCTGCCACCCGCAGGTGTTCCTGCTCGACGAGCCGCTGTCCAACCTCGACGCCCGGCTGCGGCTGGAGGCCCGGACCTTCCTCAAGCGCCTCCAGCGGGAGCTGGGCGTCACCACCGTCTTCGTGACCCACGACCAGGCCGAGGCGCTGGCCCTGGCGGACCGGATCGCGGTCATGGAGGGCGGCCGGATCCGCCAGGTGGGCACCCCCACCGAGGTCTTCCGCCGCCCCGCCAACACCTTCGTGGCCGGCTTCATCGGCTCCACCCCCATGAACCTGATCGACGCGCGGGTGCGGGGCGACGAGCTGTCGGTGGCCCGGGCCGGGCTGCCGCTGCCCGACGACGCCCGGGGCCAGGTCACCGACGGCGAGCGGCTGGTCTACGGCATCCGACCCGAATATCTCGACTACTCCCCCACGGCCGTTCCCGGCGCGCTGACCGGCGAGGTCGTCGTCGTGGAGAACCTGGGCAGCGTCTCCCTGGTCTCGCTGGACGTCCCCGGCGAGGACACCGAGGAGACCGGCCCGGGCCGGACCAGCGTGCAGGTCGTCGTGGCCGAGGGCGGCGAACCGGAACCGGGCGACACCGGCTGGGCGGTGCCCCGCCCCGGCCGGTCCCTGCTCTACCGCGACGGGAACCTGGTCACCGCCGCCGCCACGGCCGGCGTGCCGGCCCCCCGCGCCGACGCCGCCGCGCGGAGCTGACCGTGGTCGTGCACCGCGGCAGGTGGACCCTGCAGGACCGGGCCGACGACATGCTGCGGGCGCTGCCGGTCACCGTCGCACCCGGCACCGCCGCGCTCACCGTCCGGCTGGACTATCCCCGCGGCGCCGGCGTGCTCGATTTGGGCTGCGTCGGGCCGGACGGCTTCCGCGGCTGGTCGGGCGGCGCCCGCGACGGCTACACCGTGGCCGCCGGCTGGGCCACCCCCGGCTACCTGCCGGGCGAGCTGGAACCCGGCGAGTGGCAGGTGCTGCTGAGGTTGCACCGCATCCCACCGGACGGGCTGGACTACGAGGTCACCGCCACCACCAGCACCACGCCGCCGCCCGCGCCCGCCGCACCGGCGGCGCCGCCGCGCCCGGACCGCCCGCCCCGCCGCGACCTGCCCGCCGTCGACGGCCGGCGCTGGCTCGCCGGCGACCTGCACGCGCACACCGTGCACAGCGACGGCAGCCAGACCATCGACGAGTTGGCCGCGCTCGCCGCCGCCCGCGGCCTGGACTTCCTCGCCGTCACCGACCACAACACCGTCAGCCACCACCCGTGGCTGCCGGACGCCTCCACCCGCTACGGCATCAGCCTGCTGCCCGGCCAGGAGGTGACCACCGACCGGGGACACGCCAACGTGTTCGGGCCGGTGGGCTGGATCGACTTCCGCCGCCTGCCGGACGAGTGGCTCGCCGCCGCCCGGCGCGACGGCGGGCTCATGTCGGTCAACCACCCCCTCGGCGGCGACTGCGCCTGGCGCCAGCCGCTGGCCGACCGCACCCCACTGGTCGAGGTGTGGCACTCCGGTTGGTGGGACCGCACCTGGGGCGCCCCGCTGGCCTGGGCGCGGGCCTGGCGGCCCGACGTCGTGGCGATCGGCGGCAGCGACTTCCACCGCCCCGGCGACGACGCACCGCCCGGCTCCCCCACCACCTGGGTGCTCGCCGACCCCGACCGCGCCCCCGGCGACGCCGTGCTGGACGCGCTGCGCGGCGGCCGTACCGCGATCTCCGCCGACCCCGGCGGGCCGCTGCTGCTGCGCCTCGGCGACGAGCTGCTGGCGCTCGACGCCGACGGCGCGCTGCTGGCCTACCCGGACGGCCGGCACCGGCTGGTCCGCGGCGACCGGTGCCTGCTGCCGGCCGGCGACGGGCTGCACGTCCTGGAGTCCCACCGCATGGAGGTGATCGCGCTGTGCAGCTGACCGCACGCACGCGGGTGGCCGGCGCCCCCGTCAACTACGGCATCTACCAGCCCACCGGGGCGCCCGTCGGCCCCGACGACCTGCTCGCGGCACTGGCCCGCGACGGCTACACCGGGGTGGACTCCGGCCCGATCGGCTACCTCGGCACCGGCGAGACCCTCGCGCGGCGGCTGGCCGCGTCCGGCATCGCGCTGGCCGGCGGCTGGGTCGACCTGCGGTTCGCCGACCCGGCCGGCTTCGCCGAGGACCTGACCCAGCTCGACGCCGCGCTCGACGTGTTCACCGCCGCGCCGGTCGACGACCCCCGGTTCGCGCCCCGGCCGACCCTGGCCTGCCCCGGCAACCCGGGCCGGATGGCCCGGCCGGGCATGCCGACCGACCTGGCGTCGGCGCTGCCCGCCGCGGCCTGGCCGGACTTCGCCGCCCGGGTGCAGCAGGCCGCCGACCGGTGCCGCGACCGCGGCCTGGAGCCGGTGTTCCACTACCACCTCGGCACCGACGTGGAGACCGAGGCGGAGGCCGACCGGCTGCTCGAACTGACCGACATCGCCATCTGCCTGGACACCGGGCACCTCGCGCTGGCCGGCGGCGACCCGGTGGCCGCCGCACGCCGCTGGGCCGGCCGCATCGGCCAGGTGCACCTGAAGGACGCCGACCTCGCCGCCCACGCCCGGACCCGGGCGGCCGGCGGCGGCCTCATGGACATGGTCGCCGCCGGCGGATTCTGCGCCCTGGGCCGCGGCGACGTGGACCTCGCCGGGGTCTTCGCCGCGCTCGACGACATCGGCTACACCGGCTGGCTGGTGGTCGAGCAGGACGCCCCCGAGGACGGGGACCTCGACCGGATCCGCGCCGACCAGCACGCCAACCGGCGGTGGCTCGAGGAGGTGCTGCGATGACCGAGCCCGGCAAGCGGATCCGGATCGCGGTGGCCGGGCTGGGCATCATCGCCCGCACCGTGCACCTGCCGCTGCTGCAACGCCGCGGCGACCTGTTCGAAATCGTCGCCCTGGCCGACCTGTCCCCGTCCCGGATGACCGAGCTGGGCGAGCGGTACGGCGTCGAGCCCGCCCGCCGCTACACCGACGCGGCCCGGATGGTCACCGACGGCGGCTGCGACGCGGTGCTGCTGGCCACCTCCGGCTCGCACGGCGACCTGGCCGCGCTGGCGCTGCGCGCCGGCCTGCCGGTGCTGTGCGAGAAACCGCTGGCCTACACCCTCGCCGAGACGGCCCGGCTGGCCGAGCTGGACACCCGCGGCCCGGCGCTGATGGTCGGCTACATGAAGCAGTACGACCCAGCGGTCGCCGAGGCGGCGCGACTGCTCGCGGAACTCGGCGGGGCCGAGCGGGTGCACGCCGTGGAGGTGACCGTGCTGCACGCCGGCGGCGACCGGCAGCTGCGCTTCGCCAACCTGCCCCCGGCCGCCGGCGATGTGCCGGCCGGGGAGGCGGCCCGGCTGTCCGCCGCCGACCGGGCGCTGCTCGACGCCGCCGTCGGCGTCGACCCGGGCGCCCGCACCCTCTACCAGATCCTGATCAACAGCATCTCGCACGACCTGTCCCTGCTGCGGCTGTTCACCGGGGCACCGGCCACCGTGGAGCAGGTCGCCACGTGGCCGCTCCCGGACGGCCCGGCCGAGCCGTCGGTGGAGATCAGCGGACGGCTGCCGGACGGCGCCCGCTACGGCATCCGGTGGCTCAACCTGCCGGACTACCCCGCCTACCGGGAGACGGTCACCCTGCACCACGCCCGCGGCTCGCTGGAGCTGGTGTTCCCCTCGCCGTACCTGCTCAACGCGCCGACCACGCTGACCGTGGTGGACGAGCACGGCGGCGGTGAGCGGCGGGCCGCGTACCGGTCGGTGACCGAGGCGTTCGAGCAGGAGCTGGTCGCGTTCCACGCGATGGTCACCGCGGGCGCCGCGCCGCTGACCGGCATCGCCGAGGGCGCGGCCGACGTACGGACCAGCCAGCAGGTGGTACGCCGCTACGGTGAGCTGACCGGGGCGGCGATCGGCGGAGAGGCGGCGAGCTGATGACGCGACCGACCGAGATCATCGTGGTGCCACACACCCACTGGGACCGGGAGTGGTACGAGCCGTTCCAGCGGTTCCGGCTGCGGCTGGTGGCGCTGCTGGACGACGTGTTCGACCGGATGGAGCGCGACCCGCGGCAGCGGTTCACCCTCGACGGGCAGCTCGCCGCGGTCGACGACTACCTGGAGGTCCGCCCGGAGCGGCGGGAGCAGGTGATCGACCTGGTCCGGGCCGGCCGGCTGTCGGTGGGCCCCTGGCAGATCCTGCTCGACGAGTTCCTCTGCTCCGGCGAGAACATCGTCCGCAACCTCGAACGCGGGCTGACCCGCAGCGCCGATCTGGGCGGCGCCATGCCGGTCGGCTACCTGCCCGACATGTTCGGCCACATCGCACAGATGCCGCAGATCCTGGCCGGCGCCGGGCTTGCCCACGCCTGCGTGTTCCGCGGCGTGCCCGAGCGGGTGCACCGTCACGCGTTCGCCTGGCAGGCGCCCGACGGCACCACGATCCGCACCCAGTACCTGCCCGGCGGCTACGGCAACGGTGCCGCGCTGATGGAGAACGCCGGGCAGGTCACGCGCCGGGCCGGTGACCTCGCCGACCGGCTCGCCGAATGGCGGCCGGACGGTGACGACACCCCGGTGCTGGCCATGTACGGCACCGACCACGCCGCCCCGGCGCCGGACGCCCCGGACCTGCTGGCCACCGCGGACGTCGCCGGCACCCGGCTGCGGCTGGGCACCCTCGCCGAGTACTTCGCCACCCAACCGGCCACCGTCGACGGCCTGCCCGTGGTCCGTGGCGAACTGCGCTCGCACGCCCGGGCCAACATCCTGCCCGGCGTGATCTCCGTCCGCGCGCACCTGAAGCAGGCGATGAACCGCGCCGAGCGGCGCGTCGAACGGTACGCCGAACCGCTCGCCGCGCTCACCCACGACGGGTCCGTGCAGCGCTTCCTCGACATGGCCTGGACCCGGCTGATCGACGCGAGCTGCCACGACTCGGTGACCGGCTGCGGCTGTGACGAGACCGCCGAACAGGTCGCCGCCCGGCTCGCCGAGGCCGACCAGCTCGGCCGTGCGGTGTGCGACCTGGTCGGCGCGCGGCTGTCGGCCGCCGTGCCCCGGGACGGCTACCTGCTGTTCAACCCCACCCCGGCGGCGCGTACCGCCCTGGTGTGCCTGGACGTGGAGACACCGGCCGGCGGCGCCGTGGCGCTCGCCGACGCCGCCGGCCGCAGCGTGGCCACCCAGGTCCTCGATCGGGGCCGCACACTGCTCGCCGACGACGTCGTGCCGGCGGCCGACCTGCCGGCCGTGCTCACCCGGGTGCACGGCCGGGAGCTGTACGGCCAGGAGGTCACGGCCTGGTCGGTGTCGCCCGACGACGCCACCCTCACCTTCGAGGTGGCCCGGCACGGGGATCCGGCCTTCGACGTGGAGGACGTCCGGCTGGCGCTCGCCGCCGCCGCGCAGCCGGACCGGTGGCGGGTACGCATCCTCGCCGCGCCCCGGGCCACCGTCGCCGCCCTGGTCGACGTGCCGCCGCTGGGGCGGGCCGCGGTCCGGCCGGTGCCGCTGCCGGCGACCGCGACGCCCGCGTCCGACCCGGTCACGGTGGCCGGCCGCAGCCTCGACAACGGCCTGCTCCGGGTCGACGTCGCCGAGGACGGCACCCTGGCGCTGTCCACCCCGGACGGGGTGACCGTGGACGGGGTGGGCCGGATCGTCGACGGCGGCGACGTGGGCGACAGCTACAACTACGCCCCGCCGGCCGCCGACGAGCTGGTGGACAAGCCGCAGGCCGTGCGGACCGTGGTGCGCCACGACGGCCCGCTGGTGGCCGTCCTGGAGGTGGTACGCGAGTACCGCTGGCCGGTGGCCGCGGACGTCGACGCGGGCTCCCGCGCCGTGGAGCGGGAGCCGATCACCGTGACCACCCGGGTCGAGCTGCGCCGCGGCGAGGGCTTCGTCCGGCTGCGCGTCGAGTTCGACAACCGCTGCGACGACCATCGGGTGCGGTTGCACCTGCCGCTGCCGTCGCCGGCCGACACGTCGTACGCCGAGGGTCAGTTCGCCGTGGTGGGGCGCGGCCTGACGGCCGAGGGTGGTGGCGGTGAGGTGCCGCTGCCCACCTTCCCGGCCAACGGGTTCGTCGCGGCCGGCGGGCCGGACGGCGCGCTCGCCGTGCTGCTGACCCAGCCCACCGAGTACGAGCTGACCGACGCCGGCCGCGAGCTGGCGGTCACCGTGCTGCGGTCGATCGGGATGCTGTCGCGCAACCGGCACGCGTTGCGTGACGAGCCCGCCGGCCCGCAGTTGCCCACGCCGCAGGCGCAGTGCCGCGGCATCCGCACGGTCGAGCTGGCGGTGCTGCCCTACCGGGGCGCCTGGCACGAGGCGGGGGTGCTGGCGGCGGCCGAGGCGTACCGGCACGAGGTGCTGGCGTTCCCGGGCGCCGCCGACCCGGCCACCGCGCTGCCCGCGCCGGCGGTCGGGCTCTCCGTCGACGGGCCGGGCGTCGCGGTGACCAGCGTCCGGGACCGGGCGGGCCGCACCGAGGTGCGGCTGGTGGCGCAGGCCCCGGTCGACACCACCGCCGTGCTCGGTGGCGCGACGGTCCGCGGGGCCTGGCGGGCCGACCTGCTCGGCCGGCCCGGCGAGCAGCTCACCGTCGACGGTGACGGGCTGGTCCGGCTGCCCCTGCGCGCCTGGGAGATCGCCACGGTGCAGCTCGACCTGAGCTGACCCGGCTCATCCCGCGCGGGGCGCGGGCGGCACGGCGTTGTCGACGTCGAGCAGCCCGGCGTCGACGACGGCCCGGCTCAGCGGCCGGGTCAGCTCGGCGAGGCGGGCGCAGCCGTCGCCGCCGAGCACCGCGTACGCCGGGGTGGCGAGCCGGTCCGTGGCCGCCTCGATCCAGGCGCGCTGCGCCCGTCCGCGGTCGGTCAGGGCCGGCTCGTCGCCCTCGACCAGCCCGCGCCCGCGCAGCCGCTCGATCGCGCCCGCCCACTGCTCACCGGTCCAGCCCCGCGTGCGGCGCAGGAAGCGGACCGGCACCTCGCCGGAGGCGACGTGCAGCACCAGTGCCTCCAGCCCGGTCAGGCCGGCGAGCACCAGGGCGGCCACGTGCCCGTCGCCGCGGAACTCCCGCAGCAGCGTCTGGGCCTGCCAGAGGATCAGGTGCGGCCGGTCCGGCCAGGGCAGGGCGGCGTGGGCGGCGAACAGCGGCCGCCCCTCGGGGTACGCCGTGGCGGATTCGGCGGCGCGCCGGGCCAGCTCGGCGGCCTCGACCAGCTCGGGGGCCCGCACCGCGTCGCCGAGCGCCCGGGTCAGGGCCGCGTCGGCGGCATCCCACCGGGCGGCCAGCACGGCGGCCGGCGTCGCCCGCTCCCAGGCGGCGGGCAGCACCCGGGCCACGAGGTCCGGGCTGAAGTTGAAGAAGCTGGCCACCACCGGGCCGGGGCCGACCGGTCCCAGGGCGGCCGCGCGGGAGGCGAAGTAGCCGGCCGGGGCGGGGAGGCCGAGGGCGGCGTACCGCTCGTGCGCCTCCGGCACGAAGTAGATCATCGCGTGCAGGGGCTCGGTCACCCGCCAGGCGCGGCGCACGACGGCCGGGTCGAGCGCCGCCTGCTGCTGCCCGCCCGGATCCGCGAGCGCTGTCAGGTCCGCCATGTCACTGCCTTCCGCCGAGAACGTTACCGACCGGTAGGTTCCCACGCCGGCGGCGGCCTGTCACCCGCCGGGCGCCGGAGGCTGCCTCATGGGGGCCTTTTGCTCAGGTCAGCGGCGTAGCACCACGTATCGGGGTTGACGGGCCGCGACCAGCGGCCCGTCAACCCCGTTCGTGTCCGCGGTGCGGTCAGAAGGTGTACGGGTACGGGGCGTCGTTGCCGTAGTCGAAGTAGTTGTCGTCGACGCCGCCGCTGACCGTGTCCTTCAGGTACCAGCGCCACATCCGCTCGTCGTAGTTCGCCACGATGCCGGGCTCGGTGGCGGCGGTGGCGCCGTTCCAGTCACCAGGAACCGGGTAGGTGCCGTGGCTGCCGAAGTTGAACTGCACGTCGGCGAGGCCGTCGGTGGTCAGGTCGTTCTTCAGGAACCAGCGACGCGGGCCGTCAGCGTCGTCGACCACGGCGGGGGTCCAGGTCCCGTTGCCGTCCCAGTCGCCGGTCACCGGCCAGGTGTTGACGTTGCCGTAGCGCAGGGTGTTGCTGACGCCGCCACCGCTGTTGGCGTTGCGCAGCTCCCACTTCCAAGCGCCGCTGTCGGCCGAGACCACGCCGGGGGTGGAGGTGCCGTTGCCGTCCCAGTCGCCGACGACCGGGACGGCGTCCTTGCCGCCGTAGAGGAAGTCGACGTCGGAGACCCCACCGGAGAGCGAGTTCTTCAGGTACCACCGTCGGGAGTTGACCTCGTTGGCCACCACACCGGGGGTCCACCTGCCGTCGCCGTCCCAGTCACCGGCGACCGGAACCATGTCGGCGTCCCCGTAGGAGAACTTCAGGTCGGAGAACCCGGAGGACTGGGTGCGCTTGATGTGCCACTCCCACACCGCGCCGTTGCGTTGCACGACGGCCGGGGTGGCCTCCCCGGTGCCGAACCAGTCGCCGGCCAGGGCATAGCTCGGCGGGATGACGGCCGGCGGCGAGACGATGCGGGTCCGCCGGATCGGCTTGTACGACTGGAGGTCCGACCAGCCGTTGAAGCCGCGCGCCCCCTCGTTGTTGTCCGCGTACGGGTTCTGGACGGTCTGTCCGTCGCTGTTGAAGGAGTAGACGTAGGCGCCCTTCGTATGGTCGCCCGGATCCTTCCAGTGCGCGAACAGCTCCATGTGTCCGGTACGGACCATCGCGTCCCCGGGCTTGAAGTCATTGATGCTGCCGAGCGTGCTCCACATCGCGTTGCTGCCCATGAACTCGGAGGTCACGTAGCTGTCGGACAGGTGCCAGACCATGGAGACCAGGCCGGAGCAGTCGCGGCGGTACCGGTGGTCCCCGTCCGGGTCGGTGGCCCACGTACCGGTCTGCGTGTAGGTGATGCCCCGGTCCACCCAGTTCTGCGCGCGGTCGAGGATCTCGTCCCGGGTGATCTCGCCGTTCAGCGTGGAGGCCTGGGCCGGCGTGACGGCCACAGCCGCGGCCGCAGCGACGGCGACGAGGCTGAGCGTGGTGCCGGCGAGGAGCCGGATGACGTGACGGGTCTTGTTGCCTTCTGCGAAGAGATTCATCGCTACCTTTCTCCGTACAAGCTGGTGTGTGGCGGGCGAAAACGATCTCGCTTCCGGCAGGCGACGGACGCGGCGCAGGTATCTGCCGCCGCCGATCGGCCGGTAGAGTGATCCGGGCGTGCAAGATCGAGAAAGCAGCCGTTCCTCGGCGGCTTCCGATCGGCGAACGTCTTCAGTTGTGGTGTGCGGCCCCTTCCGGCAGGAGGTGACGGATCCGGCGGTGGCGCCCTTTCCGGTGCTGTTCACCGCGCTGGAGAGACCTTCGCAGCCGGTGTCGGTAGCGAAGCTGGACGAATCCTTGACGGTCCTGGCCGGCCCCGGGTGGGCCGGCTTGCGACGGTCACCGCGGGGGCGGGATGGGTGCCATGGAAGTCCTCATGTTGGGCGAACTCGAGATCCGCTCTGAGGGGCGGCCGATTGAGCTGGGGCCGCTGAAACAGCGGCTCGTCTTGGCCGGGCTGGCCGTTGACGCGGGCCGGCCCGTGTCGACCGAGGCGCTCATCGACCGGGTGTGGGGCGCCTCCCCGCCTACCGACGCGCGTGGCGTCCTCTACACCTACATCACCCGGATCCGCCGGCTCCTCGCCACCGCCGGCGCGGGCGGCGAGACGGCCGTGACGCTGGTTCGCCAGCCCGGCGGATACCTGCTCACCGCGGCAACGGACCAGGTTGACCTCGGCCGGCTGCGCAGCCTCACCCAGCAGGCGCAGCGGCTGAGCCCGGACGATCCCGCGCGCGCCCACCTACTCCGGCAGGCGGTGGACCTCTGGCGCGGCGACCCGCTGGCGGGGCTGGCCGGTGACTGGGCGGCCCACGTCCGGGAGCGGCTGCGCCAGCAACTGCTCGGGGTCCTGCTCGACTGGGCGGACAGCGAGCTTCACCAGGGACGTCCCGGGCCGGTCGCCGACCGGCTTCGCGAGGCGGTGAACCACCATCCGCTCACCGAGCCGCTGGTGCTCTACCTGATGCGGGCGCTGCAGCTCTGTGGGCGCCGGGCCGAGGCCCTCGATCAGTACGCGCGGACCCGGGCTCTGCTCGCCGACGAGCTGGGCGTGGATCCGGGCGCCGAGCTGCAGAAGCTGCACCGATCACTCCTGCGGGCCGAGCCGTCGCCCGCCGCGTCGCCGCCCGTCCCGCGGCAGCCCGCACCCGAGCCCGTCCCTCCGGCCACGGAGGACGAACCGGAGCGGAACGCCCCGGCCGCGCCGGGCTGCCAGCTTCCGGCGCCGCTGCCCGACCACACCGGGTGCGAGGAGGAGATTGCCGAGGCACTGGCGGTGCTGGCCGGGCCGGGGCAACCGGGCCAGCCACGACCCTCCCTGGTGCTCACCGGCGCAGGCGGGATCGGCAAGACCTCGCTGAGCGTGCGGCTGGCGCACCTGCTCCGCGACAGTTACCCGGACGGGCAGATATTCGTCGGGCTGGGCGGCGGCCGCGACGACCCGGCCAGCGCCCTCAACCAGGTGCTGCGCGCGCTGGGCGTGGCCAACGTCCAGCAGCTGCGCACGGTTGAGGAGAAGCTCGGCCAGTACCGGGCGGCGCTGAGCGGGCGACGGATCCTGATCGTGCTCGACTCGGCCGGCAGCGCCGAGGAGGTACGCGCGCTGGTGCCGGGCTCGGCCGGCAGCGCCCTGATCGTCTCCAGCCGCGCCCGGCTCACCACCATTCCTGGTGCCCGGCACGTCGAGCTGAAGATGTTCCGCCACGACCAGTCGATGGCCCTGCTCGGTCAGCTTGTCGGGCCGGACCGGCTCGCCGCTGATCCCGAGGCGGCTCGGACGCTGGTCGACCTCTGTGCCGGCCTGCCGCTCGCGTTACGGATCGTCGGCGCACGGCTCATGGCCCGGCCGCACCAGCGGATGGCCCGGCTCGCCGAGCGCCTCAGCGACGAGCGGAGCCGGCTCGACGAGATGACCGTCGACGGCCTGGCGGTGCGGGTCAGCGTGGCGGTCAGCTACCAGGGGCTCGACCAGCCGGCGCGGCAGGCCTTCCGGATGCTCGGGTTCATGGCGGTGCCCAACTTCGCCGACTGGCTCGCCGCGGCCCTGCTGGACGAGCCCGCCGACCAGGCGGAGGAACTCCTCGAACAGCTCGTCGACGCCCGGCTTGTCGAGGTGGTCCAGGACCCGGCGCACTGCGCCGTTCGCTACCAGATGCACGATCTGGTCCGCCTGTACGCGTACGAGTGCGCCGTCCAGGAGGACGCCCCGGAGGTCCTGCACACCGCGGTCGCCCGGGTGCTGGCCGCCGCCACCGCGCTCAGCGAACGACTCGGCGAGCGGCTGCCGCACGCGGTGTCCCCGCTGCACCGACCGCCCGTGCCGGTCAGTCTCGGGCCCGGCGTGCTCGCCGTGGACCACCTTCGGCCGGGTTGGCTGGACGCGGAAGGGCTCTGCCTCGTGGCGGCCGTCGAGCGCGCGGCCGAACTGGGCATGGACGAGGCCGCCTGCGCACTGGCCGACGCCCTGGTCTTCGCGTCGTTCGCCGTTCGCAACGACTTCGTGGGTTGGGGCCGTACGCACGCAGCGGCGCTGGGGGTGGCCCGCCGGGCGGGCAACAGGGTCGCCCAGGGGGTCATCGAGTGCGGCATCGCCCTGCTGCGATACAAGGAGGACCGGTTCGGTGAGGCCGAAGGCTACTTCGCCTCAGCCACCGCGCTCTTGGAGGAGGCGGGGCACGAGGCCGGCTCGGCCGCCGCCCGCAACGGTCTGGGCACGGTGCTGCGCGAGGTGGGCCGGCACCGGGAGGCGATCCCGCTGTTGGCGGCCGCCGCCGACACCCTCGCCCGGCTCGGCGACGAGAACGGCGCCGCCCACGCCCGCTACGGGTTGGGGCACTGCCACCGCGAGCTGGGCGAGGACGCCGCGGCGATCGAGAACCTGACCCAGGCGGTGGACCGCTATCGTCGGCTGGGTCACTGGCGGGGCGAGGCGATCGCCACCCGTGGCATCGGCCTGGTGCACCGAGCCCTCGGTGACCTGGACGAGGCGCAGCGGTGGTGCTCGCGGGCGCACGACCTGGTCGTCGCCCACGACGACTCGCACATGTCCTGCTACACCACCCAGGCGCTCGCCAAGATCTGGATCCGGCAGGGTCGGACCGATCGGGCCCGGGAGCCGCTGCACCGCGCCCTGCTGACGTGCGAGCGGCTGCACGACCGGCTGGGAGTCGCGCTGCTGCGCCGGACCGTCGGGGAACTGCAACTCGCCACCGGTGAACTCGAGGCCGCGTCCGACATGCTCGAACTCGCGTACAAGAACTGGCGGGAGCTCGACCACGACCTTGGCCAGGCGCGGACGCTGCGGGACCTGGGCATGGTGCATGCCCGGCGCGGTGATCGGTCCGCCGCCCACCTCGCGTGGGCCGAGGCGCTGGTGGTCTTCGAGCGGTTGGGCACCCGGGAGGCCGGCGAGGCCCTCGGCTGGCACGTGTCGTGTGGGCCGGGTTGCGACGCGGCGGACCGGTAGGGAATCGGCCCGGCGGTCCCCGCCTGCGGATTCAAGGTCTGGTCCAGGTTCGACAGAGGCACGATGTCTAGCGTCGGTCGCGGATCGAGCGAGGGCTCGACAGACGACGACGATGCGAGGCGACCATGAAGCAGCGAGGCAACGCTCTGGCACTGTCCATCACGGTGGCCATGGCCGCCGCCGTGCTCGGCTGTTCGAGCGGGTCGAGCGACCCCGGGCCGGCGGTGGCGCACCCGGGTGGCACGGCGCCCGTAGCCGGCGACCCGCTGACTCCCCGACCGTCGGGCGGCGCGGCAGGTGCGGGGAAACCCGCGGCGAGCGTGCCCGGTCAGCCGGTCGCGCCCCACCGGCCCGCCGCGGGTGGGGCAGGCGGTGCCACCGGAGGGTCCAGGCCGTCGGGCGCCGGGGCCGCGCCCCCGCCCGCCAACACGGACACCACGGACCCGTCGTGCACCCCCGGCACGCTGCTGCGCGCCACGACGGCGCTGCTCGACGGGGCGACCGGCGGGGTTCCCATCGACCGGATCGACATCTTCGGCTGCGGCAACGCCTACGCCCGGGTGATCGCCGTAGCATCGAACGCCGAGCCGTTGGCGAACGGGCAGGTGTTCCTGCACCGGGTGGGCGCGGACTGGCGTCTGGCCGCACGGACCAGCCCGGGGCTCGACTGCGGCGACGAGGGCCTGACCGCGAACGTGGCTGCCGCCTGCTCGGCGCTGGCTCGCTGACGGCGGCCCGGACGCCGGCCGGGGGCGTGACGGGCTCAGGCGCCACGAATTGCCGCTTCGGCTCCGCGAGCCGGACCGACTCACCCGGGCGGTGTCGAAGTTCCGAAACGTCCTGAACGGCCGGTCCGACGCCCTCATCATGACAACGAGACAGGACGCGAGCGCCAGGAGGCAACGACAATGAAGCGTCGACGGAGCAGGCGGCGGTCACTGCTGCAGGCAGCGATGATCACACTGACCGCGGTGGCGGCGGCGGCAGCGGTGGTCCGCGCCGGGCGCCGGCACGCCCTGGCAGAGAGCCCGGCGGTCGCCCTTCCGGTCCGCGGGGGTGACGGCACGGAGACCGCGATCTCGTCGCCGCCGCTCGGCGCGTCGCCGGTCCTCACCCGCTCGGCGGACTGAGGCCTTCCGGCTATTTGACCTTGCGGGTCGAGCGGGCCACGATCCCGTCGTACTCGGGGTGCTTCTCCAGCCAGCCGCTCAGGAAGGGGCAGATCGGCACCACGGTCCGCCGGTTGTCCCGCGCGTCGTCCATGACGGTCCGGGCCAGGAGCGAGCCGACGCCCTGCCCCTCGAACTCCGGGGCGACCTCGGTGTGGGTGTAGGCGATGATGTTGCCGGTCAGCTGGTAGGTGACCAGGCCGGCCGTCGCGCCCGTCTCGTCCCGCGCCTCGAAGCGTTCCCGCTCGGGCACGTCCGTCACCGTGAAACCCATCCCGCCATCCAACCACGGTGCGCCGCCATCCACCGGCGGAAGTGACCACGGCGACAGAGGGTCCTGGACAGCTACAGTTAACAAACCTAATAATTGTGCATCCGTCGATACGTCCGACGGCCCACCCCGTACCGGGAGGACCGGATGCACCGCACCGCCCGTACCCCGTTCCTGGCCGCCCTCGCGGCGCTCGCCACCGCCGCCGCGACCGTGGCGCTCGCCGCACCGGCGCTGGCCGCCGGCCCCACCGCCACCTTCGCCAAGACCTCCGACTGGGGCACCGGCTGGGAGGGCAAATACACGATCACCAACGGCGGCGCCAGCACCATCACCGGCTGGCAGGTCGCCTTCACCCTGCCGGCGGGCACCACCCTCGGCTCGTACTGGGATGCCACGGTCAGCAGCGTCAGCCAGCGGCACACGTTCACGAACCGGTCCTGGAACGGCACCATCGCCCCCGGCGCCTCGGTGTCGTTCGGCTTCCTCGCCACCGGGTCCGGCTCGCCCACCGACTGCACCCTCAACGGCGCACCGTGCGGCGGCGGCAACCCGACCACCCCGCCGACGACCACCGCACCGCCCACGACCGGCCCGCCGCCGGCCGGCGGGCTGCCGAAGCACGCGCTGATCGGCTACCTGCACGCCAGCTTCGCCAACGGCTCCGGCTACCTGCGGATGGCCGACGTGCCCGCCGACTGGGACATCGTCAACCTGGCCTTCGGCGAGCCCACCTCGGTCACCTCCGGCGACATCCGCTTCCAACTCTGCCCCGTCGCCGAGTGCCCCACTGTCGAGAGCGAGGCGGAGTTCACCGCCGCCATCCGGGCCAAGCAGCAGCAGGGCAAGAAGGTGCTGCTGTCCATCGGCGGCCAGAACGGGCAGGTCCAGCTCACCACGCCCGCCGCCCGGGACACCTTCGTCCGGTCCGTGTCCGCGATCATCGACCGGTACGGCCTCAACGGCCTCGACATCGACTTCGAGGGCCACTCCCTCTACCTGAACGCAGGCGACACCGACTTCCGCAACCCCACCACCCCGGTGGTCGTCAACCTCATCGCGGCCATCCGGACCCTGAAGCAGCGCTACGGCGCCGGGTTCGTCCTCACGATGGCCCCGGAGACGTTCTTCGTGCAGCTCGGCTACCAGTTCTACGGGCCGGGCCCCTGGGGCGGGCAGGATCCCCGCGCCGGGTCGTACCTGCCCGTGATCCACGCCCTGCGCGACGTCCTCACGGTGCTGCACGTGCAGGACTACAACTCCGGCCCGATCGTCGGGCTGGACAACCAGTACCACACCATGGGCGGCGCGGACTTCCACATCGCGATGACCGACATGCTGCTCGCCGGTTTCCCGGTCGCCGGGAACGCCAGTGCCGTCTTCCCGGCCCTACGGGAGGACCAGGTGGCCTTCGGCGCGCCGTCGTCGACCAGCGCCGGCAACGGCTACGTCGCCCCGGCGGGTGTGCAGCAGGCGGTCACCTGCCTGGTCAAGGGCCAGAACTGTGGCGGCTACACGCCGCGCAGCGGCACCAACCCGGGCTTCCGCGGCCTGATGACGTGGTCGATCAACTGGGACCGGTACTACGGCTGGGAGTTCCGGCTCCAGCACGGCCCGTTCCTGAAGGCGCTGCCCTGACCGGGCGCCGGCGCCCCGGGGTCGCAGCGAGCGGGCCCGGGGCGCCGGCCTCGACACGAAAAAAGGGAGCACCTGCTCCCTTCCACCTCCAACGTATATCGCACCGGGGGGCTTGCGGCAAGACCCCGGTGGTGCCGCAGAATCACCGGCCGAAGCCGTCCACCTGCGCAAACGGGGTGGCGGACCGGCGCCGGTGACCCGGCGGCGCCGCCGCGGCCCCAGATCGGAAATGGTGCGTTGAATCCCCTGACCAGCAGCGTGTTCGACCTTCCCGACCGTCTCTCGCCCAAGGCCGACCCGACCCTGATCGCCCGCGACGAGGAGCACTTCGCGGCCATGGCGGAGTGCATCGAGCGGTTGGCCGCCGACCTGTCCGACCGCCTCGACGCCGCGCGCCGGTCGCCCGGCGGCAAGGGCCGGCAGGCGTCCGACCGGGACGAGGAGGTCCGCCGGCTGACCGCCCGGCTGCGCACCCTGCGCCGCTACGGCGTGGACCTGTGCCTGGGACGCATGGTCGGCGCCGACGGCAGCGAGCCCGTGTACATCGGACGGCGCGGCCTCACGGACAGCGCGGGTCGGCGCCTGCTGCTCGACTGGCGCTCCCCCGCGGCCGAGCCGTTCTTCGGCGCGACCCACGCCAACCCGATGGGCCTGGCGAGCCGCCGCCGGTACCGCTGGACGCAGGGCCGGATCACCGACTACTGGGACGAGGTGTTCACCTCCGACGGGTGGGACGGGCACGCCGCGCTCGACGACCAGTCCGCCTTCATCGCCAGCCTGGGCGGCAGCCGGTCGAACCGGATGCGGGACGTGCTCGGCACCATCCAGGCCGACCAGGACGCCATCATCCGGGCCGGGTCCCGCGGCGCCCTCGTCGTGGACGGCGGTCCGGGCACCGGGAAGACCGTCGTGGCCCTGCACCGCACCGCCTACCTCCTCTACGCCGACCCGCACCTCGGGCACCGCCGGGGCGGCGTGCTGTTCGTCGGGCCCCACCAGCCCTACCTCGCGTACGTCGGCGACGTCCTGCCCAGCCTCGGCGAGGAGGAGGTGCAGACCTGCACCCTGCGCGACCTCGTCCCCGAGGGCGCCGCGGCGACGGTCGAGACCGACCCGGACGTGGCGCTCCTGAAGTCGTCCGCGCGGCTGGTGACGGCGATCGACGCGGCCGTCCGGTTCTACGAGGAGCCGCCGGCCACCGGGATGACCGTCACGACCGACGAGACCGACATCTGGCTGAGCGCCGACGACTGGGCCGCCGCGTTCGACGCACCCGATCCCGGCACCCCGCACAACGAGGCGCGCGACCAGATCTGGGCGGAGCTGCTCACGATCCTCATGGACAAGCACGACGGCGACGAACCGGCCGACCAGCTCCGCCGGTCGCTGCTGCGGAACCGGGAGCTGCGCACGGCCTTCCAGCGGGCGTGGCCGCTGCTCGAGGCGACCGACCTCGTCGGAGACCTGTGGTCGGTCCCCGCCTACCTGCGCAGGTGCGCCCCCTGGCTCAGCCCGGACGAGGTCCGGCGGCTGCAGCGTGCCGACGCCCGGGCCTGGACGGTGTCCGACCTGCCGCTCCTGGACGCGGCACGGCAGCGGCTCGGCGACCCCGAGGCGTCCGGGCGTCAGCGCCGGCACGACGCCACGGTGGCGGCCGAACGCGCACGCATGGCCACGGTCGTCGACGAGCTGATCGAGGCCCACGCCTACGACGACGGTGAAGGTGTGCTGTCGAGTCTGCGTCAACTGGACCTCCAGGACGCCCTGGTCGACGAGGCCGGGCTGCCCGGCGCCGACCCGGACCTGCTCGCCGGCCCGTTCGCGCACATCGTCGTGGACGAGGCCCAGGAGCTGACCGACGCCGAGTGGCAGATGCTCCTGCTCCGCTGCCCGTCCCGGAGCTTCACCATCGTCGGGGACCGCGCCCAGGCCCGGCACGGGTTCACCGAGTCGTGGCAGGAACGGCTCGAACGGATCGGTCTCGACCGGATCAGCCTGGCCACGCTGACCATCAACTACCGCACGCCGACGGAGGTCATGGCGGAGGCCGAGCCGGTCATCCGGGCTGTGCTCCCGGACGCCAACGTGCCGGCCTCCATCCGCGGCAGCGGCGTTCCCGTCGTACACGGATCCGTTTCCGACCTGGACTCGATCCTCGACACCTGGCTCGCCGCGCACGCCGAGGGGGTCGCCTGCGTCATCGGCGACCCGACGTTCCGGGAGACGCCCCGGGTCCGGTCGCTTACCCCGGAGCTGTCGAAGGGGCTCGAGTTCGACCTGGTCGTCCTCGTCGACCCCGAGGCGTTCGGCGGCGGCATCGAGGGAGCGGTGGACCGTTACGTCGCGATGACCCGGGCGACCCAGCAGCTCGTCATCCTCACCAGCGCCGGACGGGAGCCCGCCCGGCGGTGATGTCACCTCGCGGCCCGCCCGCCGGTCGTACCGGGTGGAGGGACCGACACGGGAGGGGACGATGTGGAGCCACAGCAACAGATCAGGCAGGTGTACGCCACCTCGGCGGCCCGCCTGGTGGCGCAGGCGTACGCCATGACCGGCGACTACGCCGAGGCGCAGGACGTGGTGCAGGAGGCGTTCGTCCGGGCGCTGGCCCGGCCGGGACGGTTCCGCGAGGTGACCAACCCGGAGGCGTGGCTGCGGACGGTGGCGTTGAACGTCGCCCGGTCCCGGCACCGCCGCCGCATGCTGCTGCACGGGCTCGTCCGCTCCGGCCGCCTCGACCCGGGGCAGCCCAGCGCACCGGCGCTGTCCCCGGACCACGTCGCGCTGGTGGCGGCGCTGCAGAAGCTGCCGCGGACGGCCCGGGAGACCGTCGTGCTGCACCACCTCGCCGACCTGCCCGTCAGCGAGGTGGCCCTCGCCATGGGCTGCTCGGTGGAGGCCGTGAAGACCCGGCTGGTCCGGGCCCGCCGCGCGCTGGCCGAGCAGCTCGGCGAGGACGACGACCCCGTCCCGCTGGCACCGGCCGCCTCCGCTGGTGTCCCGACCCGCCCCGACCGGAAGGCCCGCCATGCCTGAGCTGAACTTCGCCAGCCTCAACGCGGCCGCCCAGGCCGGGTTCAAGCCGCACTTCGAGCAGGTCGTCGCCGCGGCCCGCCGGCGCCGTCGCCGGCGGCAGATCGTGACCGTCGCCACGGTCGCACTGCTGCTCGCCGGCTCCGGGGCCGCCGTGGCGGCCCGGTCCGGCGACTCCGGCCCGACGGTCGGCCGGTTCGCCGCCGACCGTACGCCGGAGTTCATCCCCGCCCCGGGTGGCACACCGACCCCGGGCACCGGCCCGGAGGTCGCCACCGGCCGGCCCGCCGCCGGCGACCTGGCCCACGTCTACCTGGTCTGGACCGGGTGCCGGGGCTGTCCCCCGAGGTGGGCGGGCACCGACGACGGCGGCCGGCACTGGCGCACCGGTCCGCTGCCCGTACCGGCCGACGCCACGGTGGAGCTGAGGGCGGCCGGACCGCGCACCGTGGTGGCCCGCTACCTGTCCCGGTCCGCCTCGGACAGCAGGTCCGCGCGGTGGATCGCCAGCGCCGACGGCGGGACCACCTGGCGCGAGGTGACCGTGCGGCCCGTGGACGCCCTACCGGCCGGCTGGCGGGTCCTCGGCCGGCAGCCCGGCCCCACGTACGACCCGATCATCGCCGCCGACCCGGCCACCGGCGACCTGGCGCAGCTCACCCGTAGGTCGGCCCTGCGCAACGCGGTGGGGGTCGAGAGCGTGCCCGCCGCGGCCGGTCTGTGGGTCAGCGGGTTCACCGGTGAGCGCACCGAGCACGACGGCCGGATCGTCGGCACCGGCGGCGCCGTGGAGGTGAGCCGCGACGGCGGGCGCACCTGGTCCCGGCACGAGTTCCCGGACGACCTCACCGCCTCCGACGACATCGGCGGCCCGGCGGTCGCCACCCGGGACGGCCGCACCGTCTACGCGCTCGGCCGGGTGCGCGGCGCCCTGGTGGTCTGGCGCAGCACGGACGGCGGAGGCACCTGGTCGCGGACCGCCGCGACGGCCCCGGTCGGCGACCGCACGATCCGCGCGGCGGTGCGGCCCGACGGGGTGCTGGTGGTGCAGGCCGGCATCTCCGCCCGGGAGAACCCGCTGATGTTCGCCAGTTCCGACGCCGGCGCGACGCTGCGCCCCGCACCACTGGAGCCCGGCGCCGACCCCCGCCCGCTGCCCGACGGGTACGTGCAGACGGGCTGGCCGGACAGCAAGGGCGCCTGGCTCTCCACCGACGGCGTCACCTGGACCTGGCTCGACCCGCCCAAGCTGCCCTGAGCGGACCGGGTGCTCCCGGCGGTCCGGCCACCGGGAGCACCCGATTCGGGTGTACGCGGGCTCAGAACGGGTAATCCCGGGCGCTCAACCGCCGTGTCGACGTGTCAGGGGGACGTGTGTTCGCCAATCCCGAGGAACTGCTGCGCTACCTCGCCAACGAGGACGTGAAGTTCGTCGACGTACGTTTCTGTGACCTGCCCGGCGTGATGCAGCACTTCAACCTGCCGGTGGAATCCTTCGACGACAGCGTCTTCACCGACGGCCTGGCCTTCGACGGCTCGTCGATCCGCGGCTTCCAGACGATCCACGAGTCGGACATGCTGCTGCTTCCGGACGTCACGTCGGCGTTCGTCGACCCGTTCCGGACGCAGAAGACCGTGGCGTTGAACTTCTTCATCCACGACCCGTTCACCCGGGAGGCCTACTCCCGGGATCCCCGCAACGTGGCCAAGAAGGCCGAGGCGTTCCTCGCCGCCAGCGGCATCGCCGACACCGCCTACTTCGGCGCCGAGGCCGAGTTCTACATCTTCGACTCCATCCGCCACGAGACCTCCGCGCACCAGTCGTTCTACTACATCGACTCCATCGAGGGCGCCTGGAACTCGGGCCGGGAAGAGGAGGGCGGCAACCGGGGTTACAAGACCGCCTACAAGGGCGGCTACTTCCCCGTCCCGCCGGTGGACCACTACGCCGACCTGCGCGACGCCATGGTCCGCCGGCTCATCGACGCCGGGTTCACGGTGGAGCGTTCGCACCACGAGGTCGGCACCGGCGGCCAGTCGGAGATCAACTACCGGTACTCCACCCTGCTGCACTCGGCCGACCAGTTGCAGCTGTTCAAGTATCTGATCAAGAACGAGGCGTGGGCCGCCGGGAAGACGGCCACCTTCATGCCCAAGCCGCTGTTCGGGGACAACGGCTCGGGCATGCACACCCACCAGAGCCTCTGGCGGGGCGGTAAGCCGCTGTTCTACGACGAGACCGGCTACGCCGGGCTGTCCGACACCGCCCGCTGGTACATCGGCGGCCTGCTGCACCACGCGCCCTCGCTGCTGGCCTTCACCAACCCCACGGTCAACTCCTACCGGCGGCTCGTGCCCGGCTTCGAAGCCCCGGTCAACCTCGTGTACTCCCAGCGCAACCGCTCCGCCTGCACCCGCATCCCGGTGACCGGCAGCAACCCCAAGGCCAAGCGCGTCGAGTTCCGCGTCCCCGACCCGTCCAGCAACCCGTACCTCGCGTTCTCGGCGATGATGATGGCGGGCCTGGACGGCATCAAGAGCAAGACCGAGCCGCCGGCCCCGATCGACAAGGACCTCTACGACCTGCCGCCGGAGGAGTGGGGCGACGTCAAGCAGGTCCCCGGCAGCCTGCCCGCCGTCCTCGACGCGCTCGAAGCCGACCACGACTACCTGCTCGACGGCGGCGTGTTCACCCCCGACCTCATCTCCACCTGGCTCTCCTACAAGCGGACCAACGAGGTGGACCCGGTGCGCCTGCGCCCCACCCCGCACGAGTTCGCCCTGTACTTCGACTGCTGACGGCGGCCCGCCCCCGCGTTCAGCGGATGCCGTGGGACTGGAGCCAGAGTTCCAGCAGGCCGAGCTGCCAGAGCTTGTTGCTGCCGGCGGCGGCCTGCGCCCGGTCCGGTTCGGCGAGCAGCTCGGCGACGTATTCGGGCCGGAACAGGCCCCGATCCCGTGCGGCCGGCGCGGCTAGGGCCTCCGTGACGAGGTGCCGCACCGGGCCGTCGACGTTGCGCAGGGCGGGCACCGGGAAGTAGCCCTTGGGCCGGTCGATCACCTCCGCGGGCAGCGCCTCCCGGGCCACCTCCTTGAGGATCCCCTTGCCGCCCTGCGCCACCTTGTGTTCCGGCGGGCAGGCGGCCGCGAGAGCGACGAGGTCCTGATCCAGGAACGGGGTGCGCACCTCCAGCCCCCACGCCATGCTCATGCTGTCCACCCGCTTCACCGGGTCGTCCGGCAGCATCAGGTGGGTGTCCAGGCGCAGCACCGCGTCGAGCGCGGTGTGCGCCCCGGGCGCGGCCAGCTGCGCGGCGAGCAGCTCACGGCTGGCGTCGTGGTCGCAGGCGTACGCCGGGTCGACCACCAGGTCCAGCTCGGCGTGGCTCCGGTCGAAGAACGCCTCGGCGAACGCCTCGGCGGCGCCGTCCCGGGGCACCTCCGTGAGGGGCTGGTGGTAGCCGTAGCCGGCGAACACCTCGTCGGCGCCCTGGCCGGACTGCGCCACCTTGACGTGCCGGGCCACCTGTTCGGAGAGCAGGTGGAAGGCGACCACGTCGTGGCTGCCCATCGGCTCGGTCATCGCCAGGATCGTCCGCCGGACCGCCGGCTCCAGGTCGTCGTTCGAGAGCTGGATGCGGTGGTGGTCGGTGCCGAAGGCACGGGCGACCAGATCGGAGTAGTGGAACTCGTCGCCGCTCTCGCCGCCCCGGCTGTCGAAGCCGATGCTGAACGTCTGCAGGTGGTGCTGCCCGGCCTCGGCGAGCAGGGCCACGATCATGCTGGAGTCCAGCCCGCCGGAGAGCAGCACCCCGACCGGCACGTCGGCCATGAGCCGCCGCCGCACCGCCGTGCGCAGCGCGTCGCCGACCGCGGCCTGCCAGTCCCGCGCGTCCATGCCGGCGTGCGCCGGGTCCCGCTGGTAGTCGGGCCGCCAGTAGACGCGCTCGCGGCTGCGCCCGTCGGCCTCCACCACCCGCACGGTGGCCGGCGGCAGCTTGCGTATCCCCCGCAGGACGGTCCGGGGCGCCGGCACGATCGAGTGCCAGGACAGGTAGTGGTGCAGCGCCACCGGGTCGATGCCGGTGTCGACGTCGCCGGCCGCCAGCAGCGCCGGCAGGGTGGAGGCGAACCGCAGCCGCCCCGGGGACTCGGCGAGGTAGAGGGGCTTGATGCCGAGCCGGTCCCGAGCCAGCACGAGCCGGCGCCGCTCCCGGTCGACCAGCACGACCGCGAACATCCCGACGAGGTGGTGGACGAACTCCTCACCCCATTCCGCGTACGCCACGAGGATGACCTCGGTGTCGCTGGTGGAGTGGAAGGTGTGCCCGGCGCTGCGCAGTTCGTCGCGGAGCTGCGGGTAGTTGTAGACGCACCCGTTGAACACCAGCGCCAGGCCCAGATCCTCCCGGACCATCGGCTGGGCCCCCGCATCGGACAGATCGATGATGGTCAGCCGGCGGTGGCCGAGGGTGATCCACCCGTCGTTCCACAGGCCCTCCCCGTCGGGCCCCCGGGATCGCATCGCCTCGCTCATCCGGGTCACCGCGTGGCCGTCCGGCACGGATCCGTCGAATCGGGCCTCCCCGCTGATCCCACACATCCTCAGGGCACCCCCTCTGGCCTGCCGGTAGACACGAACATCGCTTGCCCGTCACCGCCGGACCGGTGGCACGGCCCATGAGAGGCCGCGACTACCCGCTGCGCGGGTGACGAAACGGGCTCCGAAGGGTGACGCCGGCTTCGTGTGTCACCCCCCTCGGCCGGCTCCCGCTGGGCCCATAGAGGTCATGGGTCGGCACACCGGCGGGCCACCGGGCCGGGAATGGGAGGAGACGTCGACCAAGAACCACTCGTGAACGACTGATCGGAGAAGATCGTGTTCCGCCACGACCGCCACTTGCAGTTCCAGGCCGAGCCCGAGAAGCCCGACGCGCCGTTCGCGATGAAGTTGCAGGAGGTACTCGGGGGCCAGTTCGGCGAGATGACCGTGATGATGCAGTACCTGTGGCAGGGCTGGACCTGCCGGGTTCCCGGCAAGTACAAGGACATGATCATGGACATCGGGACCGAGGAGATCGGTCACGTCGAGATGCTCACCACCATGCTCGCCCGGCTCCTCGAGGGCGCCCCCGCCGAGACCACCGAGAAGGCTGTCACCGACCGCACCCCGGCCCGGCTCACCTGGGACGCGGCCGAGGCCAGCGACGTCATCGTCACCGTGGGCGGCGGCGACGCCTGCCCCGTCTTCCCGAGCAAGCGGCACGAGGACTGGGCGCTCACCGATCCGGCCGAGCAGTCCCTCCCCGTCGTCCGGCGCGTCCGTGACGACATCCGCGCCCGGGTCGAGAAACTCGTCGACGGCCTCCGGTAGGCGGCCCTCGTACTCGTCGAGCCATTGGCAGCCGAGCCACCGACGAGAGGTCACCGCTCGCACGGCAACGTGCGAAAACGGCGGTTCTCGCAGGTGGTGTGGCGTTAGGCTGCAATCGGGCGGGGGCAGGCATGAGCGATGACATCGAGGCGTTCTTCGTGGCGCTACCGGCGCGGGGGCGGGCCCTGCTGCCACCGCGCGTGCGCGGGACGCTGCGCGTGGACCTGGTGACCCACGACTCGACCCGCCACTGGTACGTCGACCTCCGCGCGCCGGGCCGGGTGCTCGTGAACCGGGACGTCCGGGCGGCCGACGCCGTGCTGACGACGACGCCCGCCGTCTTCGCCCGGCTGGTGCGGGGCGAGTCCCCCGCCACGGCCGTGCTGCTGCGCAACGAGGCCACCCTGGTCGGCGACGCCCGACTGATCCTGGCGTTCCGGCGCTACTTCCCGCAACCGCACGGCACCGGCGATCCGCGGGAGGGTGCGCAGCGGCGGGCTCCCCACGGGCAGGCGTGGCGCGAGCGCCTGCGGGCCCGGACGGGGTGACCGGATGGCGATGCGGAAGTCGATCAACATCCTGGACGGGAACACGTTCCTGGTCTGCGACGACCGTGGCGACGTGGACCCGTCGCCCAGCGTGCCGACCGGGCTGTTCTCCTACGACACCCGCTTCCTGTCCACCTGGCGGTTGAGCGTGAACGGTGAACGGCTGCACGCGTTGTCGGTGGACGACATCCGCTACTTCGAGAGCCGCTTCTTCCTGGTGCCGGGCGAACCGACCCACTACGTCGACGCGACGGTGTCGGTGATCCGCGACCGCAGCATCGGCGGCAGCTTCACCGAGAACCTCGCGGTGCTCAACCACACCGACGAGGAGACGACCCTGACGGTACGCGTCGACATGGCCTCCGACTTCGCCGACATCTTCGAGATCAAGAACCCGCAGGGCAAGAAGGCGCCGGTCCAGGCGATCGTCGAGGAGGGACAGCTGCGGCTGCGCTACCGGCGGGACAGCTTCCACCGCGAGACCGTGATCTCCAGCTCGGCACCCGCCCGGGTCGACCCGGAGGGCATGACGTTCGAGGTGCGCGTACCGCCGCAGTCGGAGTGGCAGACCCGGTTGCACGTACGCACGCTCGTGCTGGGCGCACACGAGCGCGACTTCCGCGACAGCCTTGAGCTGCGCCAGGCCCGGTCCCCGGCCGAGCTGGACGAGCAGCTGCGGCAGTGGACGGCGGCCGCACCCCGGCTGAAGTGCGACAGCCCGTCCATCACCACCGCCTACCGGCGGAGCCTGGTGGACCTGGCCGCGCTGCGCTACACCTCCATCACGATGGCCGAGGAACTGGTCGCCGCCGGGCTGCCGTGGTTCATGACCGTGTTCGGCCGGGACAGCATCTTCACCTGCCTGCAGGCCCTGCCGTTCACCCCGCAGCTCGTGCCCGCCACCCTCGGCACGCTCGCCTACGGCCAGGGCAGCCGCCTCGACGACTTCCGCGACGAGGAGCCCGGCAAGATCCTGCACGAGCTGCGCTACGGCGAGTCCGCCGGATTCGAAGAACAGCCCCACTCGCCGTACTACGGCGCCGCCGACACCACTCCCCTGTTCGTCATCCTGCTCGACGAGTACGAACGCTGGACCGGCGACAGCGCCGTGGTGCGCGCCTACGAGTTCGAGGCCCGGGCCGCGCTCGACTGGATCGACAACTACGGCGACCTGCTCGGCACCGGCTACATCTGGTACGAGACCCGCAACCGCGACAACGGTCTGGTCAACCACTGCTGGAAGGACTCCCCGGACTCGATCTGCTACCGCGACGGGCGCCTGCCCCCGTTTCCCCGTGCGACCTGCGAACAGCAGGGCTACGCCTACGATGCCAAGATCCGGGGCGCCCGGCTGGCCCGCCTGTTCTGGAACGACCCCGCCTACGCCGACCGCCTCGAACGTGAGGCCGCCGACCTGAAGGCCCGGTTCAACGAGGACTTCTGGATCGCCGACGGCGAGTACTACGCCCTCGCGTTGGACGCCGAGGGAGGCCAGGTCGACGCGCTGTCCTCGAACATCGGGCACCTGCTGTGGAGCGGCATCGTCGAGGAGTCTCGGGCCGGTCGCATCGCCGAACTGCTGCTCAGCGACCGGCTCTTCTCCGGCTGGGGCGTGCGCACCCTCGCCACCGACTGCGCCCGCTACAACCCGCTCGGCTACCACGTGGGCACCGTGTGGCCCTTCGACAACTCGATCATCGCCTGGGGGCTCTGGCGCTACGGCTACCGCCGCGAGGCCGCCACCATCTGCCAGGCCGTCTTCGACGCCGCCGACTACTTCCAGGGCCGGCTGCCCGAGGCATTCGCCGGCTACCCGCGGGCCCGCACCACCTACCCCGTGGAGTACCCGACCGCGTGCAGCCCCCAGGCATGGTCCGCGGGAACCCCGCTGCTCCTGCTGCGGGTGATCCTCGGCCTGCAACCCCACGACGAGCACCTCATCATCGACCCGGCACTCCCACCCGGGCTGGGCCGGCTGGAACTGCTCGACATCCCCGGCCGGTGGGGCCGGATCGACGCCCTGGGGCGCAGCCGCACCGCCACCGACGGAATCCCGCCGGGCTCGGGCGGCTAGCCGGCCGCACCTCGTCCGTGTGTATCTGGCCGCCGGCCAATTCGAGCCTCTCCTCCGCGGGTGTCCGTGGAGGCCAGCCGGACGCGCCGCCCCACGGCCCCGGGATTTCCGCGGTGCCGCCGGCGGTCGCGGTAGGTTGCACAGTCATGGCCACGACCGCCGACGTCCGCCACGACCTCGCCCGCCTCGCCGATCCCCGGCGGGCGGAGGCGTCGAGCCGGTTCCTCCAGATGACCCCGGGCGGGTACGGCGAGGGCGATCAGACCATCGGCGTGCCGGTGCCGGTGCCGGAGCAGCGCCGGGTGGCCGCCCGGTACTGGCGGGACCTCTCCCTGGCCGACACGGCTGACCTGCTGGCCGGTGGCGTGCACGAGGAGCGACTGACGTCGCTGTTCATCCTGGTGCGGAAGTTCACCAGGGGAGACGAGGAGGAACGGGGCCGGATCTTCCGCCTCGTCCTGGCGAACACGGCCCGCATCAACAATTGGGACCTGGTGGACTCGTCCGCTCCGTACATCGTCGGTCCGTGGTTGGTCGACAAGGACCGGAGCGTCCTGGACCGGTTGGCGGGGTCGAGCCTGGTGTGGGACCGGCGCATCGCCGTCATGGCCACCTTCGCCTTCATCAGGGCCGGCGACTTCGACTGGACCTTCCGCCTGGGTGAACGGCTCCTGGGCGACCCGCACGATCTCGTCCAGAAGGCGGTGGGCTGGATGCTGCGCGAGGTGGGCAACCGTGACCGGGCGGCGGAGGAGGAGTTCCTGGCCCGGCGGTACCGGGCCATGCCGCGGGTCATGTTGCGGTACGCGATCGAGAAGTTCGAACCGCAGCGACGCCGGGAGTACCTGTCCGGCACGCTCTGAGGCCCTGACCTGCGAATACTTCCCTGCCGGTGCGGAGCACGCCGCCGTGATCACCTGACCGGGTTCCGCGATGAAATCTCGCAACTCGGACCAAACCCCCCGTAATACCGTCAGTGAGCGCGCCAGCCGGAGGCGGAAAGTCTTCCTGGTCGGACTGGCGGTCATCGATCGGGAGGACACGGACATGCACGATCTTTCTCGTCGCAAGCTGCTCAAGGCGACAGCGGCCGTCGGCGCCGGGGCGGTCGCCTTCCCGGGCCTGCTGTCCGGCGGCACCCCGGGCTTCGCGGCCGACGACCTGGGGTGGCCCTCCAGCGAGAAATGCCCGCCCGCGACACTGACCGGCCGCATCGTCCGTCCTCAGGACCCCGGGTACGCGAATGCGAGCCTCGGCTGGGACGAACTCTTCGTTCGCTACCCGCTGGTCATCGTCTTCGCCCAGGAGACCCAGGACGTCGTCAACGCCCTCACGTGGGCGCGGCAGCACAACGTCGCGCTGCGGGTGCGCAGCGGCCGGCACAGCCTCGAAGGCTGGTCCAATGTCGACAACGGCATCGTGATCGACGTCAGCGAGCTGAAGTCGGTCCAGATCGACACGACCGCTCGCATCGCGACGGTCGGCGCCGGGCTCAATCAGTTGGAAGCCGTGACCGCGCTCGGCGAGCACGACCTCGCGGTGACCACCGGCACCGAGGGAAGCGTCGGCCTGTCCGGCGCGACCCTGGGCGGCGGCTTCGGCTTCCTCACCCGCTACCTCGGCATGGCCTGCGACAACCTGATCGGCGCGGAGATTGTCGTCCCGTGGGGCGCCGACGGCGCGAAGGCCGTCCAGGTGGACCTGAAGAACCACTCCGACCTGCTCTGGGCACTCCGGGGAGCGGGGAACGGCAACTTCGGGATCGTCACCTCCCTCACCTACCGTGCGGCGCCACTGCGGAGCGTCGCCTACCTTCAGGCGACCTGGCCGGGTCTCGACGACCTGCAGGAGGTCTTCGACGCATGGCAGCGGCTCGCGCCGTTCGCCGACAACCGCCTCGGAACCCAGGTCGAGATCCACAAGTCCCAGATCCTGCTGTTCGGTGTTCTCGCGGACGGGTCGGAGGCCGAGGCGACGGCGTTGCTGGCACCGGTCCTCTCGATCGGCGACCCCGAGGTCACGGTGCAGACCGGCGGCTGGGGCGACATCTATGCCGGATTCCAGATTCCGACCGAGGACGAGCCCGCGAACTGGAAGTTCTTCTCGCAGTTCACCAGGCGGCCGTTCCCGAAGGAGGCGATCAGCGTGATCCACACCTTCATGCAGAACGCGCCCTCGGAGGACAGCAACTTCTTCACGCAGGCCTTCGGCACGGGGGCTCAGACGAGGGAACCTCTCGGCGGCGCGGCGTTCCCGCACCGCGATGCGCTCTTCTACTCGGAGCCCGGCGCCGGTTGGGGCACCCGGGGGGTGCCCGACAGCGGCGACGCCCTCACCCCCGTCGCCCAGGCGTGGATCGCCGAGTTCAGCCAGGCACTCCGGCCCTACGTCGACGGCGCCTACGTCAACGTGCCGAACGTCGGAATGGCGGAATGGGAAACCGCCTACTGGGGGTCCCACTTCGACCGGCTGCGCAAGGTCAAGGCGAAGTACGACCCCCACAACGTCTTCCAGTACGAGCAGAGCATCCCGCCCGCGGCATGCTGACTCAACGGGCTTCGTACCTCGTCGGCGTCCAGACCTCGGTGTCGGGTGCGTCCGCCCGCCTGGCCGCCAGGTGGTCGCAAAGTGTGGTGAGCCCGGGATGCCGGTTGTCGTCGCGCCAGATGAGGGACATCGGGTATACCGGCGCGGGGTCCCGCACCGGTACACGCCGCAGGTCATAGCTGTCCGGCCACAGGTATCGGGTGCGTTCGCCGGCCAGCGTCGCCAGGTCCGGCGACTCGGCGATCTCGGCCAGCAGCGCCTCGTTCCCGAAGACCGGCCCGGCCCGGTCGATGGTGAGCCCGAACGCGGCGGCGAGTTCGTCGTAGTAGCTGGCCCATTCCGTGCCGGCGGCCATGCCCGGCATCCAGATGCGGTGTTCGGCGAGTTGCGCGGGCGTGACGGCGCGGGCGTCGGCGAGCGCATGGCGTGGCCCGACGAGGAGCTCGTGGTGCTCGTCGATCACGCGGGCGGTCCTGATCGCGGCCGGTAGTTGGCGCGCGGGGACGGCGACGGCGTGAAACGTGGCGTCGACCGTCCCCGCCTCGACGGCGGCGATCGCGGCATGGACGTCGGCGTCCAGGGTCACGACGTCCAGCTCGATCCGCGGATGCGTCCGGTGGAAGTCCTGCAGAAGCACCGCCGGCGCGGTGCGCCGGCTGTGGACGTCGACGCGGAGGGCGCGCCGGCCGGGACGCACGGACGCGTCGGCCCGGTCCGCCACCCGGAGGAGTTCACGGGCGTGCGGCAGGAACGCCTGGCCGTCGACCGTGAGCTGCACCCCGCGGGGCGTACGGGTGAAAAGGCGCACGTCCAGGTCTCTCTCCAGCGCGGCGACCCGCTTGGAGACGGCCTGCTGGGTGATCGACAGCGCGCCGGCCGCCACCTGGAGCTGGCCGGCGTCGGCGGCGGCGACGAAGGTGCGCACGGCGTCGAGATCCACCCGCCGACCCTAGTCGCACAACCAACCGTTGTGGCTCGCCGCCGGTGCGGTTGTTTGATCCCGCCTCCTCGTCCTTGCTGTGATCACCGCCGTCAACGGCACACGTCCGAGGCGGAAGGTGCGGAGCTTGGTGGTCAGACGATCCCTCGGCCGGCAGTTCGGATGGCTCTGGGCGGCCTACGCCGTGAGCGCCTACGGCTCCGCGCTGGGTTTCGGCGCGATGCCGCTGATCGCCCTGCTGGTGTTGCACGCCAGCCCCGCTCAGGTGTCCGCGCTGTCCGCGGTGGGGCCGGCGATCGGCGCCCTCGTCGCCTTGCCGCTCGGGCCCTGGGTGGAGTTCCGCCGCAAGCGACCCGTGATGATCGCGATGGACCTGACCCGTTTCGCGGTCCTCATGACGATCCCGATCGCGTACGCCGTCGGCCGGCTCGGTTTCGTCCAGTTGCTGATCGTCTCGGCCGTGGTCGCCGCCGCCAGGATCACCTTCCAGGCGGCCGGCGGCGCCTTCCTCAAGGCCCTCGTCCGGCCGGACGAGCTGCTCGTGGCCAACGCGAGGTTCGAGTCGACGACGTGGAGCGCCATCGCCGTCGGGCCGCCGCTGGGCGGCGCGGCCGTCGGCCTCGTCGGGCCGGTGACCACCGTGGTGGTCGACGCGCTCAGCTACCTGCTCTCCGCGCTGGGCATCACGGCGATCCGCGGCCGGGAGGAACACCGGCTGCGCGACGACCGGCAGCCGGTCCGGGCCGGCGAGCTGCTCGACGGCTGGCGGCACCTCCTGACCCACCGCGGCCTGCGGGCGCTCTACCTCAACCAGCTGCTCGTCGGCGGGCTGATCATGGCCACCGAGCCGCTGCTGGCCGTGCTCCTGCTCGGCCAGCTCGGATTCCCACCCTGGCAGTACGGCCTCGCCTTCGCGGCACCCTGCGTCGGCGGACTCATCGGCTCACGCCTCGCCCGCCGCGTCGTGGCGCGGTACGGCCAGCACCGGATCCTCCGTACCGTCGGCACGCTGCGCGCGGTCTGGCTGATCGGCCTCGCCTTCGTCCAGCCCGGCATCGCCGGCCTCGCGACGGTGATCGCCGTCGAGCTCGCGATCATCATCAGCATGAGCCTGTACAACCCGGTGCTCGCCACCTACCGGCTCGAACACACACCCGGAGGCCGCGTCGCCCGCACCCTCTCGGCCTGGTCGATCAGCAGCAGCGCCACCATCGCCGTCCTCAGCGCGCTCGGCGGACTGCTCGCCAACGCCACGAGCCCCCGCACGGCTATCGCCGTCGCGGGGCTGCTGATCCTCGCCAGCCCGCTGCTGCTGCCCCGCCGTCAGGATCCCCCGGTCGGGCCCGACCGCGAGCCGGCACCGGCGGCCACCCGTACGCGGGAGGCCACCTCCCGCGGCGCCCTCACGCCAGGAGCGTCTCCCGCATCGTCGCCCCCGGATTGATCCGGTCGACGACCCGGGGACCGGTCGGGTCGTACACGTCGAGGGTGTTGTTGCGGCGCATCAGCTCGCGGATCGCGGGTGGCAGCCGGGGCGGGTCGTCCATGGCCGCGAGGACCTGCCCCGCGGTCGAGATGAGGCGAGTGGCCAGGGCGGCGGCGTCGGTGTCCACCCGCACCCGGCCGTACTCCCAGCCGGCGGTGGTGAGGTCGAGCAGCTCGAACACGCGGGTCACGACCGGGGTCGGGTCGGTCACCCGGTCGAGCCGGGACGCCCCGCCGCCGACCACCGCGACGGCGGCGGCCACCTGCGCGTACGGGTGGAAGCCGGACGGCAGCGCGAACAGCGGCCACCGCAACGCCGGGCCGGCCTCCTTCCACAGCGGCCGGTAGTTCCGGCGGTGCACGAGGAGCCGCCGGCCCGTCCGCCGGTGCACGTCGTGGGCCTGGGCCCGCAGGTCGGCGTGGGCCTCGTCGGCGACCTCGCCGACGATCCGGGCCGCCACCACGAGGCCGTCGTCGCCGTCCAGCATCCGGGTGACGGCGTCGACCTGGTCAGCGAACCGGATCCGCGCGCGGGCGCCGTAGCGGTGCCGGACCTCCTCCAGCAGGCTCTGCTGCCGATCCGGGTCGAGCTGGACCCGCCCGCCACCCAGCAACCGCTGGAGCCACCGCATGTCGCCTCGTTTCAGCCGAGCCGTCCCGGACCGCGGCAATGCTATGCGTCGGACCGCCCTCGTATGGTGATGGGGTGGCTGACAGAACCCTGACCCTGATGGCGGTGCACGCGCACCCCGACGACGAGGCGACGAGCACCGGCGGCATCCTCGCCCGCTATGCGGCGGAGGGGGTCACGACGGTTCTCGTGACCTGCACGGACGGCGGGTGCGGCGACGGCCCCGGCGGCATCAAACCGGGCGACCCGGGGCACGACGCGGAGGCCGTGGCGGCGATGCGCCGGGCCGAGCTGGAGGCCAGCTGCGAGGCGTTGAAGGTGACGCACCTGGAGACGCTCGGCTATGCCGACTCCGGGATGATGGGTTGGGCCACCAACGACCTGCCCGGCGCGTTCTGGAACACGCCGGTGACGGAGGCGGCCGACCGGCTGGCCGAGTTGATCCGGCGCTACCGGCCCGACGTCGTCGTCACCTACGACGAGAACGGCTTCTACGGCCACCCGGACCACATCCAGGCGCACCGCATCACCATGGCCGCCGTCGAGCGGACGGGCATCCCCGCGAAGGTCTACTGGACCACCGTGCCGCGCAGCGCCTTCCAGGAGTTCGGCCGCGTCATGAAGGAGATCGGCGTCGAGTTCCCCGAGCCGGACGCGCCGTCGGAGGACATGCCGCAGCTCGGCCTGCCCGACGACGAGATCACCACCTGGGTGGACACGAGCGCCTACGGGGCGCAGAAGTTCGCCTCCCTGGCCGCGCATGCCAGCCAGGCCGAGAACATCTTCTTCCTGCAACTGGGGCAGGACCGGTTCACCGAGCTGATGGGCGTGGAGACCTTCGTCCGGGTCCGCGACACCACCGGCGCGCCGGCGCGCGAGGACGACCTGTTCGCCGGGCTGCGCTGAACCTGGGCCGCGACGTGCTGCACTTCAGCGTCACCGACGCGATGGGCCACGGGGTGGCCAGCGCGCTGACGGCCACCCTCGGCTTGGGCAGCCTGCGCAACATCCGCCGCCGCGGGGCCGGCCTGGTGCAGCAGGCCGACGCCGCGAACGCCGCCGTGGCCGAACACACCGGCGTACGCGGCAGCTACGTCACCCCGGTGCTCGGCCGCCTCGACCTGCGCACCGGTGTGTGCGCGTTGCTGAATGCCGGGCACGTGCCGCCGCTGGTGATGCGCGGCGGGGACGCCCAGCCGCTGCGGCTCCCGCGTAACTTCCCGCTGGGCATGTTCACCGAGGCCGACTACCACCACGGGGAGATCACACTGCAACCCGGCGACCGCCTGGTACTGGTCACCGACGGCATGCGCGAGGGCACCGCCGCCAGCCTGGACCTGTTGGCCATGCTGCGGTCGATCGGCGATCTGCACCCCCGCGAGGCGGTCCGGGCGTTGGCCCGGCGAGCCCGGCCCGAGGGTCCTCTCGCCGGCGTCAGAGTTCGCCGCGGACCAGCCGGATCAGCCGGTCGAGGACCCGGCCGCCGCTGACCCGGAGGCCGTCGTGCTCGTACTCGTTCGTGACCCAGGTGCGCAGGCCGCGCACCGCGCGCGCCGTGGCGAGCGAATCGTCGGCGTCGACGTACATGTCGTCGTGGTAGACGGCCGCGGCCACCGGTACCTCGTTGCGCGCGAGTTGTGCGGGGTCGTAGAGGTCCGGCCAGTCCCCCCGCTGGGCGAGCAGGTCCGCCACCTCGTCGAGCGGGGCCAGCGCCGGGTCGGTGGCGAACATCCACGGATAGATCATCTCGCCGGTCAGCAGCACGGGGAGGCCGTCGGCCAGCGCCCGGTCGGCGTCGAACCGCGGGAACTCCGCGCGTACCGACTGGGCCGCCCATCCCGTGCCGCGCGGGGACGCCGACCGCTGGCCGTAGATCGACTCGTGCAGGACGGCGTAGAGCGGGCGGCCGGCGAACGACAGGTGGCCCTCGACCTGGGCGAGGAACGGGTCGGACAGCCGGCCGCCGCGCAGAACGCTGTCCTCGAGCAGGTAGTGCAGCGTGTGCGAGCCGCTGCCGGTGCCCAGCATGATGCCGAGCGCCTGGAACGCCTCGGCGGTCAGCAGCCCGCCGCCGGGCAGCCGTACCTCCTGCTCCCGCAGGTGCCGCACCAGGGCGCGGACGGTGTCGACGTCGTCCGGGTAGCGCGCGTAGTGCGCCTCGACCTTGCGCTGCACCCGCGGATAGGCGGCCCGGTAGACGGCCTCGGGCGTGCTGCGCAGGCCCGGGAGGCCGCCGGTCACGAACGCCTCGCGGATGCCGTCGGGCGCGTACGACAGGTAGGTGAGGGTGCAGAAGCCGCCGTAGCTCTGGCCCAGCAGGCTCCACCGGCCGCCCTCGCCGAGGAGTTCCCGGCGGATCAGCTCGCAGTCCCGGACGATCGAGTCGGCCCGGAAATGCGCCAGGTACCCGGCCTGGGCGGCCGCGCCACCCCGCTCCGGCAGCGTGTGCCGGTCGACGGGCGTGGAGCGGCCGGTGCCGCGCTGGTCGAGCAGCAGCACCCGGTAGTCGTCCAACGCGCGGTCCAGCCAGCTGTCGCGGCCCACCGGCCGCGGTGACCGGCCGCCCGGCCCGCCCTGAAGGAACAGCAGCCAGGGCAGTGACTCCCGTTCCCGGCCGGCGGCCACGACCTCGCGGCCGTACACCTCGATCCGCTCACCGGCCGGGTCCGCGTGGTCGAGCGGTACCCGGAAGCTGTGGTCGGTGATGACGGTGCCCGGATGGCGGTAGGTCGGCACGGGTTTTTCCCTTCCTCACGGTGTCCGCGATCAGGTGCCCGCGCGGGCACGGGAGGGCGGCGCGCCCGACCCTAGCGCGGATGATCGTCACGAACGTGACGGGACGCATCGACGCGGTCTGGGTGGGCATACCGGGAGGAAGCCGGGACGCGGTTCGCGAGAGTGTTCCCGGTCAGGCCCTCTCCCCACCCCGAACGAGCATGGTCTGCTGCCCTGCAGGCAGCAGACCATGCTCGCGGCGGGTCGGAGCCCGAACGGCCACGCCGATCTAGCGGTGCCGGATCTCCCCGGCGGCGTTCCGGGTGTCCTCCTGAACCTGGTGTGCGGCCGATCGGCCCTGGTCGCGGACGGCGGACGCGCCCTGGGCAGCGGTGGACCGCACCGACTGGGCCGCCTGCTGCGCGGGCTCGCGCAGGTCGTCCCGGAGCTGGTTGCCGACCTGGCTCGCCTGCTCGCGCAGCCCGGCGGAGTGCTCCTGGACCATGCCCTTGGCCTGTCCGGCCCACTGCCGCTCCGGGCGGCTGGGCGGGATCAGGGAGGACACCAGCAGTCCGGCGCCGAAGGCGATCAGGCCGGCCGCGAGCGGGTTGCCCTGGGTCTGCGCCCGGGACTGCTGCCCGAGCGACCGCGCCTCGTCCCGGACCGTGCCGGCAGCGCTCTGCGCCTGCGCGCGGGACTGGTGCCCGAGCGATCGCGTCCCCTCCCGGACCGAACCGGCAGCCTGCGACATCCGCTGGCCGGCACCGTGCCCGTCCGTCTGCGCGCCCATCACCTTCTCCTTGGCTCGGGTCAGCGCGCCGCGAGCCTGCCCGACACGCTCACCGGCGATCCGACGCGGGTTCATCTTGTCGGTCAGCGCATCCACGTCGCTGCTCAAGTCGCTCCGGGTGCTCTCGATCTCTGATCGGATCCGATCCGGATCGTTGGACATGATCCGCTCCCCTCTGGCTCGGTCACCGGCCTCGCATGGCCTGCGGCATCTCCCGCGCGGTCTGTTTGGTCCGGGGCAGGACCGCACGGAGTTGCTGCATCTTGGTCCGCGCGTTGGCGAGCAGGATGGCGGCGGCAACCGCCCAGACGACCGCCACGATCAGTGCGGCCCATCCCTCATCCATGACGTTCGACAGACCCCACCACACCGCGTACGACACGAACAGCACGGCCAGGAAACCGGCAAGCGCCGCCCCGCCGAACATGCCGCCGGCCTTGCCGGCCTGCGTCGCCTCCTCGCGCAGCTCCGCCTTGGCCAGCTCGACCTCTTTGCGGACCAGTGTGGAGAGATCCCGGGTCACGTCGCCCAGCAGCTCGCCGACGGAGGACTGCGTCCGTTCCTTCTCCGGGGCGCTCACGGTGCCACCCCGCCCGGGATGTCCGGCTCCGGCCGGCCGGCCGGCGACACGTTCTGCGCCCGGGCCACCCCGGTGTAGGGCTGGTCTCCGGTGTACGGCGCCTCGACCGCCCGCTCGGACGACGGCGACGCCGGCTGCGTGGGCTGGGCCGGCTGGGCGCCGGAGCCCGACCCGTCGGAGCCGGTCATGTTTCTCGTGAGCCGGCCGACCAGCAGGCCCGCCACCACCGCGCCGGCGAGGAACGTTCCGGGATGCTGCCGGGCGTACCCTCGTACCTCGTCCAGGACGTCGCCCGGCTCCCGCTGGTCGAGCCATCCGGCGGCGCGCTGCGCCGCGTCGGCCGCCCGGCGGACGGCCTCGCCGGCCATGCCGGACTCGCCGCTCCGCTCGGCCATCGAGCCGAGCTCACGGCCGAGGTCGCGCAACCCGTCGGCGGCCCGGTGCTGCTGCGTCCGAGCCTGGTCCCGCAGTTGCGTGGTGGCCTGCCCGGTCAGGTTCCGCGCCTGCTGCGCCGCCTCCGCGGCCACCTGCCCGCCCTGCTCGGTGGCGGCGTGCGCCACCTGGCCGCCCGTCTGCATGGCGTGCTGCCCGACCCGGGACGCCTGCTGCCGGGCCTGCTCCCCCGTGCCGCCGCCTGGAGGCCGGCTCTGGTTGGTTGCCGTCATGCCCTGATTCCTCCCTCGCGCCGGGCCCGCGAAGCTTTCCGCTCCGCCCGCCCGGTCACAGCACATGTCGCCGCCGTTGCAGGAGCGCCATCCGATGACCCGCGAGACGCAGATGTCAGTTGTCGAAATGCGCGTTGCAGTGCGGCCCTGGCGTGGTGCACGTTTTCGACTTCTCGCATTCCGCAGGTGAGTGCCCGCCGGACCGGCCGTTATGCCCGCCCGCCAGGAGCCGGAACCGGAGACGGCGCGCGGCCGGGACGACCTGGGGCAGGCCGGCGGAAACAGCTCGATACGCCGTTCAGCCCACCCCGACGGTCTGTCGGTCAAGCTCGATCAGGGCCACCACGCGTTCCTGTCCTCGGGGGTAGGGCGCTCCGGCGTACTTGATGGCCAACTGGTCGATGATCTGCCACGCCGCGTCACCCTCGACCCATTCGACGACGCGCCCGCGGATGACGACGGGTTCGAACGGGTTGTCGACGGGCGCGATGGACAGCGCGAGCCGAGGGTCGCGGCGCAGGTTGCGTGCCTTGCGCGAGCCGGGACCGGTGAAGAAGACGATCCGGTCACCGTGCGTGCCGACATAGACGGGGGTGGCGTGGGGCGAGCCGTCCGGAAGGACGGTGGCGAGGTGAGCGATCGAGGTGCCGTCGAGTACGCGCCGCGCGCGCGGATCGAGCATGGGACCGGTCCCTTCGGTGGTGGTCATCGGAGCACCTCGTAGTGGAGGTGGGTCACGCCGGGCGCCGGGACGGCCTCGACGAGACGGAGTCGCACGTGCTCGGGGAGCGACTGGAAGTAGGGTCGGCCGCCGCCGAGCAGGATCGGCACCTGGTGCAGGATCAGCTCGTCGACCAGTCCCGCAGCCAGGGCCGCTGTCACGACGCCGCCACCCATGAGGGCGACGTCCTTGTCGCCGGCGGCGTCCCGCGCGGCCGCGACGGCGTCCTCGATCCCGGTGGTGACCAGCGTCTGACGGTCGTCGCTCATACCCGGCACCGGTCGGTGGCTGAGCACGAACAGCGGCGCCGCCGGGTGCGGCGTCCCGCCGTGGATCCACCCGGAGTCGTCGTAGGTGTTGCGGCCGGCCAGGCTCGCGCCGACGCGACCGGCCAGGGCGTCGAACACCCGGGCACTGGGCTCACTCAGCCGGAAGCCATCGAACACCTGGCTGGGGGTGTCACCGTCGAAGTACCAGTCGAACAGCATCGTGGCGTCGCCCAGCCCTCGCCCTTCGCCCGGGTCGCGACCGGTGATGTAGCCGTCGACCGAGACCGACAGTGCGGTGAACACCTTGCTCATTGCCGTACCCCCTAAGTTCCTTCAAGAGACTCCATGACCGTAACAGCCCAAGTTCCTTAAGGGAACCCCGTTTGCTACGCTCATCCCATGCAACGGACGAACTTCGGCGAGATGGCGTGCTCGATCGCGCGCACGCTCGACGTGATCGGAGAGCCCTGGTCCCCGCTGGTCCTGCGTGACGTGTACGCCGGGTTCACCCGCTTCGAGCAGATCCAGGCGGACCTCGGCATCTCCCGCAAGGTCCTGACCGAGCGGCTGAACCACCTCGTCGACCAGGGCGTCCTCGAGCGCCGGCCCTACGACCAGCGACCCCGGTTCGAGTACGTCCTGACCGAGAAGGGCACCGAGCTGGTCGACCTGCTGATGGTGATGGTCCGCTGGGGCGACAAGTGGCTCGCCGGTCAGGCCGGCGCGCCGCTGCTGTACCGCCACCACGCATGCGGCGAGATCAGCAGCGTCGACCTGCGCTGTGCACACTGCGGCGAGCCGATGCACGCCGGCGACGTCGACCTGCTTCCCGGCCCCGGCGCGGCGAGCTGACGCCACCGCACCGTGGGCCGTCACCGGCGGACAAGGCCAGGGCGGGTGACCCGGTGGAGCGCCTCGGCGAGGCACGGGCGGCACCTGCGCGGCCCCGGCGACCGCCCAGGACCGCTGACCGGCGCGCCGCGGGCGGCTCAGCGTCCCGGCACCGGGGCCGGTCGAGGCCGGTCTGACGACGCACTGGCCGGGGCCCGCCACCAGCGGCGCGACGCCAGCGCGGCGAGCCCGGCACCGGCGGTGTTGAGCAGTACGTCATCGACGGAGGACACCCGGTCCAGCCGCAGGAGGTACTGCGCCGCCTCGACCAGGAGCGAGCAGCCCGCCGCGAGCGCCAGGATCCGCGGCACCGACGCGAGCGCCGCGAAACGCAGCGGGGCGAGGAACCCCAGTGCCGCGAACACCAGCAGGTTGCCGACGATCTGGACCGTCACCGTCAGCGGCCCGCTCGCGAGGATCGTGAGGAGGTCCCGCAGCGGCACGAGGCCCACCCGACCGGGAACCGCGCCGGCCCCGTCGCCCGGCAACATGATCATCCATACCCACGGCACCGTGCCGTAGACGATGCCGACCTCAGCCAGCGACGTGCGCCACGCCCCCGCCGGCACGGTGCCGGTGACACTCCGACGGCGCGCCAGGGCCCAGACCGCCAGCGCGGCCAGCGGCAGTGCGGCAACCGTGATGAGTACGACGCCGTTGAACGTGCCGACCCAGCCGTGCCATCCCTTGACCATGCCGCCTCCACTGTCGTCCGACCGCGGAATCTACCCGGGCCGCGCGGGCTGTCCGGCGTGGTGCATCCGGGCGGGACGCTCGGGGCGAACAAGGGTCGTGACGACCAGTCACCGCTTGGGTCCCACCGACGAAGGGCTTACCAATGAGGATCTCTCGTGTCGCTGCCCGGCTCGCCGTGGGCACCACGGCCGCGGCCATGGCCACCACCGCCGTCGCCGCGCCCGCGCAGGCTGCCACCACGGCGTTCGGCACCCGATCGCTGGCGGCAGTGCTCACGGCCGACACCAGCGGATTCGACCGCAACTCCCGGGACTTCGACGTGCTCACCGCGGCGGTGCTGGCGGTGCTGCAGGCCAAGCCGGACTCGCCGGTCGAGGTGCTCACCGACGGCAGCGCCCCGCTGACCGCGTTCGTGCCGAACGACCACGCCTTCCGGGAGCTGGTCCGCGACCTCACGCACGCCCGCACGCTGCCCGGCGAACGGACCGCGTTCGACGCGGTGGCCGGCCTCGGGGTGGACACCGTCGAGGACGTGTTGCTCTACCACGTGGTGCCCGGCGCCACGATCGACCGGAAGGCGGCACTCAAGGCCGACGGGGTGGAGCTGTCCACCGCGCTCGGCGCGACCGTCGAGGTCGACGTCAAGCGCTGCTGGTACGGCCGGCAGGTGCGGCTCGTCGACGCCGACACCAGCGACCGCGACGCGCGGGTGGTCCGCTATGACCTGAACAAGGGCAACCGGCAGATCGGCCACGCGGTCGACCGGGTGCTCCGCCCGATCGACCTGCCCTGACGCTCACCGGCGGCGCCCGGCACCTGCCGGGCGCCCTCAACTGCGACCGGAGTGCTGACCCGCGTTGGGGCGGCGGGCCGTGCCGAACCGGCGCTGGTACGCGGCGGGGCTGATCGACAGCTTCCTGGCGAAAACCCGTCGCATGCTCTCGTAGCTGGGGAACCCGGCGCGCGTCGCGGCCTGAGTCGCGCTGTGTCCCTGGTCGAGCAGTGCCCTGGCCAGGTCGAATCGGATGCTCTCCACGTAGCGGGCCGGTGTCGTGGACAGCTCGTCGTGGAAGAGCCGGGTGAGGTGCCGGGTGCTCACGTTGAGGTGTCTCGCCAGTTCGCCGAGCGAGTGGTCCCCGCGGGGGTTCGCCGTCACCAGGTCGGTGATCTTACGGAGAGCCGCCGACCGGGGCGGTGGTCCCTGCAGCGGCGCCGAGAACTGCGACTGCCCGCCCGCACGCTGCATGTACACCACCAGGGCGCGGGCGACGTCGCGCGCCACGCCGGGCCCGTGGTCCTCTTCGACGAGAGCGAGCGCCAGGTCGATACCGGCGGTCACCCCTGCCGACGTGTACGTCGTGCCGTCGCGAACGTAGATCGCGTCAGGCTCGACGCGGCACGTCGGGTGCCGCGCGGCAAGCTCGTGCGCCACCTGCCAGTGGGTGGTCGCGCGCTTGCCGTCGAGAAGGCCGGCGGCGGCGAGGACGAACGCCCCGGTGCAGATCGACGCGACCCGGCCGGCCACGGCCGCCGGTATCCGTGCGGCGTCCGCCAGGTCGGCCGGCACACCAGCGCGCGGATAGCGGTCGGACCCGGCCACCAGCAACGTGTCGACCGCCGGCGCCGAGGAGACGGCGCCGTCGACCGCGATCCGGACCCCGAGGTTCGACGTGACGTCCGCGCCGGTCGGCGACAGCAGCACGATCCGGTAGTCGGCACCGAACCGGTTCGCCTCCTTGAACACCTCCGCGGGACCGGCGACGTCCAGCAATGTCACTCCGTCGTAGACGAAGACCGCGACGCGATGAGGACCGGCATTCACCGCGCCGGCTCCCCCGGCGCCGGATCCACGCGCGGGTGGCCCGACCCCGGCACTGACCGCCGCCGGGTCGCCGGAACGGGAGGTGTGGACACCGCCTATTGGTAGCACGCCACCGTTGCCGGAAGGCGAACTCCGTGATCTTGAGCTGATCAAGCCCGGCTGGGCCTGTCCGGATATGAGGGTTTCCTGGCCGGACGAAGGCGGCGGCGTACGACGATCGGTGGGCAGCATGGACGCCGGCCACACTCTTCAGGGAAGGTCACCGATCATGCCAGAGGTCATCGCGGGGCTGGAAGTTCCCGAGACGGCGGCGGTCGCGGAAGCGACCAGGCGCATCCAGGAAACGACCAGTCCTCTCATCTACCACCACTCCCGACGGGTCTTCTTCTTCAGCCTGATCCACGCCCGGAAGCTCGGCGTGAAACCGGACCCGGAGCTGCTCTATCTGGCGGCCATGTTCCACGACACCGGCCTCCTGACTCCCTTTTCCGACGTCGAGCAGCGCTTCGAAGTCGACGGGGCCGACCACGCGCGCGCGTTCCTCCTGGAGCGGGGTTTCCCGACGGCCGCCGCGGAGACCGTGTGGACGGCGATCGCGCTGCACACCACGCCGGGCATCCCCGACCGGATGGCTCCGGAAATCGCGACCACGTACCTCGGTGTCCTGACCGACGTGCTCGGCTTCGGCCTGGACGGACTGGAGCAGGATCAGCTGGACGACATCCTCGCCGTCCATCCGCGCGGCGACTTCAAGAACGAGTTTCTGCGGACCTACGTCGACGGGCTGAAGAACCGGCCCGAGACAACGAACGGCACCGTGAACTCCGACGTGCTCGAACACTTCATCCCCGGCTTCCAGCGGGTGACGACGGTTCAGCGCATCGCCGGCTCGCCCTGGCCCAGCTGACACGACGCGGGCTCAGCAGCGTACCGATGAGGTTTGGTGAAGTGGGCTCCAGCAGCGGCCCGCTTCGTGGGCGCGCGGTGCCGGCCACGGCCGCGGAGGTCGCGGATCGGGCCACATCGGCGAGCTTTCTTGGAAGGATTCGAGCATGCGAGCGATCACCGTGCGAGACCGTGCCGCGGGTGTCGGCGGCCTCACCCTGGCCGACATGCCCTACCCCCACGCTGCGGAGAACGACGTCATCGTGCGCGTGCACGCCGCCGGCTTCACCCCCGGGGAGCTCGACTGGCCGGGAACCTGGTCCGACCGCGCCGGTCGCGACCGGACACCCAGCATCCCCGGTCACGAGCTGTCCGGAGTCGTGGTCGAGCTCGGCTACGGGACCACCGGCCTCACCGTGGGCCAGCGGGTGTTCGGACTGACCGACTGGACCCGCAACGGTTCCCTGGCCGAATACACCGCGGTGGAAGCGCGCAACCTCGCTCCGCTCGCGGCCGACATCGACCACTCCGCGGCCGCCGCGTTGCCCATCTCCGGGCTGACCGCGTGGTAGCGGCTGTTCGACCACGGCCACCTCACGACCGGCCAGACCGTCCTCGTTCACGGCGCCGCGGGCGGCGTCGGCTCACTCGCCGTCCAACTCGCGCGGGAGGTTGGTGCCCGCGTGATCGGCACCGGCCGTGCCGGCGACCGGGATGTCGCGCTCGACCTCGGCGCGCACAGCTTCCTCGACCTGGAGGCCGACGAACTGCCGCACGCCGGCGAGGTGGACCTGGTGTTCGACGTCATCGGCGGCGACATCCTCACGCGATCCACCGAACTGGTACGCCCGGGCGGCACGGTCGTCACGATCGCCATGCCACCCACCGTGCAGCCCACGAACGGGCGCGCCATCTTCTTCGTCGTCGAACCTGATCGCGTCCGGCTGACCGACCTCGCCCAACGTCTGCGGGCGGGGCGGCTCAAGCCCATCGTCGGCGCCGTGCGCCCGCTTTCCGAAACGGCGTCCGCGTTCGCCCGCCGCCGCCGCACGCCCGGCAAGACGATCATTCAGGTCGCGGACGAAGAGGGTACGCAGCACTCGTCATCAGTGTGAGCCTCGACCGGGCACGTAGCAGGATGAACACCGATGCGTAGCGACTGGACTGCTCTGCCTGAGAGTGTCACGACAGGGATCGCCGCACGGGTCGGTGGCGCCTTCGCCGTAGCCCCGGCATCCGGGGGCGACCATGCGGAGATCGCCTCGACGGTCACCGGGCCAGGGAACCGAGCATCTCGCCGGTCCCCACCCGGACCTGACCCCCGGCAGCTCGGACCTCGACCTGCTCGCCGTCACACTGAAGTTCGCCGCGTGGAGCGCGGCCGACCGCGAGGTCTTGGACGACTTCGCGTCAAGGAACGCAGCGAAGTGGTCGGCCAAGGCCCGGCAGAGCACCGAGAGCTGGGTACCCGATCTCGCCCTGTCGACCGGCGAGTGGGCGGCCTACCGCGCAGGCGCCGATCGGCGGGGGTCACGCGGAAAGCTCTCCTGGCTTAGCGTCGGATCCGGAGCGAGTCGTTCGTAGAACAGGTGAGAGGCGGCCGGAGAAGGCCGTCCGGACAAGGGAGTCACGGGATGACGCGTTACCTGATCTCGTTCAATGACGGCGCGATGGACCACATCCCCGGCGAGGAGATGCCCGACGTGGCCAAGGCCTCGCACGCGGTGGTCCAGGAGGCCGTGAACGCCAGCGTGTGGGTTTTCGGCGGCGGGCTGGAAAGGCAGCAGGCGAGCGTCGTGGCCACGGACGGGATGGTCACCGACGGCCCTTACCCCGAAACCAAGGAGGTCATCGGCGGGTTCGTGGTCGTCGACGTGGCCTCCCGCGAGGAAGCGCTGGCGTGGGCTGCCAAGATCGCCGTCGCGTGCCGCTGCGCGCAGGAGGTCAGGGAGCTCATGCCCGACGCCGAGCAGGACGAGATGCTCCGCCAGGCTGACAGGCGATGGTGACTCCCGACGGCGCCTGATCGAGGGAGACCCGCACGTTGGCGCAAGAGTTGCGTGGCCGCGGTTGACGATGTGGATCTTCGTACCGACCTGACCTGAGGCGCGGGGCGGTGGCCCGGGGATCGGGCGTGGACGGAGCCCGGGCCTCGGGCCGGGCCGACCTCGCGAACGCTGACCACGTCCGCAGCCACGACCGCTCACGCAGTGGCAAAATGCCACAAGACCGGGCAAGGCTGGCAGAACGGGCGAGCGGATGACGACGAGCAGGGCGGCCGAGCTGCTGCGGAGACCCGGGGTTCCACAGCGCGCCACGTTCCTGGAACTCTTCTTCGACCTGGTGTTTGTCCTCGCACTCACTCAGCTCTCGCGCGGCCTGGCCGACGATCTCGGCTGGAGCGGCGTCTTCCGGACGCTGGTGCTGTTGGCGGCCATGTGGTGGGTCTGGTCCAGCACCGCATGGCTGACCGACCGGACGGACCCGCAACGACCGGTCATCCAGGCGCTCGTCATCGCGACCATGGTCGGCAGCCTGGTGATGGCGGCGGCGGTGCCCGAGGCATTCGGCGACACGGGCCCGATCTTCGCGGGCGCCTACGTCGCCGTCCAGCTCAGCCGCGGGCTCGTCCTCATGGTCGTTCTGCGTGGCCACGAACTGCAGCGCCACGTCGCCCGGGGGCTGTTCTGGTACAGCCTGTCGGCGCTGCCGTGGATCGCGGGGGCGCTCGTGCACGGTACGGCGCGTGGCGCGTTGTGGGCACTCGCGGTGGTCCTGGACCACACGGCAGGCAGAATCGGCTTCCCCACCCCGGGGGTGGGCCGTACGCCGAGCCAGGACCTGGTGATCTCGGGCGAGCACCTGTCCGAGCGCTACCGACAGTTCTTCATCATCGCGCTCGGCGAGCTGATCCTGGTTACCGGTCTGGCGCTGAGCAGCAGCGGCTTCGCACCGGACGCCGCTGCCGCGTTCACAGTGTCGATCGCGACCACCGTGCTGCTGTGGCGGATCTACATATACCGCGCCGGGCAGGTCCTGGCGGAAGCGATTGCCGCGTCGACCGACCCGGTCCGCCTCGCCCGATGGGCGTCGTACGCCCACCTGGCCATGGTGGCCGGCGTGGTCGCCGCAGCCGTCGGCGCCGAACTTGTCATCGCCCATCCACTCGGGCACACCCCACCGGCCTGGATCGCCGTCATCCTCGGCGGGCCAGCGCTGTACCTGGTCGGGCGCGCCCGCTTCGAGCACGCGGTATTCGGCCGCGTCTCCCGGTCCCGGCCTATCGGCGTCCTTGCGCTGGCCGCCCTGGCGCCGGCGATGCTCCCCTTGCCGCCAGTCGTGGTCGCCGCCGCCGCTGCCCTCGTCCTGACCGGGATCGCCATATCCGATGCAGCCCGCGCCCGCGGGCACGCGCCCGAGCCGCCGTCACCACCCGGCTAGTGCTCTGACCGGGAACGCTTACCGGCGGGCCCAGTGGTGCCCGCAGGAGTGCGCGCACAACCGACAGATGCGTCACAAGTGCGCGTTTTACGCGTTCGGGTCCCACTCTGCGAGCTGCTCCATCGGCTCGGTGTCGCCGGTGGTCTCCAGGCCGTCGAGCGGGACGCGCGCGTAGAAGTAGAGGATGAGTTCACTCGCTGCGCCTCGCATCGCCATGTGGCCCGGCTCCGCGTCGGCGGCGAGGTCGTCGCAGCGGACGCCGTCGGCGTTGAGGGTCAGGCGCCAGGAGCGGCCCTCGGTCGTGTGCAGGTCGATGGTCGCCGGCTTGAACGGCCAGGGGACGGTCGTCGCCGAGACGGTCGTCAGGAACTCGTCGACGCCCTCGACCGCGACGTCCGTCGGCAGCGGCTGTGCGGCGCCCTGGGTGAGCTGGGCGTCGTAGGTGTGGACGGCGATCTCCTGGATCTGGTGCCGGGCCACGGCTCCGCTGGTCTGCGGGGCCTGCGAGCGGCCCCACCAGGTCCAGCAGCCGCGGTCCGGGCCGGCCTCGCGCATCGCGTCGAGCATGAGCTCGGTCGACTCGGCGAGCCAGGCGTCCAGGGCTTCGCGGTCGCGGGGCGCGGTCGGGGCGCCCTTCGGGTCCGTCCTCGCCGGGGGCTCAGCGCCCGGGCCCGCCGCGATGATGGCGGCCTGGCGGCGGCGGCCGTCGCCGAGGTGCTGCGCCAGTTCGCGCAGCGTCCAGTCCGGGCAGGTCGGTACCTGGACGTCGAGGTCGGGGGCGGACGCGATCGCGGCGCGGAACGCGGCCGAGCGGTCTTCGATCAGCCGCAGGACCTCGGGGAACTCCAACATGTTTTGCACCTCGGTTGTGTATCACTGCGCGCCGGCCGCCGAGTAGCGAATTTGTCGGACGAACGCGTCGACAGCCGGGCGGAGCGCCGGCGCCGAAGGCGTCCTGAAACTCCGCGCACTGCTCGCCAACGGAACACCGGTGTGGTTCAGCGGTCGACCGCCAATCACATCCGCCCTCCGGCGTCAGCCGCCCTTTCGGCGGCGCCAGGAGACACGACGCCCTGTGGCCGCAGAACCGACGCCGACCTCGCCTTCGAGCGCCGTCGATCCAGCCGCCGGTCGCCTCGTGTCTACCTTGCTGACGTCACCGACCGCCTGCTAGCTTGCCCGGCGTACGCCGCGCCGGGCCGGGTCGTGGCCTCGACGAGGAGATCATGTGAAACCTCCCTCCGGAGCCGCTGCGCCGCGCCTGTACGTCCTCGACGGGTTGCGTCTGGTCGCCGCCATCCTCGTCGTGGCTTTCCACTTCACCGTCTTCTCCGAGCCGTGGGGCAACCCGCCCAGCCCCACCCTGCCGACCTTGAGCATCTACACCCAGTTCGGCTGGCTGGGTGTCTTCCTCTTCTTCCTCATCAGCGGCTTTGTGATCTGCATGAGCGCCGAAGGGCGTGGCCTGGGCCAGTTCGCGGCAGCCCGGATCACCCGGCTCTTTCCCGCGTACTGGTTCGCGGTGATCGTCACCAGCGCGGTGGTGACGCTCTGGCCGGTCGTCGCGAAGCCACTGGCCCCGGGTGACGTGCTGACCAACCTCACCATGTTCCACGACCTGATGAAGGTGGACTCCGCCGACTACGTCTACTGGACCCTGGCCCACGAACTCCGCTTCTACCTTCTCTTCGGTCTGTTCGTCCTGGTCCGTGGATACACCCCGCGGCGGGTCCTGCTGTTCGCCGCGGGCTGGCTGGTCGCCAGCCTGTTCGCCTACCACTCCATCCCGTGGCTCACCGGCCTGCTGGTGCCCCTCAGCGCGCCCTGCTTCGTGGCCGGCATGGCCCTGTACCTGATCTACCGGCACGGCTCCAACATCTACGTCTGGGGACTGCTCGGCGCCTCGTGGCTCGTCGCGCTCCAGATGATCGGCACCATCACCCCACACCTCCCGGCCCGGACGGTGCTCTCGTCGACCCAGGTCGCGATCATCGAGGCGGGGCTGGTCACGCTCTTCTTCCTGATCCTCGCCGCGGTAGCCACCCACCGCCTCGCGGTCGGCTGGCGGTGGCTGACCACCGCCGGCGCGCTGACCTACCCGCTCTACCTCCTGCACGAGTACATCGGGTGGGTGCTGATCTACCACCTGCACCAGGTCCTTCCCGACTGGGTGACCGGGCTCGTCGTGGTGCTGTTCTTCCTGGCGGTTTCGTGGCTGGTGCACCGGTTCATTGAAAGGCCGGTCGCCCGCTGGATGCGCCGGAAGTTCGCCGAGGCCCGGGCTTCGGGCTTCCTGCGCCCGCCAACGTTCGGCCCGCCGGCCCAGTCCCGCCCGGGCGCCCCGGCACCGGCCGGCGCCGGCCCGGTGGCCGCCTCCGACGAGCCGGGGACGTCGCCGGCAGACGCCCCGCCCCTCGTCCTGGCCCGGGCCAGCTCCACCGACTGAGCCGCTACTCGCTCGCCGAGGTTCGGCAGGGCGGGACGTCCGCTCCCTCGCGCCGCCCGGAACACCGGCCGCGCGGCCCGGCCGGCTGCCGACCACCACCACCCGGTCAACCAGCGCCGTATCACCACACCTGCAAGTCCTCCACGCGACGGGCCTGATCACCCGCGCCCGCGACGGACGCTGCGTGCTGTACCGTCGCAGCCCTCTCGGCGATCAACTGGCCGGCCAGTCGGCGGAGCGTTGATCCAAGTGGGTCACGGCGTTGCCCTCCGGTCATCATGTCCGCCAGCCTCCCCGTCCGGGGAGGCTGGCGGGTCTACGGCCGCCCGACGAGGAGATCCGCGGCTCGTGCCTGGCATGGCAGATGGCACACGTTCGTTAGTCGGCGGCGATCTGCTCGATGGATTGGGCGGCGATGGCGAGCAGGGCGGGATCTCCGGAGCGGGTGTACGTGTCGCTTACGGCATCAATGAATTTGATCGCGTGCGGGTCTCCGGCGTCTGTTGCACGGCGCATGACCTCGTCGAGGCTCAGGTCGGGGCCAGCGGGCGGGGCGGGCCGCGCCTCGGCCGGGGCGTAGGCGGCGGTAACCGCAGCTGTTGCCGCCCAGGCGGCGGCGAGGCTCGGCGCCCAGAGCGTTGGCGGTAGAGCCGGCAGGGCACGCAGGACCGCGTTCGGCGCGGTGGCGGCGTGGACGAGCATGACAGGGCTGGCGTACCCGTGGGTGCCGTGCCGGATGACCGCGGCGTCGACGATGCCCCCGAGCCGTGTTGGCACGTCGTCCTTGTTGTTGCCGGGCACTGCTCCGGCTACTGAAGGCCACCGGGTCAGGTCGGCCAGTTGAGCGAGGCGGGCTCGGATGCCGGACCGCTGGTCGGGTATGCGGGGTACTGCGTCGAGCGCGGACCGGGCGTCGGTTGTCGAGTATGGTCCGACGCCGGGTGGTGCGAGGGGCTGCCACCGGGCGGCCCAGTAGGCCAGCCCTTGACCGAGTTCGGCGACGCGCGGCTGGGTCTCCTCGTCGAGCAGGGCGCGTATGGCGTGGCCGACCCGGATGACTCCGTGGGTCGCGCCAGCGGCTATGCCAGGTAGCAGGCGTGGCCACCACCGGACCAGCACGTCCCGCCAAGGTTCGCCGGCCAACTCGCGGTCGAAATAGTTCAGCCAGTCTCCGGTACGAACCGGGTCGCCGAGCGGGTCACGCCACTCATCATGTGGGATGGGCCGAATACCGCGTGGTCGCTCTTCCAGCCTGTCCGCGTAGCCGTCAATCCATCGGTGAACTGCCCGCTCGTGGCCGCGATAAGCCAGGACCTCCACCGCCATGGGGGCGTGGTTGGATAGCCAACCGTTCCGCTCCGGGCCAGTGTGGCGCACCCGTTCGTATGCCTCGTCGAGGACGGAACTCGTCATGCACTCGAGTCTTCAATCTGAAGTTCGGTTGAAGTCAAGCGATAGCTGCTCGGGGTTGACCAAGAGAACCTTCGCCAGGGGACACGAATCTCACCTGCCTACTGGAACGGGAACTGGTCGAGCAGGCACCGCCCGGTTGCGGGACAAGAGTGCATGACCGGGCCGTGTGCCCGCTGCGTGCCCGTAAGGACGGGAGCCGAGGGTAGGCGCAGGTCAAACCAGGCATGGCGATGGACCATCCCGCCGTGCGTGGGCCTACCGCTCGCGCATTTGTCGGATAGCTTGTCCGGTATGGACATTGGTAATGATCGCCGTCGCGCGGCTCCTGGCAGCTCTCCGGGCGGGAGCGCCTGGGTTTCGTCCCGGCCACCCACGCCGGTGCTCATCGCCGCACTGCTCGTTGCCGCTGGCGCACTGGTGCCACTCGGGCTACTCGTCCTGGTGCTGACCGAGTTCGAGGCCCGGAATCTGGTGCCAGTGCTACTACTCACCTTGGTCGGCGTGGGTGTCTGCGCGTCGGTCGGGTACGGGCTGTGGCGCGGCTGGCGTGGATCCCGGATCGTGGCCGTGGTGCTCGGCGTGCTGGTTCTGCTCTCGGGGCTGAATTCGCTCGGGTCCAGCAATTTCGGATTCCTGCCGATCGCGTACGGGTCATTGGTGGCGCTGCTCGTGCTGGTTCCCGCCTCCGCCCGAGCCTGGTTTCGTCGTTCCTGACGCGCCCTTCGCCGTGGGATCGAACCAGTGACCTCTTCAGTGTGAAGCAGGACTCTGCACCCACTCTGAACTGCGTAAACGAGAACCAGCAGGTACCGGTGGGTGGGCCGCCAGCGGGGAGGACCGATGACGAAACATGCTATCCGGGCGGCGCGAGTGTTCGACGGCGAGCGGCTGACGGACGGCGGGGTCCTGGTCCTGCTGGACGAAGGGCGCATCGCCGACGTGCACCGGGGTCGGGCCGAGGCGCCGGAGGGCTGGCCGGTGTACGAGGAGCCCGACGGCACCGTGCTCCCCGGCTTGATCGATGCGCATGTGCACCTGTGCGCCGATGCTGGGCTCGACGCTCTCGGCCGGCTCGCCGAGCGTGCCGAGCCGGACCTCGACGCGGTCATCGAGGCGTCACTGCGCTCGCAGTTGGCGGCCGGTGTCACGACGGTTCGGGACCTGGGCGACCGGCGTGGCGCCGTGCTCCGGTGGCGGGACCGGAAGAGCCGCGACGATCTGCCAACGGTGGTGGGGTCGGGCGCGCCAATCACCAGCGTCGGCGGGCACTGCTGGTCGATGGGGGGCGAGGCGAGCGGCGTCGACGGGATCCGCGAGGCCGTGCGGTTGCGGGCGGAGGCCGGCGCTGACCTGGTGAAGGTCATGGCCAGCGGTGGGGTGTTCACCCCCGGCACCGACACCACCCGGCCTCAGTTCACCGACCAGGAGCTGACCGCCGCGCTGACCCTGGCGCACGACCTGGGCCTGCCGGTGACCGCGCACGCGCACGCGCTCAGCGCGGTCGAGCAGGCGCTGCGCGTCGGTGTCGACGGTATCGAACACTGCACGTGCGTGACCGCTACCGGCGCCCACGTTCCCGACGAGCTCGCGGACCGCCTGGCCACGTCCGGGGTGGTGGTCTGTGCCACGCTCGGCACCGACCCGGCCGTGGTCACGCCACCGGAGGTGGTGGCGATGGCGGCGCGAGCCGGGCTCAACGAGGCCACGCTGCGCGACGGCGTTACCACCCTGCACCGGGCCGGGGTCCGCCTGGTGGCCGGCTCGGACGCGGGCCTCGGCCCGGCGAAGCCGCACGGGATCCTGCCAGAGACGCTCATCGAGTACGTCGCGTGCGGCATCCCCGCCACCGCCGCCCTCGCCGCGGGCACCTCGGTCGGCGCCCAGGTCTGTGGTCTCGGGCGGAGCAAGGGCCGCGTCCGCCCCGGATTCCACGCCGACCTACTGGTCGTGAACGGCGACCCGACGAGCGACATCACGGTACTGCGGTGCCCGCTCGCCGTGTACCGTGCCGGCTGCCCGGTGAGCAGGTGATTGGTTCCGGACGATCGCACCGACGGAAGTCACCGCTAAGGCAAGACGGCCAGCTCTGCCATCCACACAGCGTGAACGTTTGTGGTCAGGGCACTAGATCATACGGCGCCGTACCCGCCACGCCACCACACCGATCAGGACCGCCGCGACGGCGATGAACAGGGCCGCCTCGATGAGCTGGAACGTCCAGAACCGGTCGGCCGGGTGGTAGACCCCGAACTGCTGGATGCCCCGTGCGTGCAGGAACTGGTTGAGGTTGGCGCCGGCCCGGTTGGCGGCGCCCTCCAGCTCGTAGTACTCGGTCCAGCTCAACCTGCGCCCGGTGGCGTCCGCGTAGCCGTGTTCGATCATCCAGTCAGCGAAGCTGGGCACGGGCCAGTGCCCCGCCTGGTCCTTCGAGCCGCCGACAGGGACCGGCTCCATGGTGGTGAGCGGCGTGGCGTACGCGGGACGGGCCAGCAGCGCCACCGACATCCGGGCGGCGAGGAACGCCCCGAACGCGACGCCGAACGCGGGCAGGCTGCGCCGCAGGATCGCCCCGGCGGCGGTGGCGACGCCGAACGCGAACAGCGCGTACGCCACCGGAACAAGTCCCTCCAGGTCGAAGGCGTCGTACTGGAACCGCCCTTCCCACGCGTCGAATGGCTGACGGAACCAGGTGAGCACCGCGGTGAACATCCCGGTGAGCGTGACGGTGACGCCGGCCAGTGCCGCGAGCTTGGCCGCCAGCCAGCGCATCCGCGGCACGGCCTGCGTCCAGGCGAGCTGCCAGGTGCCGTCCTCCAGTTCGCGCGCGAGCAGTGGCGCACCGAGGAACGCACCGATGACGACGGGGACCAGATAGAAGCCCGCCAGGAGGTTCTCGACGTACCCGTACTCCTCGTCGAGCCGGCGGAAGGAGGCCGCGCAGGCCTCGTTGACACCGGCCTCTCCCGCACACCGGGCGGGACCGCCGGGGAACAGGTCGTGGGCCTGCGTCCCGAGCACGAGCAGGGCGATGCCGAACATGCCGACAAGCAGACCCAGGACGCAAACCTCGGTCCGGTGCTGGCGCCAGATCAACCACGTCATGCCGCCACCCCCGACGAGATCGCGGCGCTCGGCTCGGACGGCCGGCGCAGGTATGCCAGCACCAGGTCCTCCAGCGCGACCGGCTGGGCCTGCCACCCAGGCGCGGCCGGGATCGCGCCGTCGCGTACCAGCAGGGTCGTGTGCCGGTCGCTGTGGACGGCCTCCACGACGGTGCCGGCCCGGTCGACGTCGGTGGCCGTGCGCGGGCCGACGAGCAGCCGATGCTCGGCGAGGAGGGTGTCGATGTCGCCGGTGAGCGTGACCCGGCCGTGGTTGAGCACGACCAGGTGGTCGCAGACGCGCTCCAGCTCGTGCACGACGTGTGAGGAGAACAGGACGGTCACCCCGCCCTCGGCCACCGCGCCCATGAGGACCTGCAGGAACTCGTGCCGGGCCAGCGGGTCGAGGCTGGCCACCGGCTCGTCGAGGACAAGCAGGTCCGGCCGCTTCGCCAGGGCCAGAGCCAACGCGACCTGGGCCTGCTGCCCGCCGGAGAGCGTACCGGCCCTGCGGTCGAGCGGGATGCCCAGCTTCGCCAGCCGGCGCTCGGCCAGCCCCTGGTCGAACCGCAGGTTGCAGGCCCGGCCGAAGCGGAGCATCTCGGCGACGGTGAAGCGCTTGTACAGCGGGTGGTCCTGGGCCAGGAACCCGACCCGGGACAGGGTTTGCGGGGTGCTGGCGGTGACGTCGTGGCCGAGGACCTCCACCGTGCCGGTGCTCGGTGCCAGCAACCCGACGACCAGGCGCAGCAGCGTGGTCTTGCCCGCGCCGTTCGGCCCGACCAGGGCGATCACGCCGCCCGCCGGCAGGGCCAGGGTGCAGTCGCGCAGCGCCCAGCCCTTCCGGTACCGCTTGCCCACACCGTCGGCGCGCAGCGCGAACTCGGTCGCTGTCACGCCACGTCCTCATTCCTCGTCTGCTGGTGGACGGAGGTAAAAAGCGCGTTGACCGCCTGCTCGTCGAGGCCGGCCCCGTAGGCGCGGCGCAGCCAGGTCGTCAGGCCGCGGCGCAGCGACGTGTACGTCGATGCCGACATCACGGCCGACTGCTGTTCATTGACGAACGTGCCCTGGCCGGGCCGGCCGGTGACCAGGTTCTCCTGCTCCATCTGCCGGTACGCCTTGGCGACGGTGTTCGGATTGATCGCCAGGTCCTCGACCACCTCGCGGATGAGCGGGAGGCGGTCACCGGGTTGGAGAAAGCCCAGCAGCACCGCCTGGCGGACCTGCTGGACGAGTTGCAGGTACGGCGGCACGCCGGAGTGGGTGTCGAGCCGGAAGACGAACACGGTAGCCCCTTGCTGCTTTACTAGAACCCTAGTAAAGCAGCAAGTTGCCGGTCAAGAGAGCCGACGCGTCACCGTTCGCAGTGGACTTGTTCGCGGATCCGCTCAGATCGGTCAACGGCGCACCCGATAGCGCAGGTGAAGCACCCGGTTGCCCTGAATCACCACGTCCGGATCCTCCAACAGGTGCTGAGCGTGGACCGACCCGAAGTAGCGCTTGCCGGACCCGATCACGACGGGTACGACGTCCATGCGCACCTCGTCGACCAGGCCTGCGGCAAGTACCTGGCCACCGACGTCGCCAGCGGCGACCTCGACCGTGCGGTCACCCGCAAGCTCCTGCGCCTTGGCCACGGCTGCCTCGACGCCGTCGACGAAGTGGAACGGCGCCTCGGGGTCCCAGCCCTCGGGCTGCGGCCGGTGCGTCACAACCACCACGTGGTCGACCCCGCCCGGAGGCTTCCCGTCCCAGCCGTCCGTCATGTCGAAGACGTGGCGGCCGACGATTGTCGCCCCGATCTGGTCCCAGTACGGCCGGGTGTAGTCGTAGGACGTCTGCGACACCTTGACCTCGCCGCTGGAGTCCAACGGGACGTCACCGCTGGACAACCAGTCGAACAGCGGTCCGGGCTGGTCATTCTCGTCCGCGACGAAGCCGTCCACCGACACCGAGCTGTACATGACTACTGTGCCCATGGGGCGCTCCTCTGCTCTGGGATGCCCCCATATTGGCTACCGTCAGCTGTCGGTCTTGTACGAAATCAATCGGCCGGCAGCGGCCAGCCGTCCAGCACGTGGCCGGGATGTTCGCGCAGGAAGCGCCGCCGGACTTCGACGTACCGGGTCGGCGTCAGCCCGGTGAACGCCCGGAACTCGTGGCCGAAGTGGGCCTGGTCGAAGTAGCCTGCGCCACCGGCGAGGTCGCCCCAGTCGATCGGTCCGGCGGGGTCGATCGCGAACACGGTGGCGGCGAAGCGGTAGGTGCGGGCCAACCGCTTCGGCGTGACGCCGATGAGCTTCCTGAACCGCTCAGCCAGGTGAGTGCTGCTGACACCGGCTGCCACCCTCAGGTCGCCGATCGCCACCGCCCCGCTGGTCGCCGCGATGACGCTGCTCGTATGGCGGACCAGCCCCAGGCCGGCGGTCTCACACAGCCGTCGCATCAGCTCCTCCTCGAGCAGCGTCAGCATCTCGTGCGGTCCGTCCGCCGTGGCCAGCCGGTCGCGCAGCTCAGCAACGGCGGGCCGGCCCCAGACCTGCTCCACCGTCACCGGCCGGTCACACAGCTCGGCGGCGGGCATCGGCAGGAACGGCGCCAGTCCCCACGGCTTGACGTGCACGCCGACGGACCGGGTCCGGACTGGGTAGCTGAACTCCAACGCGCGGGTGGGCGTGGTGACCACGCAGCCGTCGGCGTACCCGGTCGTCTCGATGTCGGTGCCGGCGCGGATGCGGAACGGCGCCCCGAGGTTGACGATGAGCAACGCCGCCGGCATCGGCGGCAGCGTCAGCCGGGCGTACGGCGATGCACCCTCCAGGTAGTAAAGGTCGTCGATCAGCCCGTCCAGCGGCGGTCGCGGCACTCTGGACACGTACTCCACGCCCACAGTATCGCCGACGCCCCTCCGGGATCGCCCTCGCTTCCGCAACCTCACCCACGCCAGGGCGCTCCTCGTTCAGCGCCCGAGGACGTCCACCAGTTGCTGCCCCAGGCCGGTGCAGGCATCCATGTCCAGGCGATACGTCACGTAACGGCCGCGTCGCGCCGAGATCAGCAGCCCGGCCGCCTTCAGCACCGCGAGGTGCCTGGACACCTCCGGCGCCGTCACCCGCCAGAAGTCGGCCAGTTCGCCGGTCGTGTGCGGGCCTCGGGCGAGCGTGCGGCAGAAACGTAGCCGCAGCGGGTGCGCAAGCGCGGCCAGCCGAGCATCCAGCTCGTCCACCCGCAACACCGGGCGCGGGTCCCAGCCCGGTGCCGGATAGTGCAGCACGGGCAGCCAGCCGGGCGCGTACACGACGGTCATGTGCGGTGCGCCGTAGGCGCTCGGGATGAGCGTCATCCCGCCGCCGCGACCGTCTGCGGTCTGGTCCTGCAGCTTGTCGATCGTCAGAATGCCGCGCTCGGTGTCGACCCCGATTGCGTGCGAGATCCGGCCGAGGGCGCCGATACCCTCGCGGGCCAGGTCGAAGCGTCGACGGTCGGCATCCTCGGTGAGCGCTGGGCGGACGCGTTTCCAGACCGTGCCGAAGAAGGCGGACTCGCAGGCGAGCAGAAAGCGTCGTACCCGCTCGCGCTCGGCGGCCGGATCGGCGAGCACCCGCTCGGCCCACGCCGCCTGCCGCGGCCCTCGGGCGCGGGCCGCGGCCAGCGCCCGCTGCCGCACGATCGGGTCACGCAGCGGCGACCACATTCGCGGCGCCGGTGAGACGGCCCGATGGGCGGCGAGCGCCGCAGCGACCCAGCGCTCGTCGTCCAGGCGGTCGACGTCGTCGAGTTCCTCGCGCAGGCTCGGCCGTGGATCGGACGGGAACAGAAAGTCGGCCCGGCCGGAGTGCCAGAGCAGACCCAATTCCTCGAGGTCTGGAGCCAGCTCCGCGGGAAGGGCAGCCGCCATCATCGCCACCGCCGCGGCGGTGTCCGGATGATGCTGCGGCTCCGCGAGCACGTGCAGCACCGCGCCGAGCTCCGCGAGCGGCGACGGCCTTATCCGGATCCGATCGACGGGTACGCCGGCGATGTCGACCGAGGTAACCACAGTACCGATCATGGCAGGGGTCCGCGGCCGGGCAGACCGATTGACGTCGTTCGTCAATCGGCAAGGCATGGATTGACGACGCTGGCCAACCGAGGTCCCTTCCCGGCCGTACGGCCGGACGATCGGAGCCGTGACGACCACCCGTACGACGCTTCGTGAGCTGGTCCGCATCCCGGGCGGCGGCCGCTACGCGCTCAGCGCCACAGTCGAGGCAGCGACCTCCGGGATGCTGCGCCCGTTCATCGTGATCTACGCCGTGCTGATCGGGCTCAGCGCGCCGCAGGCCGGTATGACGCTGACCGTCGGCATGCTGGCCGGCCTCGGCGCCGTCCCGCTGGCCGGACGGTGGATCGACCGCGGAGCGCGGCGGGCCCCCGCCGTCGCCGCCTTACTGGTGCGGGCGGTGGGGTCGCTGCTGCTTGCCCTGGTGCCCGGCATCGCCGGATCCGCGATCGGTGCGGTGCTCATCGGCGTCGGCACGCAGATCGCTCCACCCACCAATTCCGCGCTGGTCGCCGCACTCGCCGGCCCGGCCCGGCGTGCGGCGGCGCTGGCCGTCGGCCGCTCACTGCGCAACGCCGGCCTGGGCGCCGGCGCCCTGCTCGGCACGGTCCTGGTCGCGACCGGGCCGGAAGTGCTCCGCTGGCTCGCGCTGGCGACGGCGCTCGGGTGCGCCTTCGGCGCGGCGGTGATCGCCCGGGTGCCGCTGCCCCATCAAGATGTTCCAGCCCCCGCCCCGGCTGCGGCAACGAAGGAAGCGCGCGGTGCCGGCCTACGCACCGTCACCATCCTGGCCCTGGCCGGCATTCCGTACGCGTTCTACGCCGACATCCTCGAGATCGCCCTGCCACTGCTGCTGGTGCAGGGCCTGCACGCGTCCCTGGCGTGGCCCTCGGGCATCTTCATCGCCAACACCGTCATGGTGATTGCGCTGCAACTGGTCGTGGTCGTGCGCCTCGCGAAGTGGCCGCACCGCACCGTGCTCTTCTGGTCCGGCCTGTTGCTCGCCGCCTCCTACCTCGGCTTCTGGCTCGGCGGGGCGACCGGCGGCGGCCCCGGCACGATGCTCGTCGCGCTGATCATCGTGCCTTACACGCTGGCTGAGATTCTCTACACCGGCAGCAGCGTGCCGCTGGTGATCGAGTCAGCACCGCCACACCAGGTGGGGCGCGCGCTCGCCCGCTGGCAGCTCAGCTACGGCCTGGCCCGGGCCGTCGATCCCATCATCATCACCGGTCTGCTCACTCTGGGCGCGGCGGCGCTGTGGCTGCCGCTGGCCGCCGCGACCTTGCTGGGCGCAGCGACGGTGCGCCTGGGCACTCGACGCTTGGTCGCGGCTCACCCGCTGAATGTGCGTGCTGATGTTACGCATCAGCCCGGCGAAGGCGTTCGGCTGCCTGCGCCCGCAGGGCATCGCCGCCCACCGGGGTGCCACCGCACAGCGCCATCTCCCGGGCGTTGTACGCAGCCATCCACAAGCTGGCCGCCCAGGCAATCTCCAGCTCCCCGGCCGTGAACAAGCGTTCTCGAATGTCTTGATAAGCCACCAGGAACGCCTCGGAGCTTTCGATCGGCGCCAGCGTGGGCGGCCCGGCACTGGCAAACGACCCGCTCGCCGCTCCCACCAGTGCCGCCTCCGGCTGCCACGCCAGGCTGTCCCAGTCGTGCACCGCCCACACCTGCCAACCCCGCCACCGCAGGTTCTGCGCCTCGAAGTCGGCGTGGCCGAGCACGCACGGCAAGCCGGCCGCCAGCAGCCGCCCTCGCGCCCGCTCAGCCGTCTGGACAATGTGCTCGGACACGACACTCTGGTCCCGGCTGTCGAGAAAGTCGATCGCCGGCCACACCCCAGAGTCGGTGTGGTCCCAGCGCACCCAGGGCGGGTTCGGCAGCGGCGGCGCGACGCTCGCGCCGGCAAGCGCGGCCATCAGTCGGGCGAACACCTCCGCGCAGCGCATGGCCACGTCCGGCGAGTCCCCCTGCAACACCTCGCCGCCGGGCCGGAATTCCTCCGCGTGCACGGCCAGCGCACCGACACCGACCACCGGCGTGAGCGGCCGGGCACACGGAAACCCGCGCTCGGCCAGCCGAGCCTGCGCCGCGACACACGACCCGGCCCGACCGTCGTCGGCGCGCGCCTTGACCACGACGTCCCTGCCACCGACCAACCGCAGCCCGAACACCATCGAGACCTGTCGCGACTGGAACAGCACGCCGGCGGGCTCGCCGCCCAGATGGTCAAGACACCAAGCGGGCAACCAGTCCGGCACCTCATCCAACGGCACACCCAGGACTGTGCCATGGACACCTACGTGGCACCGGCCGGCTTCGCCTCGGCGACTACGCCGAACGTTGGCGGGCCGCTCGCAACGATGAGAAGACGACCGCTGCTCGGCACGCCTCCGTGAGGCGCAATCACGTAGTCCCTCGATGGGGCTCGCAGCCATTGTCCAGCATTGAGCACTCGGCGGTGCGGCGTGGGTGACCAGTCTTGGCAAGCTGAAGGCCCCTCGATTGAGGGGCCTTCAGCTTGCCTTATACATGGTGGGCGATACTGGGATCGAACCAGTGACCTCTTCGGTGTGAAGCGGGACGCCGCACCGACTCTGACCTGCGGAAACGAAGGACCGCAGGTGGCCAAGGGTGCAGTAGAGCGCAGTTCGGTGCCGTTGGGCACCGTTCAACGCCGTTCAGCGCAACCGGTTGCTCCCAATTCGCTCCCCGGATCTTCCGAGACCGGCCAGCTCATCCACCGGCACCGGCTCGGATCGAGCAGATAGACATCCCTGCGCGGATCGCGCTGGCGGTTGCGGGCCGTGTGCATGTGAGCTTGGCGCTGCCGGGCAGAGGTGTCCCGAGTTCCCAGCCCGCTCACTCCGGGGCTGACGTCTACCGCGGCACCACGCCAACCGCGCCCGCTGGCCCGCGTACTGCCGGGAACCGGCTACACCGGCACTTCCGACGCGCAGTGGGAAGGCGTGTCGGCACCGCTACCTCAACGAGGAATCCGCTTAAAATCGCCACAAAACGGGTAATCACGTCGCGAGCAGATTAGCCCAGCAAAAGATCCAATCTCCTTCGACACGCTCCATAAGCACGAATCGCTAGCGCATGCAACGTGCCGATTTGATTGTTCGGCCTCGATGCACCGGCTGGATTTGGGGTACGCTACTCGCTCGGTGGATCCATCCACGCCTCTCGCCTTGTTGGCGAGAGGCGTTGCGTTGTTCATCAGGGGGAGGAAACGCTTGTCTGCTCACACCATGCGCCGCCGGCTCGCCACTGCGGCGGCTACCGTACTCGGCGTGAGGTTCCCCCGGTAGCTCGGAGGCTTTCGATCATGCTCTGATGGAGCTGAAGGGAGTCATCCGTGGCAGCACCGAAGAAGTACCCCGATGAGCTGCGTGAACGTGCGGTGCGTCTGTATCGGGAGTCGGACCCGAAGCCCGTGATCCGCCAGCTGGCCCGCCAGCTTGGGGTGCACCACGAAGCGTTGCGGAACTGGATCCGCCAAGACGAGGCCGACCGCGGTCAGCGCGACGGCCGGCCGACCAGCTCTGAGGTGGAGGAGCTGCGCCGGTTGCGGCGGGAGAACGCCGAGTTGAAGCGGGCGAATGAGATCCTGAAGGCCGCGTCGGCTTTTTTCGCCTCGGAACTCGACCCGACCCGGCGACGGTCGTGACGCTCGTTGGCGAGCTGCGCGATCGCTTCGGGGTCGAGCCCGTCCTCCGGGTTATCGGCGTGGCCGTCTCCACCTACTACGGCTGGCTCGCCCAGGCGGCGAACCCGTCACCGCGCCGACGCGAAGACGCGGACCTGGCCGTGGAGATCGCGGAGATCCATGACGTGTCCGGCGGCACCTACGGCAGTCCGCGGGTGCACGCCATGCTGCGCCGCCAAGGCCGCCACGTTGGCCGCAAACGGGTGCAGCGGTTGATGCGCGACCAAGGTCTGCAGGGCGCGTTCCTGCGCAAGAAGTGGCGCATCCCCTCGACCCGGTCGAACCCGAAGGCGACACCGGTGCCGGACCTGGTCAACCGGCAGTTCACCGCTGCGGCGCCGAATCGGTTGTGGGTCGCCGACGCCACCCGCATCCCCTGCGGTGAGGGCGTGTTCTGGCTGGCCGCGGTGCGGGATGTCTTTCCAACCGCATCGTGGGCTGGCGCTGCTCCGACCGCTGTGACACCGACCTGATCCTCGGCGCCCTCGAATACGGCATCTGGTCGCGTGACGTCCGTGACGGCCAACTGATCCACCACTCAGATCGCGGGTCGAACTACACGTCGTTCCGCTTCGCGCAACGCCTGGCCGACAACGGCATCCTGCCCTCCATGGGCTCCGTCGGCGACAGCTACGACAACGCTCTGATGGAGAACTTCTGGTCGACGTTGAAGATCGAACTGATCTACCGAAACTCGTGGCGGACCCGGGACGAGGCGGAGAACGCGATTTTTAGCTACATCGACGGCTGGTACAACACCCGCCGCATCCAAAAAGACCTCGGCTGGCGATCCCAGACGAGTACGAAACCGCCTGGCACACCCACCAGGCCCGACAGGACCAGACAGCTATCGTTCAGCCTGAGCCCACCGGCGCCAGGTAACCAACCCTCCGGCAATCCGGGGGAACCTCAGCGCGGCAGCCTGTCTGGTCGCCAGTCCTGCCCAGGCCGCATCCGGATATCTGTACGTCGGCCCATCGCCCTCCTACGGGTTCTACAACCAGAACGACACCTCCGACCTGCTGCGCGTGCTGGCCAATCCGACCGGCGCCGTGCCCAGCGGCAAGTGCCTGGACATGTGGTACGACTGGAGCCGCGAAAGCGGCCACTACGATGCGCGCATGGCCCGGTCCTGCCGACCGGCCTACCAACGCGACAGCGGTAACACGTACGAAGCCGACAACGTGTACGGCTTCAACAAGCTGTTCAGCTGCTACGGCAGCAACAATGCGACCACCAGCGGCACCTGCGAGGTGGCCGTCGGCTCGCCGGCCGCGGTCATTGCCAGCATCCCGAACAACTGCACCCGCTCCTGGTGGCTGACCTCCACCGGCTCCTACCAGTACAACTCGGGCGGCTCGGCCACCTCCTGCACGTCCTGACACCTTGAAGGGAGCCCATCGTCCGATGATCAACCGTCGTCGTTACATCGCCGCTGCGGCCGCCGTCACCCTCGTTGCGATGGCCGGCTGTGCCCAGCCCGGCATGCCGGCCGCCGCCCCCGTCGGCGTCGACGCCCCGACCGTGCTGTCCGCTGTGATCAACCAGGTGTACGGCACGCCGCAACAACGCCAGGCCGGCGAGGAACGGATGTGGCTCACCAGCCAGTCCGCGATCGCCGCCTGCGCCCGAACCAAGGGCGTCATGTACGGCGTCACCCCATACCAGCCGATGCTGCCTCCCGCCGAGCCCGCCCCCGGAGACCTGCTCGGATTTGCGCCTCAACGGGCCGATTTCGGGGTGGCCACCCGTATCGAGATGCTGGCCAAGCGAGGCGAGGTTCCGAACCCTGGTCTGCCCGCCGCCGCGGATGACCAAGCCCGCTGGTTCACCGCCGTGGAGTCCTGTCAGGACGCTGCCACCGCCGGTGAGAAGCTTAGAGTCCCCGACGGCCAGCCAGAATTGGAAGCCAAGCTGGTAGACCTGCTCGGCCGTGTCCAGCAGCAGGTTGCACCGGACTTGACCAGCCAATACGCCAGCTGCATGAAGGCGGCCGGAATTGACGCTGGCGACCTGTCCGAGGCATACCTGAAGGTCGAACAGAAATTCCCGCCCGTATCGTTCGAGCGCCCGTCAGACCCGACCACCCTTCCGGAATGGGCCGACGCCGCCGCATTCGAGAAGAAGGTAGCCGCCGCAGACTGGGCATGCCGTGAATCACGGATCGACGAAATCGTGAATGCCGCCGCAGCCGACCTGCAGACATTCAACAGCACCAACACCACCCGGCTCGCCCATGTCGCCAACGGTTGGAAGGCGATGCCGAGCCTGGCACAAACACTGCGCGCCACCGTCAAAACAAACACCGCGAAATAGTCTTCTGGCCGGGCTTGGTGGTCGAACGCACCCACCAAGCCCGGCCCACGAACTTCCAGTTGGCTCTACAGCCCGTACTGCCGTCACCTACAGTCCGATTCCGTGAACACCAGGACCGGCGGGAGGGGCTGATCGCGTTTCGGCGTACGGTCGGCACGACGACGAGTGGACCGTGCTGACGCGCGCGGGCAAGCAGTTCACACACCGAGATGAGCCCGCATCCGCCGCCCCGGCTAGACGCGCCTCGTGTACATCGGCCAGGGGATAATCCGAGCCCAACTTGCCGCTGATGGCCGCCAAGAGCCAACTTGAAAGGCCACCGGCGGCGCCGCCCGTTTAGCCAACCCCTCGATAGCTCCTGGGCGGGCTTGCTGTGCTGCTCTCCGATCCAACGGCTCAAGCTCGAGTGCAGCCTGATCGCTTGTCACGCCCTCACAACAGGATTCGCGCCCGAGGCCCAATTTCTAGACTGATGGAGGGGTCGCCACCAGCCCATGGTGGATGCGCCGTGACCACTTCACCGCCGAAGAGGTCACCACCCAGGAAGCCCTGGTCAGATGACTGCCGGTGGGATTCGAGTCTCAACTGCCGGAATCCCTACTAACTCCGCCATGGCGGATCTAGAGCCGCACGTCGATGCAGGATCCTCCCGGCGACTGGCGTCGGTGAGCCTAGGACGACAAGCCGACAGCAGGCAGGCGGGGAGCAGCCAACGCTGACCACTTCGGTGTTCTCCGGGAGGTCACGCTGGACCGCTCGACCGCATCACCGCAGGTCAAAGCCCTCTGCTCGTTCCGGGTCCGGCGAGCACTTCGGGCACGGTGACCACTTCGCCAAGCTGCACCCAATCTGCTCCCACTTGCAAGGCCAGGCCATCCAGCAGCCCCTTACCACCTTGACCTGCCCATACTCCCTTGTCAGGGAAGATAGAGAGCGGTCGACTGCTGCGCAAAACCGCAGAGCACTCCGTGTGAAGCAGGACGCCGCACCCACTCTGACCTGCGAAAACGAGAACCTGCAGGTCGCGGTGGGTGCAGTTGGATGCCGTTCCGAGCCGTTAAACGCTGTTCGACGCCGTTCAGTTCACCCATCTGCTCCCATCCCGCTCCCCGAATCTCGGCACGACAGCGCCGGCGGCTGACCGACGGATACGGTCGGCGTTTACGGGCACGACGCCAAGATCATTCCGGTCATCGTGCATCAGACCCACGTGGTCGAAGGGACAGGCACTCCGCCCCAAAACACCCGCGTCATCACCGCCGGCAAACTCAAAGCCCTCAAGGCGGCAATCAGGCAATTCACGCGAGCGATCGCAAGCGACGGCCAGTACCGCAACCCGGCTGATGTCGAACGCCACCTGGGCTACCACAAGTTGATCGCCAGCACCCTGATCGACACCTACACGCAGACTGCCTACCAGGAGCCGCCAAGATCCTAGGCTGCGCTGCTAGCGCCCAGTTCGAACACTGCCCTCGTAGCCGCTCCGGTCAACGGGTGGAACCGCAGTCGGACCGCCCCTTTCGCCGCAGGCCCCGCGGGCACGGTGTGTGCTCTCCAGCGGATGCCAACCCCGGGTCAACCATGCCAGCGCGGGTCACCGCGGCCGACCGCCGGTCGCAAACCGGGTTCGTGGGCGCCGGGTGTGGTCCTGGGCCGGGAGAACAGGGGTGCGGGTGACGTGGGCGAACGTGGGTCACTCCCTGCCACCCAGGTGAACGCCCAGGTCGCTAGACTGAGCGCTCGCGCCCTCGTAGCTCAGGGGATAGAGCAACGGTTTCCTAAACAGTTGCGATGACGGAGCGTCTCCGGATCAACCCGTACCGCGCCCAGCCTGGCCCAAGGTGGCAGACAAGCTTGCACACGACAAGCCAGCGGCCCGGAGTGACCCTCGATCCGCCGTGGGTTGCGGGGACAGCACTCAGCGCATGGTCGTCACCGACAGAGATCTGTGGATTGCAATCCGGTCGCTTGAGCTACGGTCAGGAGTTGGCAGGGCCAAGGACCTTGAGGCCGCTGCGGCGACGGTGGTGGTGGTGGTGGTGGCCATCGCAGCGAGCGAAGAGGACTTCGCGGATTTCGACGTACCGCGGGAGCACCTCCGCCGGGTCGGCCCATCGGTTCTGTCGCCACCGTCTTCGTAGGCGATGGGCGACCGTAGGGGGCAACGATCCTGTGGGAGCGGGGCACGGCACACTCAGACCGTGTCGCGAGCGTGTTCTTCGATGTGGGCGAGACGATCGTCGACGAGTCTCGGGAGTATGGGACCTGGGCGGACTGGCTCGGCGTACCCCGGCACACCTTCTCGGCCGTTTTCGGTGCGGTGATCGCGCGCGGTTTGGACTACCGGGAGACGTTCCAGGTTTTCCGGCCAGGCTTCGATCTGACCGAAGAGCGGGAGCGCCGCGCAGCGGCTGGTCAGCCGGAGCACTTCTCCGAGGAGAACCTGTACCCCGATGCTCGGCCGTGTCTGGCCGCACTGCGAAAGTTGGGCGCGCACGTCGGCCTGGCTGGTAACCAGACCGCACGGGCCGAGACGATTCTGCGCGCCTTGGATTTGCCGGTGGACGTGATCGGCACGTCGGACGGTTGGGGTGTGGAGAAACCGTCGCGCGCGTTCTTCGACCGTGTTGTCGCCGAGGCGGGCTGCCCAGCCGGCCAGGTGCTGTATGTCGGTGACCGGCTGGACAACGACATCCGGCCTGCGCAGGACGCCGGGATTGCGACCGCGCTGGTTCGGCGCGGCCCCTGGGGATACATCCTCGACGACCAGGCCGTCAGCGAGCGCTGCGTGTTCCGGCTCGACTCGTTGGCGGAGCTGCCCGAGCTGGTGCGCAAGCACAACGAGTCGGCGGCCTAGCTGTCGGGTAGGGCGGCGCGGCGGGCGGCGAGGGCGGCGATGCGTTCGTCGAGCTGTCTGCCCTGTCGGCTGTCGCCGAGTATGGGCCGGACGGCCCTGACTCGGTCCAGGCCGGTGCCGTACCAGTCGTTGTGTAGGGCGTCCATCGCCTGGTTGAGGTAGTCGGCGGCGTGGTCTCCGTCGCCGCTGTGTGCGGAGGCGAGGTCGGCGAGGATGACGCTACGCTGCTTGGCCGCGTTGGCGCCTAGGCCGGCGAGGGCCTCGGTGAGCTGTCTGATGGCCTCGGGGTGGTCGTCGGCCGCGAGGGCCGCGTAGCCGGCGAAGGAGTGCAGTCGGCCGGCGTTGTAGAAGTCGAGCCATTCCGGCGGGGTGGGGTTGGCCTCGATCGCGGTTGCGGCGAGGTCGATCTGGTGGCGGCTGGCTCCTCCGGCGCCGGCGCGGGCTTCGACTTCCGAGGCGACGCAGTGCAGCCAAGAGCGGATGGCCGGGCTGACGCCGTGCCAGGTGTTTGGAGCGCCGCGTCGATCAGTGGCCGGGCGGCGGAGGGGTCGTGGCTGAAGGCGGGGATGAAGGACATGTGGCCGAGGACGGCGGCGGCCAGGGCGTGGTCGCCGGCTTCCCGGGTGGCGGCGAGGGCGACGTCGTAGCAGCGCTGGGCGATGGCGGGTTGGTTGAGGTCGAAGAACGCCAGTCGGGCGGTGAGGAGCGCGGATTCGGCGAGGGCGGCGGCGAGGGTGACGCGGCTGGTGCCGCTCGCTGCTCGGACGAGTCCGGTGCCGAGCTGGGTGTGGGCGTAGGCGGCCTCGTAGAGCGGCCGGGCCGGGCTGGTCCAGTACAGGGCTCGCTGGCAGCGAACGATGTCGGTGTACGCGCCCGGGTCAATGGTTTTCGTGTCGGCGTGCGCTGCCTGTGGGTCAAGTGACAGCAGCGGCGCGACGAGGGGCAGCATGCTGGCGCCGAACAGTGCTCGCAGGACGGCTGCCCGGTCCCAGCCGGCTTCGTTCTCGTCTCCGGTGAGCATGTCCCGCAACCTCCTGAACTCGTGCAGTCTGTCCGCCTGCGGGCACATGGCCAGCTCATCGGGGGTGAGGAGGCCGAGCTGGCTGGCTGGCTTGTCGAAGATGGCGACCAGGTGCTTGCGGTAACGGGGGTCCGGCCACCGTTCACCGGTCTCCCAGCGCCGCACCGTGTTCGCGTTGAGGCCGGTGTCGGTCTCTCCGGCATGGCTCATACCCACGCGGATGCGCTCGGCGACCTCCTCGTACGACCAGCCCCGTTGAAGCCTCTCCCACGCTAGCCGCCGGTTGGGGGGATAGCGGCGTCCGGCCATCTGGGCACCTCCGCGTGGCGTTGTCGACGACGGTCACGCTATCCACCTCCGCTACGGCCCGTCATCACCTGGTTGCGAGCGGACGGCTAGTGGACGGTACCGCCTGGCTCCTGTGGACGGTTCGCTGTTGACGAGCATCGAAGACCGCTGCCGAGTGGCGGGCCTGCTCACCGACCCAATGTCATCGACGCCAGGGGATTAACGGTGGACAGATTAATTGAGCCTGGCAAGTCTGCCAGGGAGTTGACCCGTCCGGCTGTGGCGGCGGCCGGATGCCCGTACGTGAGGGTGACTCCTCGTCCGCGTACCGCCATCGGGGCTGCGCGGGCGGGTGACCGGCGGGGTGCTCTCAGCCGCCGCCTCGCGATGGTGGACCCGCCGGGATTCCGGCGGGTCCACCAGGTCCTGCAGTCAATGGGCCGGGTTCGTCGAACGGTGGCGGCATGACTCTGTACGTCTCGCGGCACGCCTTTGGCAACACGACAGGCATCCCGTACCCCTCGATTCCCGTTTCGGTGCGGGCGGCTACCGGCCGGGCGACGGTCTCGCTGGCGGACCCGCCCTTACTCACGTATGTGTGGCAGTGGGTGTTCGCGCAGCGGACCGGAATGGGCGGGCAGCGATGATGGCCCGGGTGGTGGTGGTGACCGGCGCTGCCAGATTCATCGGCTTACATTTGGTCGACGCGCTCCGCGGCCGTGGTGTGGAGGTGGTCGACCTCGACGCTCCATGCCCACCAACCCCGCGCCGCCGGTTGGCCGCTGGTGAGACCGCCGAAGGTGCGCGCCGTCAGCGCCGCCCCTTGGGGGAAGGGGCTCACTGCGCTGCTTCCGATCGCGCAGCCGGGCCGGGTGGGCAACTTCATTCTGGGCAGAAGTGGCGCGCGAATGGAGGCCGCTGGTGATGACGTCCAAGCTGCCCATCCCCAGCGCCGGACCTAAGCCGAATCGGCCGAGCTACAGGACGGAGACAGCACCCCCGCATACCCCGCTGCGGCCGATGTGGGCGTGCCGCTCGTGTGGCCGGCCATGGCCCTGCGCTGAGGCGCGTCTCCTACTGAAGGTTGAGTACGAGTCCGCTCTCCCCGCCCTCTCGATCTACCTCAGCGGTTTGATGTACGAAGCGATGCGCGACCTCTTCCATCTAAACCCGCACGACGGGCCGAGCCCGCGCGAGATGTTCGAACGCTTCGTGGCCTGGGGGCCGTTCCGAAGGTCAATCCTGGAGGGCCGGTGACCATGCGCTGTCGCCTGCCGAGGGCGAGGGCGCCTCCGCACCGACCTTGCCGCGAGTCTCCCGCGCACCGTGATCGCTTACGCAAGACATACACGGACGCAACTCCGCTTCGAAGGTGACGCGAAGCCGCACCTTCCTCGCTGACCCGCACAGAATCAAGGAGGAATCTTGAGTATCACCGCAGACAGGCCGGTCACGACGACCGCCGCAGACCCTCGCACCCTAGTCTCGGCCGAGGTGTTCGACAAGATCGCCCGCTACGTCGCTGCCAGGCAGGAGGTGACCCAGACCTACGCCGAGCGTGCGGTCGGGCAGTTCCTCGTCTTCCTGAAGGCGTACGCCGACCGGTTGAACAAGCCGGACTTCGGGATGCTCCTGCCGACCGGCGAGTCCTACCGGGTCGTGCCTACCCGGCCGGTCGACGCCGTATGGCACGCTGCCCTCCAGATCAGCGAGCCCTACACCGCCGCCTGCAAGGAGATCGGGGGCCACTACGTACACCACCGGCCGATCCTGACCGAGGCCATGCAGGACGGCACCGCCATCAGCTACACACTCGCGGCGCTGCACGACACCGGCTACCGGGTCGACATGGAATTCTGGGGTGGTGAGGCCGAGTCCTGCTGCCCGCCGAACCCGCCTCAGCCCGGCAAGTAGCAGAGAAGAGAACCGATGCGTAGCGATTGGACCGCTCTGCCTGAGAGTGTCACGGCAGGGATCGCCGAACGGATCGGCGGAGCCTTCGCCGTAACCCCGGCTCCCAGTGGCAACCACGCGGAGATCGCCTCGACGGTCACCGGGCCCGCCGGACCGGTCTTCGTCAAGGCGGCCTTGGGAGAGTTGAACGTTCGGTCACTGCGCTACGAGCTGGCGGCAACCCGGGCCATCGACCGGCACCCGCCCGCAGTTCTGTGGCACTTCGAGTCCGATGGCTGGCTGGTGGTGGGGACCGAGCATCTTGCCGGTCCCCACCCCGACCTGTCACCCGGCAGTGAGGATCTCGATCTGCTCGCAGTCACGCTGAAGGCACTTCAGGAGACTCCCGCGCCGGGCGAGCCATGGTTCACCGCGACTGCCCGGCTCGGGTTCGCGCACCCGGCGATGCACGGCGAGACACTCATCCACTCCGACCTCAACCCGGCCAACCTGATCGTGACCACACACGGCCTACGGATCGTCGATTGGGCGTGGGCAACCAAGGCCGCGCCATGGGTCGAACTCGCGTTGCTCGTCCAGTGGCTGATCGGCAGCGGCCACAGCGCCGAACAGGCAGAAGAATGGCTAGCGCAGTTTCCCGCATGGACGGCGACTGACCGCGAGGTCTTGGATGACTTCGCGTCAAGGAACGCATCGAAGTGGTCGGCGAAGTCCCGGCAGAGCACCGAGGGCTGGGTGCACGACCTCGCGATGTGGACCGGCGAGTGGGCGGCCTACCGGACCGACGGCCGTCGGTGAGCCAGAGCGGGCCGCCCTTTCGTCAGGCGGCTGCCGGTCCCGGTACGTCCGGCTTCACGATCAGCCGGCGGGCGCGGCCAGGGAGGTAACCAGTACCGCCGCCGGGCGGCCGACGGCGGTGGGACACCAAAGCCGAACCGCCTGCTCCCAATCTGCTCCCAATTTAAGGGGCAACAGCGCGGAAGCCCGTTACCGGCCGAACCGGTGACGGGCTTCCTACCTGGGAATATTTATGGTGGGCGATACTGGGATCGAACCAGTGACCTCTTCGGTGTGAACTCTCGGCGAGCGGGTCGGATCGGGCTCGATACGAGGTCAGACGGCCTGCTGGCGCGCTTCTCGGCTCGGTTCGGCTGGCACGGTTGCTGTACTTCGCTGCTGTACTGCTGACATCACACCAGGCGTTGAATGCGGACCTTAGGGCGCTCGTTCCTGAGGTGGCCTTGCTTGTGTTGGCGGACCTGCTCGTCCCAGACCTCCTGGTCGTAGTGCGGGTTCGGCGGGATCCACTTGTGGGAGCCATCGCTGTAGTGGAACTTCTCGTCGCCGGGCCGCAGGATGCTCATTGCCGGGTCCAGCCAAGGAATCGGCGGTGCAGGTGGCCGGCGGGAACATGGGCCAAGTCGTGGGTCGCGTCGATGAGTTGGGCGGCCAGGTAGAGGGCCAGCGAGACGGGCGCGCGGTCGTACTCGGCTCGGAGCTCCCGCCGCCGGGTCTGGCAGGGCCACTCCCCCGCACAGCCGCCGCACGTCCAGGCCGGCCTGATCGGGAGGTGTGTCGTCACCGCCGGCCGTCCGGGCTGGGCCAGTGGCCGCGGTTGATCGGGATTGGGTGACGGCTTCGACAGGGAAGGTCATCTCCGCAGCGGCAAATACGCCGCCACTGCTGCCATGACCAGACGGGCCGATGCCGCCTGGCGAAAGTCAGCGCCGCCGCCAAGACGTACTCGTCGTAGGAGACGCGCCGCCGGCTGTTGTCCAGCCGCTGGTGGTAGCCGTGATCTCGCGCGGTATCTGGGCTCGGAACGGTTGCATCGTTCGGTCTGGTCATCACGCCTCCCCGGCGATGCTTGGGGCTCCGTGGGCACCCAGTCAGCCGTGTCCGGAGACGGGGCACCCACGGCAGGACAACCCGGCCGCCAAGCTGGGTAGCCCCACGAGCAACTTAGGACGCAATGTGCGCAGGGTCAACAGCTACGACACATAGCGTTGTAAGTCGCGCCCGCGATGTGGTCTGCTTGCACCAGCCGCCAAGCTGGGAGCACCACCGATGTCTGAAGCTGCATACCTACAGGTCGCCCGGGATATCCGCGAGCAGGTCAGCTCCGGTCAGTTGAAGCCGGGCGACAAGCTGCCCTCGTTCGCCGCCCTCTGCGAGCACTACAAGGTCAGCAACACCGTCATCCGCGCCGCCATGCTGCTACTCAAGGCTGAAGGGCTGATCGACGGCCGGCAGGGCAAGGGCGTCTACGTCGCCAACCCGCTTCCTCGATAAGCCGGGGACGTCTCCGAGTGTCGACCCCTCGCTTGTAAGTTCTGGGCGCGTCGTCCGGCGGGATCCGTCCGCGTCTGCGACCTCGGGCTACTGTCCGCGCCCGACCGCCGACGGCTGGCCTCGTTTCGGATCGTTGCTGTCACCGTAGCTGTCGACAGCTGTTGCCGGACCCCACACTGTCAGGAGCGGGCGATGCCCGGTCAGCGTGGGGTGGCGCTGCTCGCCGGGTCCGCCAACGTACGGCCCGGTCCGTCGGGATGCACCGCCTTGGCTACTCGCGTGGCTGCTCGTGCCTTGCGTCAGCCGGTGGGCAGCCTCGTCGGCCGATGTTGGCCGCGGCCTTCGGCTCGTGGACCTGGTCCTCGCTGTCGACCCCGCAGCGGACACGCGTTCGGCAACACGCCTAGGCGGCCCGGAAGTAGCGTCACTCCCATGGCCATGGAGAGCGGGGCGGGTGAGCAGCCGGGGACGTACAGGCAGTCTCAGCGCGCCGGCTTTGTGGAACTGCTGTTCGACGTGGTTTTCGTGTTTGCGTTCACTCGGCTGTCCGACCGGATGGTCTCGGACCTCAATTGGCGAAGCGCCTACGCGACGTTCGTGCTGACGCTGGCGCTGTGGTGGGTCTGGTACCGGCTGGTGTGGGCCACCAACAGGTACGACTCGACACGGCCAGCGATCCAGGTATTGGTCATCGGCACCACGCTCGGCAGTCTGCTGATGGCCATCGCCGTGCCCGCGGCCTACGGCGACCGTGGACTGCTCTTCGCGGGGGTCTACGTCGCGATCCAGATAGTCCGCCCGCTCTGGATCATTCTGATCGGCACCAACAAAGAGGTTCGCCTGGTCAGCGTCCGGGCCTTCTTCTGGGCCCTCATCTCAGCGGTCCCATGGATCGCTGGCGCCTTCACATCGAGCGGAGCCCGCGTGGCCTTGTGGAGCCTTGCCGTCAGCCTGGACTACATCGCGGGCGTCCTCGACTACCCCACGCCGCGACTCGGCCGGGCCGGCTTTCGAGCCCATCCGATCCAAGAACACCATCTCACCGAGCGCTACCGGCAGCTCCTCATCATCGCGTTGGGCGAGACGATCCTGATCTCCGGAATCCAGATCAGCCCATACGGTCTTGAGCGGGACCGAGCCGCGGCGCTGCTGGTGTCATTCGCCATCACCGTTCTGCTGTGGCAGATCTACTTCTACCGGGCCGGTGAGCTGCTTGCCGTCGCCATCGCCTCGGCACAGTCGCCGGCATACGTCGGCAGACTGGCGTCGTACGCGCACCTCATCATGGTCACCGGCGTCGGCCTCAGCGCCGTCGGCGACGAACTGATCATCTCGCACCCGCTCGGCCACACCGAGCGCCCCTGGATCTTGGTCATCTTCGGCGGTCCTGCGGTATTCCTGCTTGGGCGGGCCCTGCTCGACTACGTGACCTTCAGCCACGTCTCCTGGTCCCGACCGATCGGACTGCTAACGCTGGCCATCTTGGCACTGGTGACGCTCCCGCTCCCCCCGGTCCTGGTCGCCGTCGCGGCCGCCGCCGTACTCACCGGAGTCGCCACCTCCAACGTGATCTCATGGCGGCTGTTCCCCCGCGCACCCAAACCAGCCGCACCCGGCCAAATAGCTTCCTATCGACCGTGAACTGACGCAGTGCGAGAACGAAGGCCACCTCCGAGGCTGGTCGACGTGTAGTTGAAGCTCGGCCTCACCTGGGAGGACGTTGACCTCGACGCTGGAGAGCTGACCATCGGCCGCCAACTGCAACGCGTACGCGGCCAGCTCCTGCACCGCGACACCAAGACCCAGGCGTCCGACGCCACTCTTCCCCTGCCCGACATCTGCCTAACCGCGCTCAAGCTCAGGCAGCAACAACGCGACGAGGCTGAGGCGACCGCCGGCAAGGCGTGGCACGAAACCGGCCTCGTCTTCACCACCCGCTATGGCACACCCATCGAGCCGCGCAACTTCCAGCGGTCCTGGCAAACGAGATGCGAGAAGGCCAAGGTCAAGCCGATCACCGTCCACGACGCAAGAAGAACCTGCGCCACGCTCCTGGCAGACCTGGACGTCCATCCGCGAGTCGCCATGCAGGTGCTGAGGCACGCCCGCTTCTCCGTAACGATGGAGATCTACACCCAGGTCTCGTCCAAGGCGACGCGGGAAGCCCTCAAGCGCCTCGGCGACTCGCTCGGCCGCTGAACGAACTGCTGTACTTCACTGCTGTACGGGCAGCAAAAAGGCCATCCCCAATGAATGGGAATGGCCTTTGACCTGCGTGGGCGATACTGGGATCGAACCAGTGACCTCTTCGGTGTGAAGCAGGGCGCCGTTCCGACGCTGACCTGCGGAAACGAGAACGCGCAGGCCGCGGTGGGTGCAGTTGGATGCCACTCAGGGCCGTTGCACGATGTTCAACGCCGTTCAGTGCATCCGTCTGCCCCCAAACCGCTCCCCTAATCTCGGCCGCCGGACCGCCGGCGGCTGATCGGCCTGCACGGTTTCCCGGGCCGCCGGGCCGGCGCCCGGGCAGCTTGCCCAGTAGTATCTTGTGCAGTCGGTGCGACACTCCGGCGTTGTTCCAGTCCCTCAGCCTGCGCCAGCGGGTCATCCCTGATAAGAAGCCCAGCTCCTGCGGTAGGAACTCTCACGGGATCGCATGCAATCGGCGATCGACGCCCGGACGGGGCTATTGATTGTCGAGTCCCTCGCATTCTCCGTCGACGGTCTTGCACATGTCGGTGTCGGATTAGGGCCTGCCTTCGCTGGCACCCCTCAACACGCCGGCCCCTTCGAGCATTTCGTCCAACATCTCTCGATCCAACCTCGAACCCTCCTCCAGCCTGGCGCACATCGATGCACAATAATCCGCAGCTGATTGGACGCGATCGTCGGCGAATACCTGCTCCAGCCCGTCATCATCAGGGAAAGCGATGTCACCAAAAAGATCCAGCGAGACCTTCTGGATCACCGGGAACATCGCGTGCTCGATCCAGGCACCTACCTTCTTCTCTGGCTCGATCGCGATCGCGAGCGGACTACTCAGGCAGATGATGACCGAGTGAAGAAGCTGAGGCGCATCCGGCCTGGTAGGAACAGAGGCCTGCTCCCAAACTCCCTGGAGGTTATCCCCGAGAAGCCCATCAAGGATGAAGCTAAGAGCTAGGTCGCTCGCCTCGTCGAACCAGCCACCCCATCCGGCGCCGTCAGAATCGCTCAGCCCAGCCCGAAGGGCAGTCCCAGCCAGCCAGAACACCGCAGCCCTCCGCCGGGGCGGGAGAGCATCTAAACGCCCTGCCATGGCATCAATGAAGTCGTCGTAGTCCATGCTGATCCTTAGGGAGCCGTGGCCGTTGGGATACCAAATCTAGACAACAACGGAGCGCAACGCCCGGGACAAGGAACCTGGGCCGACGTCCCGATGTTGCTCGTCCAGTGGTTGATCTGCAGCGGCCACAGCGCCGAACAGGGAGAAGAGTGGCTCACGAAGTCACCCGTATGGACAGCTGCTGACCGCGTGCTCTTGGACGACTTCGCATCAAAGAACGCGTCAAAGTGGTCAGACAAGGCTCGGCAGAGCACTGAGAGCTGGGTGCACGAGCTCGCTGAGTGGACTGGCGTGTGGGCGGCCACCGGACCGACGGCCATCGCCGCTGAGCTAAGCCCGGGGCCTCTCGTCACGCGGGTGCCCGTAGCGCTACGTCCGACTCCCTGATCAGTCGGCGGGGGCGGTGTGGCCTGCCACCCAGTAGTAGTCGTCGGCCCGCCTGCCGGGTCGGCCACCAGAGCCGAGCGCCCTGCTCCCAATCTGCTCCCAATTTAAGGAGCAAGACGGCAGAAGCCCGTTACCGGTAGTTCCGGTGACGGGCTTCTAACCTGCAAATATCTACGGTGGGCGATACTGGGATCGAACCAGTGACCTCTTCGGTGTGAACGAAGCGCTCTCCCGCTGAGCTAATCGCCCTCAGCGCCGATGACTCTACCTGATCGAGACCGCGGACCAAAAACCGGGTGTCAGTGGGTCGCGAGGTAGTGCAGCGCCCGTGCCACGAGGTCGATTCCCAGGCTGTACTTGAGCGACAGCCACACCACGACCGACACGAACACCAGCCCGGCGACGCCCAGGGCGCAGCGCACGGGCAGTGACCGGCTGGTCGCCCACCGCGTCCAGGCGTTGACGTGCCGGCGGGTGAAGGCGAGCAGCCGTCGCGCCCAGTGGAACTCGACGGCCCAGACGCCGAGGCCGGCGATCACCAGCAGCCAGCCGGGTCCGGGCAGCGGGATGAGGGCGAGGCCGATGGTGACGACGACGGCGCCGAGCAGGCCGATGAAGATCTTGAGGGCCACCCGGCCGGTGGGGTTGGCCCGGATGAGTTCGAGGGTGGTGTGCAGGCGGCCCCGCCATCCCCCGCGGCGACGCTCGGCGAGAGCGGTCCCGGAACGCCCTTCGACAGGCACCTCGTACCCCCGACTTTTGGCTGCTCGGGCCGCACCTTTCGGTGGGCCGGCCGTGGTCCTCGTTTCCACCGAGGAACCCCTCGTGACCATTTCCACCCCCAGTGTCGCCCGGGACCGTCACCCCTGCTGAGGACTGGACGTTACCGGAGTAAGTCGACGACTGAAGCACCCGTTGCCGGGCGGGATGACGGATCGGGCGGAAGCGGAAATCCTACAAGAATTTTCATGTTCTCGGAGGCTTTCCGACCCCCTTCCCACCACTGGGTGAAGTCAGCGTATGGCGGAGCGTAGCCAGGAGCAGCACCTGAGTATGGGAAAAGCGGGACACGCGCGTTCCGCAGCGGTGCCGGGGGGAGAACGTCCATGAGTGTCATTCGACCGACGACCGTAGAGGTCGAGACGTCGCTAAGGCTCGTCGCGCCTGACGCCACCGCCTTGCCGGTGCGTGCCAGTCTGCGTTACGACCCTGCTGACCCGTATGCGGTCCATGTCCTGTTCCACGCCGAGTCCGCCGGCGGCGAGGCGGTGAGCTGGTCGTTCGCGCGCGAACTGCTGGTCACCGGTCTCGACGAGCCGGCCGGCATCGGCGATGTCCGGGTCTGGCCGTGGGCCACCCCGCGCGGCGACTTCGTCGCGCTCGCGCTGTCGTCGCCGGACGGCAACGCCCTCTTCGAGGTCCCGCGCAGCGTGCTCGTGCGCTTCCTGCGCCGGACCTACGTCGTCGTCCCGCGCGGCCGCGAGGCCGAGCACCTGGACGTCGACACCGCGGTGAACCGGCTGCTCGCCGGCCGCTGACACGGCAACCCGGGGCCGCGCGGATCTGCCGAGTCCGCGCGGCCCCGGGCCGTCGAAATCACGGGTGTTCCTCAGCCGTGCGTGGTGATCCCACCGTCGACCGGGATGACCGCGCCGGTCAGGTACGCGCCGGCCCGCGACGACAGGTAGATGGCGGTGCCCGCCATGTCGTCGGGGCGGCCGATCCGGCCCAGCGGGACCTGCTGCTCGATGGCCGACCGGGAGGCCGGGTCGTCCAGCGCGAAGGCCATCATCTTGCTCTCGAACGGCCCCGGCGCGATCGCGTTGACGGTGATCTGCTCGCCGGCGAGCTGGTGGGCGAGGCTGCGGGTGAGCATGTGGACGGCCGCCTTGGTCGCCGAGTAGGCGTACACCTCCATCCAGGGCACCCGGATGCCGTCGATCGAGCCGATGTTGATCACGCGGGCCGGGTCGTCGGGGGTCGCCGCCGCGCGCAGCGCGGGCAGCAGCGCGGTGGTGAGCCGGAAGACGGCCTTGACGTTGACCGCCCACAGCTTGTCGAACGCGGCCTCCGGGTACGCCTCCAGCGGCGCGCCCCAGGTGGCGCCGGCGTTGTTGACCAGCACGTCGAGCCGGTCGGTGCGGTCCCGCACGGCCTGCGCCAGCCCGAGTGCGCCGTCGTCGTGGCCGAGGTCGGCGGGGATGGCCTCGCAGTGCCCCTCGGCGGCGAGTTCCTTGGCCACGGTCTCGCACACGTCGGCCTTGCGCGAGGAGATGATGACCCGGGCGCCGGCCCGCACGAAGCCCCGGGCGATCATCAGGCCGATCCCCCGTGAGCCGCCGGTGACCAGCACCGTCTTGCCTTCGACCGAGAACAGATCCGTCATGCCCATCCCATCGCCGGTATGCGGGGCCACGGGTCGGTCGGGCGACCCGGGCGCTACCGATCGGTAACCTAACCGTCCCCGGTCAGTGCCGACAAGGCCGGCGGAAACCGTCGAGATGCAACGTGCGCGCCGGGCGGTTACCGTCGGGACGATGGTCACTACCGGTCAGCCCTCCCCGGCCACCCTCCCCGACCTGTCGGTGCCTCCTGTCGAGGCCGACGAGATCGTCACCGGTGCGCTCGCCGACCTGGCGCCCGCGCCCGGCTGGTCCCGGCCGGTCCTGCTCGACATCGACCTGCTGATCCTGGTCACGCACGGTCACGGCACCGCCGAGCTGGACTTCCGCGCGCTGCCCTGCCGGCCGGGCACGCTGCTGCGCGCCCGCCCCGGTCAGGTGCTGCGCTGCCTCGGCCCGCAGCTCGACGCGACGGTGGTGCGGTGGGGTCCGGAGACGCTGCGCGGCCTGGAGGTCGACCCGGACGCGGTGCCGGCGTACCGGCAGCTCGCCGGCGAGGACGAGGACGCGGTGATCAGTGAGGTGACCCAGCTGGCCGTGGACGCCGACCGGCACGCCGGTGTGCCCGCCGCGGCGGCGCTGCTGCGCCACCAGCTCGCCGTGCTGCTGCTGCGACTGAGCCTGCTGCCCGGCGCCGGGCAGGACCGGCCGGCGCCGCGGGCCGAGACGGAGACCTTCCGGCGGCTGTGCCGGAAGGTGGAGCGCGGCTACCGGCACACCCGCCGCGTGGAGGACTACGCCGCCCAGCTCGGCTGCTCGGTGCGTACCCTGACCCGGGCCTGCCTGGCGGTGACCGGCCGCAGCGCCAAGCAGGTGATCGACGAGCGGGTGGCGTTGCAGGCCAGCCGGCTGCTCGCCGCCACCGACGAGCCGATCGCCCGGATCGGCCGGCGGCTCGGCTTTCCCGAGCCGACCAACTTCGGTCGCTTCTTCACCCGCGAGGTGGGGGTCAGCCCGGGCGCCTTCCGGGCCGCCCGGGAGCAACCTCTGCCCGTCCGCATGGTGCGCCCTCGCCCGCCCGCCGACTCCCCCGCCCCGGCCGGCCGGGCA